>NZ_JBBGZP010000015.1:0-203404 GCF_037572605.1 Acinetobacter sp. MYb191 | reverse complement strand
AGTCTGGGCCGTGTCTCAGTCCCAGTGTGGCGGATCATCCTCTCAGACCCGCTACAGATCGTCGCCTTGGTAGGCCTTTACCCCACCAACTAGCTAATCTGACTTAGGCTCATCTATTAGCGCAAGGTCCGAAGATCCCCTGCTTTCCCCCGTAGGGCGTATGCGGTATTAGCATTCCTTTCGGAATGTTGTCCCCCACTAATAGGCAGATTCCTAAGCATTACTCACCCGTCCGCCGCTAGGTCGTATAGCAAGCTATACTTCCCCGCTCGACTTGCATGTGTTAAGCCTGCCGCCAGCGTTCAATCTGAGCCATGATCAAACTCTTCAGTTAAAAATCATTAGTAGCTTATGGCTACAAATCTTGGCTCATCAATTTTCTGACAAATATTTCTCAAATAAACTTCGAGTAATTTTTACCATTCAATCAATGAAATATTTTCGATCGATCAATCAGTAAAAATCCACACAAGTTGTTCTTCATAATCTCTTAATGATCTTCTTGCTGATTCGTCACCAGCAAGCTAGGTCGGCTATACTACTCTCTTTCCAGAGAAAGTCAACTGGTTTTGTTAATTATTTTTAAACTTATTCAAGACTTCCAGATTCTACCACTTAGGCTAAATCCTTGTTTCTCAACAAGTTTTAATCAACATCACCGCCGATGGATGTGCATTCTACAGCATTTCACACCCAACACAACCCCCTTTACTCAATTATTTATAAAAAAACTTACACTTGTTTACTTATTCAGCAAAATATCGCTTTTTTCTTATTTTTTGAGTGAAAAGGGAACAATTTCTCCAATTTCATTTCGATTTTTTTCTTGCGATTTTTTTTCTTGCCACTTTAATGCACGACAATCCACATATTCACAATAACCACTTTCGCCCTGTTCCTAATAATTATCCATTTTGAGTTTATATTTAAAGCTACCTACATAACCCGCAGCCAAACCAAATTTAAAATCACCACGACTTTGAGCGTAAAGATGAATGTGATGTCCCTGCTCATCTTGATAGTGCCATTCAAACTCTCGCGGTAAATACATTTTTTGCCCATTGGGAGTTTTCACAGCAGGATAAACACGATGAACTTGAAAGCGCACCATCCGATCAAACATATGGGTTTGTTGTTTTTGCAAATCACGTATATAGATACGTGACTGTACAATTCGATTAAACGAATCTCGAATTTGTTCTAATAATAGCTGACGCTGATCCAGCAGATTAATGACTTGATACGTGAAAAAGGCTAAGGGTAAATAACTAAAGTCTATACTGCGCGCGTATTCAAAAGCCCCTAACTGGTCAATGGCATAGCGCTGTTCTTTATATTTAACTTCTCCCTGACATCGACACAATACAGACCAATGCTCTGCAAGACCAAAACGCAATTTGGTGAAATGTGAAATCAGTGATGTTGTTGTTATTTCAATCTCAAAGCTCAATTCTGTGTCTTTTCTTTGAATTTGAAATTTTGGGAAGGTTCCCATGAGCTGTTCTTTATTGGCAAATTTAAATGTTTTTTCTTGAAATGAACATTCCGCAGAAATTGAATAGCGGTTCAGTTGCCCTGCCATATGTGGACTACTACTGGCCAATACGGTCGCAGTATCTAAGGGTGTAGTTCTGATTGCACTGTTGTTCCGAAACATGGGTGTATTAGGCTGACCAATCATGCTCAAAAAGTTTAAATAATGTAATGGAGCAGGAAGATTGGGAATGGTTAAAGCTTGATGAATAATTTTATATTTTTTATTGGGTGGGTGATAAGCAGGAAGTGACCGTGAAGGAGCCTGATTAAGTTGTTTAGACTGATCGAGAAAATCTTGAAACAACCACATATCATACTCCTTCTACATATCATTAACTCATGATGGGCTGTGCTGACGTCGTGCTAAAAACGTAGTAACAAAGCCAGATAGTGCATAAATCAAGGAAATGACTAAAATACCCACAGGGATATTGTAAGTCATTGCAGCAAAAATAAAGACCGCGATAGGAAGGACAAAAAATGGAACGCGCTTACGATCTACCGTTTTAAATGAATAATATTTAATATTCGAAATCATGAGGAGTCCGACAGACACAATCACTGCTGCACTAATGGCTTGAATCCCCCGCTCACGAATATCAAAAATTTCTGGGAAATCGAGTCCAACCCAAACCAATGAAATAATAATAATGGCAGCAAGTGGACTAGCTACACCAATAAAGTAACGCTTATCGACCACACCGATTTGCACATTAAAACGTGCTAAACGGAACGCAGCACAGGCGGTGTAGACAAAACAACATGCCAAACCAATACGACCGAGCGAATCCAGACTCCAGCTATACATCAAAATAGCGGGTGCAACTCCGAACGCCAATAGATCAGATAAAGAATCATACTGTTCACCAAAAGCACTCTGCGCACCAATTGCTCGTGCAACGCGGCCGTCCAAACCATCCAACAAAGCCGCCAAGAAAATGGCATAAATCGCTTGCTGGAAATTACCATTCATACTAGCAATAATGGAATAAAAGCCTGACAACAACGCGGCCGTTGTAATCAGGTTCGGCCACAAATAAATACCTCGACGTTTTACTTTTTGACCTTCCTGTGTGTGCTCTTCTTCTTCCACCTCGAAAGTAATCCCATCAAAAGTAGGCGTACTGCGGGGTGAAGATTCGCTTTCAGGTTTATTTATATTTGTCATTCTCTGTCGATCCTAATGTAGCCTTTTCTCTTATTAGTCTATCTTTATTCGCCAACTAACCAACGAACAGCAGCATGACCACCATTTTCACTCATACGCAAATGTGGGAATAACCATTGTAGCGCTTCATCTGCATCTTCAGAAAACTTCCAAGGTGGGTTAATCACCAACAGACCACAGCCGTTTAAGCCCACTGGGGTATCATCTGGCCAAACACATACTTCACAGATCAACTGACGGCGAATACCGGTTTTAATCATTTTCTTTTCAAAACGGTCAATCATGGCGCGGTCTTTGATTGGATACCAAATTGCAAACACACCCGTTGGCCATTTTTTATATGCAGTCGCTATGAGATCAACCAATTGAGGGAAATCTTTACGCTCCACTTCGTAAGGTGGATCAATCATCACTAATCCGCGTTTTTCTTTGGGTGGAATAACGCCAAATAGCCCTTCATATGCATCGCGCTCATGTAAGCCTGCGCGTTTATCACGAACGTTGTAATACAACTGTTGGAATACATCACGTTGCATTTCAAAAATGGTGGCTTTGTCGATTTCACGCATGCCTTCCAATGCAAACCACGGCGAACCTGGATAAGCGCCCTTACCTGAACCTTCACGCATTTTTTCAACAATTTTTAAATACTGCTGAACACCTTCAGGCGCATTACGCTTAATCGAGTCATCAAGTTTTACTAAACGGTGAATACCATTTAAGAACTCACCCGACTTTTGTGCTTCTGAAGTCGATAAATCATATTTACCAGCACCGCCATGCGTATCAATATAACGATACGGTTTATCTTTTTGATTGAGGCGAGTCAAAATCTGAAGCAAAAGGACATGCTTCATGACATCTGCAAAGTTACCTGCATGGAAGTGGTGACGGTAATTCATGTTTCTATCATTCCTAAAATCAATGAGTATTTTAGCATGAAAAATAGTTTCGTTCAGATTGCTTTCATACACTAGAATAACCGTGGCTTTTCTTTGTCTTTTTTAGGTTAATGTAATGGAAGCAGTTCTTCTCCCAAAGTCTTGGAGTGTTGATCAAATCCTAGATGATTTAGATCAACATGGTTTTGCCATCATTGATGACGCCTACTCTGATGACTATGTACATCAACTCATTGAAGAATGTACTTCGAACTTAAATCGCTTTCGTGAAGCCGCTATTCAAAACGGTGTCATCAGCAAGATCCGTAGTGATCACATTTTATGGCTCAATCCCGAGCTCGTTATTTCCAATCATCATGTTCAAGCCCTTTATAGTTTGGGACAGGAACTAAATCGTGCCTTTTATCTTGGTATTCGAGACGTCGAAGCACATTTTGCTTGCTATAACGCTGGCGAGTTTTATGCCCTACACCGTGATAATCCTCAAGGCAAAAATGGCCGCATGATTTCTACGGTCTATTATTTACACGAAGATTGGCAAAACGATTGGGGCGGTGAACTTCATCTGCAAGATAAAAATGACATTTGGCATGTGCTACATCCCAAACCGAATCGTATTGCATTGTTTCAAAGTGACTTGCTGCATGAGGTTTTAGAAGCCAAGCATCAGCGTTTATCGATTACTGGATGGTTACGGAGTGACAGTACAATCCTATGATTCAAGCAAAAAGACTTTAAATTGTAAAAAGTATCCTCATATACTGAACATCAATTGATGAGGATGTAACCGATGCGTGCCAGCAGTCAACAAATTATTCAGCGTATTGGTGAAACAGATCAACTCTACCTACAAGGCAATAGCCCTGAATTAGCCCTTGAGCGTGCTGATTTGCGCTTACAGTTGGTCACACTGAGCCAACTGCGCCAAGAGCAAGTCCACTTTTTACAAGAAGCGGTGGTATTACTTGAGCAAGGTCGAATTGAGTTTGAGGAAATGCCTCTATCTTTGTACCTCAATTTGTCTTTGCACCTTGCAAAGGCTTATATGCTGTACTTTGAAATCACCAAAGAAGATCGCTTTGCACTGATTACACAGCAAATTCTAAAACCGCTGACCAGCTATGGTCAGGGCGATATTTACCTGTTTTTGGCCTATGCCTCGGTCAGTCGAAAAGAGTCAGCATTGGCACGGCACTGGCTTGGCAAATATGCGAAAAGCACCGAGTTTGATTTCGTTTTACTGCGTGAACATGCCGCTTTTGTTGACCTTCATCAAGAAGATTGGTTTATCAAGCTGATGCAAAGTAAATTGCACTAAAATGCACAAATAAAAAAACGCCTGAAATCAGGCGTTTTTTTATGGGTCAATTCTACTATTCAAATGACAACGGCATAAAATCAATTTAGGCAGTTTGAAGTTTATAAGCATCGAGGTGTAGCTGTTGATTGAGTTCATCAACCATAATCGCCCAATCATCATCTTGAACCAAATGACTGATTAATAGCGCACGTTGTGCGGAATTCCAAAACGGTGCATCGTGTAAAGATTGATGAGCAGGAAGTTGATGCGTACGAATATATAACTCGATGGCAGCCGCACTATTGGCGAGTCCCAGTTGCGAAAATAAAAGCTCTAAGGATGGTTTATGTTGACTGAGCATCTCGGCCTCCTTATCAATACTATTGTCAATTATTATTGAATTAACTTATATGTATTTTCTAAAAAAACCTAGTCATAAAACTAGGTTTGTTGTTTCAATTTGTGATTATAAATGACACGATCCTGAAAGCGTATGTTCTGTATGTAATTGTTCATTTAACAGGTCGACCACCATTACCCATTCATCATCTTTTTTCCAATTACTGATAATGAAGTCATGCTGTGCTTTTGACCAAAAGGGTGCTTTATGCAATGGAACGTCTGAAGTAAGTTGGTGTGTTTCAATAAACTTATCGATTGCTTCTGCACTCGCATCAAGCCCCAATTGTTCAAATAAAAGTTCTAAAGTCGGTTGTTGGTCAAACATCATTGTTCTCCTCAAGCCTTGATCATGCCCTTTTAGAATAAACCTTTGGCCATCTATGCTCAGTTGTATCTACATCACAGCATGTTATTTTTTGTTCAACACACCCCCATATAAAAAAGCACCCCAAACGGAGTGCTTTTTCAAAACAGATCTTGAACAGATCAGTTTTTAATTATTTAAGCATGTCAGCAATTGCTGCGCGCTCTTCTTCAAGTTCTTGAAGAGTTTTGTCCATACGTTCACGGCTGAACGCATCGATTTCTAGGCCTTCAACACGTGTGTATTCGCCATTTTCGCAAGTTACAGGAACACCGTACATTACGCCTTCAGGAATACCATAAGAACCGTCAGAAGGAATACCCATCGTTACCCATTCGCCATTTGTGCCAAGAGCCCAATCGCGCATATGGTCGATCGCAGCGTTCGCAGCTGAAGCAGCTGAAGACAAACCACGCGCTTCGATAATCGCAGCACCACGTTTACCAACAGTTGGAAGGAATACATTCGCGTTCCAGTCAGCATCGTTGATTTTGTCTTTTAAGCTTTCGCCGTTTACAGTTGCAAAACGGTAGTCAGCATACATCGTTGGAGAGTGGTTACCCCAAACAGTCATGTTTTTGATGTCTGCTACAGCAACACCTGCTTTTTGAGCAATTTGAGTCAACGCACGATTGTGGTCAAGACGTAACATTGCTGTGAAGTTTTTCGCTGGAAGATCTGGAGCAGATTTCATTGCGATGTAAGCATTTGTATTTGCAGGGTTACCTACAACAAGTACTTTAACGTCACGGCTAGCAACTTCGTTTAGTGCTTGACCTTGACCGATGAAGATTTCACCGTTCACTTTCAATAAGTCAGCACGTTCCATACCAGGACCACGTGGACGTGAACCAACCAATAACGCGTAGTCAGCATCTTTAAATGCAACTTTTGGATCATCAGTACCGATCATGCCAGCCAATAATGGGAAAGCACAGTCGTCTAATTCCATCATTAAGCCTTTAAGCGCAGCTTGAGCTTTCTCAAAAGGAACTTCTAACAATTGCAGAATAACTGGTTGGTCTTTACCTAACATTTCGCCACTAGCGATACGGAATAATAGGCTATAACCGATTTGACCAGCAGCGCCAGTAACGGCAACGCGAACAGGTTGCTTCATGTACTTATCTCCATTTGAGGAACGTTATATGATTAAATAGCTGTTCTATCTAATCTTAATAATCATAAACGGCAAAGATTGTACTCCAATACTTTGGCAGATGCATGTAAAAGAGAATGAATTCCAACAAAAGTATGATAGGAAATATAAATTAATTTAAGGAAAGAGATTAGTAAGAACCCTTGACCGCAAAAGAATTTGGGCAGTTTTCTTGTATATTCTCTGCACAACCTTTGTACTGACCATTGGGTTTATAACAGACCTTGACTTCGGTCAAAATATTGGTTTGACGGTGAGTACGGCAGCTAAAACGCAGCCCGCTTGCAGGTAGTCCAGGATTCAAACGTTGGAACTGTCCACGTAAGCTATGCAGTTGCGCGGTTTTATTTTCAGACGAAGTCAAATCTGCGGGAATTTTTAAACGTTCTGCATAATTAATCACGTTACGAAAATATTGACTGGCACTCATCGGCACACACCCCCCAATTTCTGCCCACAACTGGCGACGCGCATGTTCATCGGGCATGACTCTCGCCACCACTTTGGCCTGAAGTGGTGACAGGACGGCTGAAGACTTGGTCTGACACTCTCGTGTCGTGGTTTCAGGATACAATCCTGTTATATTGAGCGAATAGCCTTCCAAACATTTCCGTTTCTTTGAGCCTTGGTTATCGAACAAACACACGGCGGGTGTCATTTGAACTTCCATCACATAACCAAACACAGTCGGTGTTGCATGGGCTGATGTCGCAAAAAATCCCATAGCAATACCGCTGCTGATCAATAGCAGAAGCTTTTGCGTTAAGACTGATTGGGATGACATCAAAACCATAAAATGCCTAGGCCTTTATTATTGACTTCTAAAAGGAATATTTTGCATGCGCTGGGTGATTGACTGTGGGCCCTGTCCAAGCAGCACACCATAATGGGTCGCATTACTCATGACATGCTTGACGTAATCACGAGTTTCAGTCAGAGGAATACTTTCTGTGTATTGGTCCGCCGCAATCGGCTGATTATCAGGCTGCCAACGGCGCGCACGATTTGGCCCTGCGTTATAACCTGCGGTGGCAAGTACAGGACTGTTACTTAATTGGCTTTGAATCATGGACAAGTAAAATGTGCCATAACGTACATTGGTATTCATATCACTCAGTGCAGCAGGATTATAGGTTTCACCCATTTGTCTAGCGACCAGTTTTGCTGTATCCGGCATGATTTGCATCAAACCACCGGCCCCCACATGCGAACGTGCATGGGTAACAAATCGGCTTTCTTGGCGCATTAACCCATACGCCCATGCAGGATCTATGCCTGCATTGCGACTATGGCTGACCACATAGCTTTGATGCGGCATGGCATAACGATAACTGTAGTTATGCTGCTTGACGGTTCGATCGGCTGCATAGATCGCGCGGTCATACCATCCCATTTCTGTGGCACGTTTGGCAGCAGCCAAAATTAAGCCATCATCTTGTTTTAAATAAGCTTGTCGAACAGCCCAATTCCATTCACGGTTGACATAATTGTCTGGCGCATTGACGTTGCGCAGTGCAAAAGCGCGGCTAAAGTGAATATCTTGACTCAAACGCTGCGCATCCGCATTGCTCGGTTGGGTATTGGCTGGAATTGTTTGATAACGCTGACCAATACGATCTTTTGCCAATAAGTTATGATAATCGTCACCTACTGACAATTTTTTGAAGATCTCGCGTGCCAGTGTTTTTGACTTTGCATCACCACGTTGTTCTGAAGCACGGGCTAACCAATATTGCCAGCGGTCTTCTTGTTTCTGCGTCACACTCATGCCATCAATGGCACGAATGACACTCTCCCATGCGCCAAAACGAATGGCTTGGCGTGCATAAATTTCAGCTTCTTCTTCACTCAGTGCTAAACCGTAGCTCCGATCGAAGGCTTGCAACACTTCCACATTAAAATTATTTTTCATAACGGTTGTGCCACCGATATATCCCACGGCGCGGTACAACGCTTTTTGTACCGACTCAGGTGTACCCTCTGCAGCACGTTTTACCGACGCCAGCGCAGTATTTAGATCACTGTCGGCTAAACGCCCAATGGCATAAATTAAATACGCTTGATCTGCCGCCGATGCTTTCGGTGCGGACCATAGATAGTTCAGTGGATCGGCTTGAATACTATTCAGCTGCGCCAAAGACAGATTCATGCCAATCGTTTGTGCGGTTGCAATCGCTTGACCTGACTGCCCTGCGCGTAGCTGCGCCCATAAACGTTGTTGTTTGTCTTGTTCCGTCATCAGTGGACTAGACAACATCATGCGCCCCAGCCCTGTACAAGATTCAGGTTGTGAATTGGTCGTGAGCCAAACATCTTTATATTCGGCAAAAACCAAAGAGTCGCCTGACTTGGCACGGACTTGCGCCATGGCACAGCTTTCTGCGCGATCTGCATTAGACACATAGGCCAATACCGGCTGCGCAGAAGCAAAGTCGGCCATTTTGACTTTTTCTTCGATGTAATCTGCTGCTAACTTCTCAGCCATGGCAGATTGCGGATAGCGCTGTGCAAATCCAACAATATTCGCCGCAGGTTGCAATGCCAAATTACTGTTAAGCACCCAATATTCAGGATAATAGCCCAGCACATCACCCTGCATACTGCTTTGATATTGTTGTAATAAACCGACATTGCCTGCATTTGCTGCACGCAAGGCATCATTAAACTGTTCATCTGCGGCATGTGTCGCTGCCGATAGACCCAAGGCAGCCACACCCAACGCAAACACTTGATAATATTTATTCTGTAATCGTTTTAACATGGGTTTGCCTTCAGTCATCTTTGGATTGCCTAGTCTCGTCTCATCATTTTCATTAGTTTAATAACTCATAACAGACTCTATTGTTCTCTTATGTAACCTTATGATTAGACAATATTAATTTTCCTGCATTTTCACTTCACAAATCAATCTTTTTAGCTTCAGATTTAAAGCTATAAGTTTATTCAGATTTCCTGCTAAAATATGCGCCTTTCGTAGATTTCATATGGTGTTTGATCACCCTTTTTTGTCGCCAGCCAAGCTCTGCTTTCGCCGCCACAGATACTGATCAGACACAAAAACCTAGATTTATCCCCCTTAGGAGCCTACATGACGGTTCAAACCTTCATTCCAAATGGTGCCCAAGCTGCCTCAGAAAACACTGTTACCCAGCCACAGCACACCCCAGCCATCGATGGATCAGTTAAAAAACTGTATATCGAAACGCAAGGGTGTCAGATGAATGAGTATGACAGTCACCGTATGGCAGACTTACTTGGCGACTCGCACGGTTATGTGCTGACCCAAGATCCGAAAGAAGCTGATATTCTACTCATGAATACCTGCTCGATTCGTGAAAAAGCCCAAGAAAAAGTGTTTTCTGAATTGGGTCGCTGGCGCAAGCTGAAAGACAAAAATCCAGACCTGATCATTGGTGTCGGTGGTTGTGTGGCCTCTCAAGAAGGTGACAACATTCAAAAACGTGCCAACTATGTCGACATGATTTTTGGCCCGCAAACCTTGCACCGTTTGCCACAAATGCTTGATCAGCACTTTGATCAAATCGAAAAACCTAAGAAAGAAAAAATCAAATTGGTGGATATTTCTTTCCCTGACATTGAAAAATTCGACTTTTTACCTGAACCGCGTGTGGAAGGTTACAAGGCTTTTGTTTCAATTATGGAAGGTTGTTCAAAATATTGTTCATTCTGTGTAGTGCCCTATACCCGTGGTGAAGAAGTTTCTCGCCCACTGGATGATGTTTTAGCTGAAATTGCGACCTTAGCCGAAAAAGGCGTCCGTGAGATTTCTTTATTGGGTCAAAACGTCAATGGTTACCGTGGTGAAACATTCGAAGGCAATATCTGTACTTTTGCAGACTTATTACGTCTGGTTGCAGAAATTCCGGGGATTGGGCGTTTACGCTACACCACCTCACATCCACTTGAGTTTAATGATGACTTGATTGAATGTTACCGTGACCTACCGCAAATGGTGTCGCATCTACATTTGCCCGTGCAAAGCGGCTCAAACGATGTATTGCAAGCCATGAAGCGTAACCACACCATTGATGTGTATATCGACAAAATTGCCAAATTACGCAAAGTCCGTCCAGATATGCATTTATCCAGTGACTTCATCATTGGTTTCCCGGGTGAAACCGATGCGCACTTTGAAGAAACCTATCAATTCATCAAAGATATGGACTTCGACCATTCCTACAGTTTTGTCTATTCAAAACGTCCGGGTACACCTGCGTCTGATCTTGAAGACACCACCTCAGAAGACGTGAAAAAAGAGCGTCTCAGTAAAGTTCAAAAATGGATCAAACGATCGAGTATTGACAAGACCGATGCCATGCTCGGCACCATTCAACGCGTTTTGGTCGAGAAAGTTTCAGACAAAGATCCAAACCTACTGATTGGCACGGCGGATAACACTCGTTATGTGAGTTTTATTGGTGATGCAGCATGGGTCGGACGTTTCGCTGAAATCGAAGTGACAGAGATTAAAACTTTGAATTTTGTTTATGGTGAACTCTTGAATCTTGAGCCTGACGTGGCGTAATGTAAGGGAATAGATTCTGACTACTTAAAGGAATTCTCTTGACTGCAGCGATTCGACGTACAGTAACTTTTCCTGGGGTTTCAATAGAACGTTTAAAGAGCATGCTCGGTGCTTATAACGGTCATTTGAAACAAATCGAACAGCGTTTAGATGTCACTATTTCCCATCGAGGTGATGCATTTTATGTCGATGGTGAAATGGATGCAGTTGAGAGAGCCGAAGGTCTGCTCCATCGCCTGCATGAAGAAGCAGAAAATACGGTACAAATCAGTGCCGACACCTTACACCTCATGATTCAAGGCAGTCAGACTGACCGTGAATTACAAGAAGACCTCGACGGGCAAGAGCACACTGGTTTAGATGAAGTATGGCTCCAAACCCGTAAAGGTCGTATCAATCCACGTGGTGCCAACCAAAAGCGTTATGTGCAGCGTATTCTACAAAGTGATATTTCTTTTGGTATTGGACCCGCGGGTACAGGTAAAACCTATCTCGCAGTTGCGGCCGCAGTCGACATGCTAGAGCGTAATGAAATTCAACGGATTTTATTGGTTCGTCCTGCCGTTGAAGCGGGTGAAAAACTCGGCTTTCTACCCGGTGATTTAAGCCAGAAAATTGATCCCTATTTACGCCCACTCTACGACGCCTTGTATGAAATGCTTGGTTTTGAAAAAGTAGCCAAACTGATTGAACGTCAGGTGATTGAAGTCGCACCACTGGCGTATATGCGTGGTCGAACGTTAAACCACTCTTTCGTGATTTTAGACGAAGCGCAAAACACCACGCCTGAACAAATGAAAATGTTTCTCACACGTTTAGGCTTTGGTTCGCGTGCGGTGATTACAGGCGATATCACACAGGTCGACTTACCGCGTGGTCAGCAATCCGGTCTGGCCCATGCTTTACGAATCATCGACAAAATCAAAGAAATTCACATTACCCGCTTCCACTCTCGTGATGTAGTACGTCACCAATTGGTGCAAAAAATTGTTGAAGCTTATGAGGGATGGGATGCAGAACAACATCGCTTAACTGCTGAAGCGCGTGCTGAACGCAAAGCGCGTCAAGAAGCCTTAGTGGCTGAAAATGATGCCGCTGCCGATGCTCAGCATTAAGTTAAAGTCTGCGGGCATTTTAAAATGCCCGCAGATATGATTATTTAAGGATCTATTTTGAAACTGAGTCTTTCTCTACAACAGGACTTTCAAGCACCTGAGTTGGTCTTGAAACGTGGCTATATCAAAAAAGTTGTAGAAACTGTTTTACGTCATATTGGCACGCAGAGTAACTGTGAAATTGGCATTGCTTGTGTCGACCATGATGAAAGTCATAAATTGAATTTGGAATATCGCGGCAAAGATAAATCAACCAATGTGTTGTCTTTCCCGAGCGACTTGCCAGATGAAATGGCACAAATTCTTGACTCATTTCCTATTGGCGATTTAGTCATTTGCATTCCTGTGGTGCTGTTGGAAGCGAAAGAACAAAACAAAGCGCCACTGACGCATTTCACTCATATGTTGGTACATGGCACTTTGCACCTCATGGGCTATGACCATGAAACGTCAGAAGCTGATGCTGAAGAAATGGAAGGCATCGAAATTGAAATTTTGTCTAAACTCGGTTTTGAAAACCCTTATTTAGAACAGTAATTATTAGATTTGAAGCAACTCACCCGATTCATCTCGATGTGTCGGGTTTATTTATGCTAAAAATAATGCAAGATGAAAAAATAGATGAAGAGATTATAAAAATGCATACATCGATTTCAAAACTACTCTGCATTATCGCCCTCTCCTGCACCACACCACTTTATGCCAATAGCAATGATGAAAATCAAACATCCTGCCAAGAAGTGAAATTTCTAGACTCAGCTCAGGCTTGGGCTGGGCATTATTATTTGCAGGGTGTTATGGAGGTCGGTTCTGAGCTTTTACTAGAGCCCAACGGTAAATTTAAATGGTACTTAGCTGTCGGCTCTTTAGATCAATATGCCGAAGGGACATGGTGGAAAAACGGCAACTGCATTGGTTTAAAGGCTCTGCCGAAATATAGCAAGCATTTAGAAATTTTTCCTGGCCGCCTAGATGTGGAAGAGTCTCATTTAACTGTAACTTGGATCGGTGGACGTCAAGACGGTACCTATGTCCGTGCAACCCACTAAACTGAAGTAAGCAAAATCATCAAAGTACACTTAAAAGTGCACAACTCAGTGCACTTCAAACTCTGCCTCTGCTGGGTCAAAACGCCATGTACGCACAATGCGTAACTCAGAAATATCCTTCATTTTGGCATCAAATCCACCGAATGGTGCGGCTTTACGCACCGACGCTTTTGCAGCCTCATCAAGCATCTCATGGCCTGAACTATCAATTAGGCGAATGGCGCGGATACCTCCTGATGCATTTAGAATCACCATTAAACGTACTTCACCCGCCAGTCGTTGTTGTTTAGCTGCTTCCGGATAGTAACGGTTGCCATAAAATTACACTTTCTGACGGAACTTTTCAAGATAGGCTGCCGAAATATCTTGCTTAGCTTGAATCCCATCGAGTGTTTTAATTTTTTGCTGACGGCTAAAGTTTTGTTGGCGTTGTAAATATTGCGCTTCAAGGCTGGCCACCATTGCTGCTTTGGCCTGAAACTGGCTGTTCATTTCTTCCATGGCTTTTTTGCGCTGGTTATCCTCAGCTTGTTTTTGCCAACTTAAAGTCGTCATTAACAGTTTTTCTTCAAAATTCAGCTCACGTTTTTGTTGGATCTGTTCTAAAGTTTCACGCTGCTGTTCGCCTGTACTTTGCTCAAGCATCGGTGCGGGCATGTCACTCGACATGCGATGTGACTCACGAAAGGTCCCTGAACCCTGTTGATCGGCTTGCGCTAAAAAATCTGCGTTTTCAATTTTTTTATCAGAAGGACGCAAGGTAACGGCAATTTCTTTCACTGCCGCATCATTTTCTTGAGGCATCGCAAATTGCAAAGTCAAAATCACGAGATGCAAAAATACCGCCAGCACGACGGTCGCTGTAAAAATTGGGTCTTTCCACCAATCATGAGCCAAAGGCATTACATTTATTTTTCTAAGCATCACACCAAACCGACAATTTGTCTTGTTCCCCAAAGCGCATACGCGCAGTATAAAATAGACACAGTCTTCATTTTATTGCGTAGAATGAGACCTTGTGCCCTTTAGATTCACTGTTTCATAAAATCATGAAAATGGTGCAATTAATTTTGCTAAACTGCAAGGTTCATGAGCAGTATTTTTCAAACATTTCGACCAGAGACCTGATCGCTCAAACACGTTGATTAGCTAGGACGCCTCTTATGCAAACGCTTATTTCCAACATTTCAAATCGTTTACGCCAAGTTTATCAAAAGGCGGAAGGATTTATTGAGGATGAGCGCGAGTTTCCAATGTCTCAAGTCTTTTTAAATGCCACTTTTCAACGTTTTGTGACCGACAACGTGAGAATGTTGAAAGACCTGCATGCCGACTTACATGATGATTGGTTACGTTTATACGCCACGCTCGATTATAACGGACTCAAACTCACGCTTTCGGTAGATTTGAAACTGGCACAAATGGAGTTAAATAAAAAAACGCAGTTGATCGTATTTGAGCAAATCAGTGACACCAGTGTGCTGGATGCTGAATACCCAACGGTATTTCATAAAATTGGCGTGCGCTGTGCCCTATTCTTTTATCAAAAAGTCCTGAACCAAGACCCCTTAGGCATGATTTTAGAAAAACTGAATGTGATTAAAGTCAAAGATGATCTGCTGCATTTGGATCTGAATCGCTGGTTAGGAAAAAATCGTTCAATTATTGATACCTTAGGTAAAGTCCATGTCAATCATGCCGTGTTGCGTGAAGCAGAATTGGTAGTAATCGGTAATGTCAACTTAACGGCATTGTTCAATAAGTTTTCGCAAACCTCTATCGATGACTTGATTGAACCCAATCTAGACGAAAGCACGGTCTCGCCAATTCGACAAAAATAACTCGGGATGCTGCGACTAAAATGTGACTTAAGGTGGGTAAAAGAAACATAAAACTACAGTTTGCCCTATGTTTCGAATTTTTTCTTCATAATCAACGTGCATAATATTTCTATGCAAAAAATTTGTGCCTACAACTGAATAGGAAACTTTTTCTTATGGCTAAATCAATGTTGAAAACAGTCGCAATGGCAACAGGTGTCAGCACCTTGCTCTTTGTCGGTTTCTCCAGTCAAACCTTTGCCATGAGTCCATTCCAAGCCAGTTATCAATTTAACTATAATGGCAAAAATATGGGCTCAGCGACACGTACGTTATCGAAATCGGGCAACAACTGGAACTATGTCTTTGCAGCCAAAGCTGGTGGTATCGCCTCTGCAACCGAAAGCAGTCGCTTTAGTTTCAATGGTAAGCAAATTAAGTCCAGCAGTTTTAGTCGTAGTAGTAAAATTTTGGTGCATAACAACACCATGAGTATTAACTTCAATCCAGCCGCAAAAACCATCAATACCAAGAAAGACAAAGAAGCGCGTTCTTTCGCTTGGAAAGCAGGTGTACTGGATGAACTGAATGCTGAATTACAGCTTCGGGAAGACATCAAAAATGGCGGCTTAAAATCGACTTATTATTTGGCCGATGCCAAAGAAGTGGAAGCACGTAAATTTGTAAAGCAAGGTTCTGAGTCAATCAAAACCGATTATGGCACCTTTGATACCATTAAAGTGGTCATGAAACATGACAAACCTGGCCGCGAAACCATTTTCTGGTTAGCACCTAAATTGGACTATCTTCCAGTCAAAGTCAGCCATGTGGATAAGAAAACATCCTATGTATTGCTATTAACGGGTTATAAAGGTGCAAGCAATTAGTCATTTTGACGAATTTTACTTGCATTTTTTCAGGTGCTTCCTAAAATACGCTTTTGCTTGAAAAAGCACCTGCCCCTAGAGGATTCTCCCGTGTACGCACTAGAACAGAAAATCTTAAGCGAAGGTATCGTTCTATCTGATGAAGTTCTGAAAGTTGATGCTTTCTTAAACCACCAAATTGATCCGGTTATGATGCAATTAATCGGTAAAGAATTTGCTGCTCGTTTTAAAGATGCAGGCATCACTAAAATCATCACGATTGAAGCATCAGGTATCGCACCTGCAATCATGGCAGGTTTAGAACTGGGCGTGCCCGTTATTTTTGCGCGTAAATACCAATCTTTAACCTTAAAAGATGACCTTTACCGCTCAAAAGTCTTTTCGTTTACCAAACAAACGGAAAGCACGATTGCGATTTCAAATAAGCACATCAGCTCAGCAGACAAAGCCCTCGTGATTGATGACTTCTTGGCCAATGGTCAAGCGGCATTGGGTCTGATTGACTTAATTCACCAAGCGAAAGCAGAAGTTGTAGGTGTGGGTATTGTGATTGAAAAATCATTCCAACCTGGTCGTGATATTCTGCTTGAAAAAGGCTACCGCGTTGAATATTTAGCACGCGTAAAGTCATTGGCAAATGGGACTGTTGAATTTGTTCGTGACTAATCACGGCATTCAACCTGAAAAAAGAGCACCTCAAGTGCTCTTTTTTTGTCACTCAGATTACCCGCGGGTCATTCACATGTAAATGCCACATTTGCGCTGTAGGTTATTCTTAATTTAATTACACACTGAAGTTGGAGAAACGCGATTTCTATAGCATGATCAAATCTAAAAGGTAATGTCCACTTTCTAAGAGAAAAACCAATAAAAACTAAACTGGATACTATTTTATAGAGATACCGTATTGAATGATAAACAAGAAACAATTAACTGAACGATCATTTACCCCAAGCCAATTATTTGGATTTGATGGCGTACACTCCATTCAACTCGCCGTAGACTTCATGCACGACTTAAGTAAAGCAGACTCCTTGCAAGCTGTTTTAAACACCATTGCGTACTGGGTTTCTCACGTGTTTAATGCGGATCGGGCCAGTATTACCCTGCAAGATACTGAAGAATATCTCAAGCTGTATTCGATTTCAGGCAATCATGCGATTCCAATGGATTTTAAAATTCCGATTGGGCAGACTTTTGTCGGACGCGTTTTTACATATGCAAAGCTGATCATTTGTGATGACCTTGCACAGTCAGATGAACTGGATTGTAAAATGCTTTCCGAGCATGGCATGGGAACCTGTATGGATGCGCCCATGATTCACAATGGCGTGTATATTGGCACCTTAAATGTGGCAGATCAACGTAACCATCACTGCACCTAAAAACAAGCGATTCTTTTACAAAGTCCCACCACATGGTTAGCTTTAAACATTAAATTGCATTTACAAGTGCAAGAAATGGCTGTCTTAACCTCTACAGATGAGCTTACGGGATCCTTTAACCGCCGTGAATTTGTGCAAGAAAGCAATCAAACCATGCAGCATTTCAGCCATGCTCGCGTGCCATTTACGATAGGTATCTTAGATATTGATCACTTTAAACAGCTGAATGACTGTTATGGACATACCGCAGGTGACCATGTCTTGAAAAAGATGACAAAAAAATAAAAGGTATCCTACGTGAGGGAAATTTTTTAGCCCGTATTGGCGGTGAGGAATTTTCGATTATTTTAGCTGCCTGCCTAGGTGATGAAGCCATGCGGGTCTTTAATCTGTTCAACGATTGAAGCCATGGAAGTGCATTATAAACAAGAAGTGCTGCGTTTTACGGTCAGTATAGGCGTTGCTGAAGTCGGCAAACATGATGCTGATGCAGAGGATGTCTTTAAATGTGCAGATAAAGCCTTGTACTGCGCCAAGCAAGCAGGAAGAAACCGAATTCACTTTGCCAGCTAAACCGTTTTTAAAAACATAGCATCAAGTACTTCATAAAATTACAAGTTTAATAAATATTATTGCCGCAAATTCAACTAAGATTTACTCTAGATTCAGTTGTTTAGATCTTTTAAATTAAAGCGCAAAACACGGTTGTTCTGCGCAACGTGTCATCCACACCGTAAAACGGCTGCCAGCTTCAATCACTGGTCACCCGAATAGGCCAAATAGACTATGGAAAATACAATTCTCTGCCCAAAATGTGGCTCTAGTGATGTTGAAAAACGCAATCACGAGCAACAGCTGACTAAAATTGGGGGCGTATTGCTCAGTTCGGCAGGTGCAACAGCTGGTACCGTCGGTGGTGCAGCATCTGGGGCCTCTATTGGCGCAGCGATAGGTGCAGCGGCTGGACCTCTTGGAGTGATTATGGGTGGTACCATTGGCACTTTTGTCGGTGCAATCAGTATTGGTGTAACAGGCGGATTTTTAGGACATCGTTTTGGTAAAAAAGCGGGTGTGATTGTCGATAAAAATGTCTTCCTTGACTATAAATGTCTCAAATGTGGGACAAAATTTAAAGAACAGCATCTGACGCCAGCTCAATAATAAAAAGCCCATCAATGATGGGCTTTTTCATGTCTCAATGCCTAAGCTTGTAGTTTCTTCACCACTTCCCCAAGACGCTTACCTTGAGCTTCGCATAGCACTTTTTCATCTTGGCTTAAGTGCTGATCATGTCGAGGCCCGCTGACATGGCTGGCGCCATACGGTGTTCCCCCTGTTTTAGTATGTGACAATGCGGGAATAGCATTGTTCAACCCTAAAATCATCATGCCATGATGAAACAACGGTGGCAGCATGGTCAACAAAGTACTTTCTTGGCCGCCATGCATAGACCCTGACGAGGTGAACACACAAGCAGGCTTGCCATGCAAAGCTCCATTGAGCCAAAGACTGGTGGTCTGGTCGAGGAAATATTTCATTTCAGAGGCCATGTTACCAAAGCGAGTTGGTGAACCTAGTGCCAAACCTGCACAGTTTGCCAAATCCTCTAAACTACAATAAATATCACCTTCTGCAGGAATACTTGGCTCTGCTTCCTTCACCACAGCCGCAATATTTGGCACCGTTCGAATTTTAACTGCAACGCCACTGGCTTCAATTCCATTTGCAATCAGATGCGCCATTTCACGGGTACTGCCGTATTTGCTGTAATATAAAACTAAAACATAAGTTTGCATGAATAGAGTTCGGTGACAGAAAAAATAAAACTATACGGTATTTTTCCTATTTTTTGGTTAAGCTTAGGGTGAAAAATGTAGAAAAGATGAAGAAAACAAAAGAGATACTTTGCCTATGTTAGAACAGTACTTAAGAAAACTTCCTTTCTATGAGAAAACTTGGTTTCAGTTCGTTTTATTTGTACTGCGCCGTTTTGAGGCCGATCGATGTCGTGAACAAGCGGGCTCACTGACCTATACCACCCTGTTTGCCGTCGTTCCGATGCTGACCGTTTTTTTGGTGATCATTTCCTCAATTAAAGCGCTTGAACCTGCACGGCAGCAATTACAACAACTGATCTATAGTAATTTTTTACCGAAAACTACGATTGCTTTTGATAAGGCTTTAAATGCGTTTACCGATAAATCCAGTAATTTAACCATTATTGGGATCTTATTTTTATTCGTCACCACCGTCATGATGCTGACCAGTATTGAAACGGTCTTTAATCGAATTTGGCGCGTTCGTGAGACTCGCGGTGGCATTATTGGCTTTATGCGCTATTGGACCATTATTTCTTTAGGCCCCATTCTACTCGGTAGTGCCTTTGTTATTTCGTCGACGATGGCTTCCCTCAATGTTCTGAGCAATAATTTTGCAGGCTATGAGCTTGATGGCGCATTTGTCCTGTGGCTGATTTCATTCTGCTTAACCGTTGTTGGCTTTTTTATTCTGAATTGGACCATTCCAAACCGCAGTGTCCCGATTAAATCAGCTTTGATTGCAGGTTTATTTAGTGCCGTCGTGTTTGAACTCCTGAAAAATTTGTTCGGTTTCGTTATGTCGAATTTCACCAGTTATGAAATTATCTATGGTGCATTTGCTGCGATTCCCATTTTCCTATTATGGATTTTTCTGTCTTGGAATATCGTCTTGATTGGGGTCGAAATTAGTTATGCACTGACCGCATTTACCTCCCATAAAGAGCAAAAACGGCATCCTGTGATTATGCTGCTGGATTTGCTGGAACTGTTTTATAAAAAGCAACAGCAAGGACTCAGTGTTTCTGATGATGAAGCTTTAGATGTATTAGGGCGGGATGAATTGGGGCGTTGGCCGAGTTACGTGTTTATGCTTGAACAGCAAAACTTAGTCAAACGTACCGATGATAACCAATATGTGCTGGTACGTAATTTATCTCAAGTCGATTTTTGGAGTTTTTACAGCAAACTTCCTTACCCTTTACCAAAGCGTAAAGATTTGGGTAATGTCCATCCTGATGATGTGTGGATGCAAAAAATTGGCCCAGCATTAGTAGAATCGGATGATTACTTGGCGGCCAAACTCGCTATTCCGCTGTCTACAATTTTTGATGATAAATCTTAAGACTTCATATAAAAAACGTGTCCAAGACACGTTTTTTATCATCCCACTCAAATCAGTCTGAGCTTAAGACAGATTCAAGCCTACCCAGTATTTACTGCAAAGCCATTTTAAATGCTTGTACATACTGCTTAATTTTGTGATGCAAACTCACCACCATTACACCCATCAATACAAAGCATGTACCTACCAAAAAGTTGAGTTCCAGCTGCTCATTGAGTAACACCACACCAAAACACATCCCAAAGATTGGGGTCAAAAAAGAAAAGACTCCCAACTGCGATGCCAAGTATTTTTTCAACAGCCAAAACCAAATCAGATAACTGGCAAATGACACGACAACGGTATGGAAAAGCAAACTTGTAAGAGATAATACAGACCAGTGAATCGTCGCTTGTCCCATGAAGAAAGCCACAGGCAATAACACCAAGAAAGCGATAAAGAGCTGATAAAACAAAGTTTGGGTCGCTGGTGCTTCTGCTAGTTTAGTCAGCCGAACTGCAATGGTCGTGGCGGCCCACAACACCCCTGCTAAGAGTGCTAAAGCATCGCCCCAAAGTGCAGAACTTGCAGCCGCTTGTGAAGCTGCAGGACGAAATAAAAATGCAATCACAATCCCGAAAAATGCACATGCAATGCCCAACCACTGAATGAGCGATAAACGTTCAGAAGGCAACTTCCAGTGCAAACCCAATGCTACAAAAATAGGCGCGGTATACAGCAAAACCACGGTATGCGCCGCTGAGGTAAAGCGTAAAGCTTGAGCGACCAGAAAAAATTCTGCTGCAAATAAAAGCCCAACTAAAATTCCTGCGGGTAAGTAGTCTCGCCCCCATAAAGATGTGCCCTTTGCCAACTTGATCATGGGGTAAACCATCAATGCAGATAAACCTGAGCGAAGTGCAATTTGCATTACTGCAGAAATATCGGGGGCAGCAAGCTTTAACACCACTTGTTGCAATCCCCACAAAATACACAGCCCAAACATAATCCCTGAAGCTTTACTGTCCAGCGCTTGACGACTACTCACGACCTGCTCCACTGAAAAAGATCAAAGCTCACTATAGATTTGTCTGAAATAAAACATATAATTTAAAACAGACAAGAGATCTTCTTATTCAGGCAATTTCAGCCATGCCCCAACGACAACAAAAAAAGAGCGTACCACTCAAACAATTACCGACCAATGATCATATTGATAAATTATTATGGATCAGCTTTCGCGAAGACCCCGCGCAGTCGGTTTATCCTGTGCATGGACATGCATGGGGCGAATTTGTATATGCCTTTAATGGTGTGATGGAGGTGAATATCAACCAGATTGACTATCTTACCCCGCCACCTTATGGCATTTGGCTTCCACCCAATGTGGCCCATAGCAGCTTAAATCGTACCGATGTTTCACATGGCACCTTGTATATCCATGAAAGCTTATGCACTCATCTGCCTCAACAAGCCGGTATTATGCTCAGCTCACCTTTGGTCTCGGCACTATTTAAGCATTTGAGACAACACAGCCTGCCAGATGATGCACCTGAACACATGCGCTTACTCTATGTCTTGCTTGACCAATTACACCATGCAGAATTGGTCAGTAGCTATTTACCGCACTCTGAACACCCGACCCTAAAAAGCATTTTAGATTTTTTACATCTACATCCTGCGGACAAAAGTTCTTTGCAACAACTGGCAGTACAGCACAATATGACTGAACGCACACTGGCACGTTATAGTCAAAAAGAACTTGGCATGTCCTTGAATGAATGGCGACAGCGCTTAAAAGTCATGAAAGCCATGAGCATGCTGACAGAGGGAAAAAAGGTCGAAAGTATCGCGCTGGATTTGGGCTATGCCAATGCATCGGCCTTTATTAATATGTTTAAACGCTGGATGGTATATACCCCCGATCAGTTCCGTAAACTGTACCATAGCCACCAATAAAGCTAAAAAAAAAGATCACCGAAGTGATCTTTTTGAATGATGGGGTTTGAAAGTCTGTAAATTAAGCTTTAACAAAGGTATTCCAAGAATAGTCTTGGTTTTTGCCTTTTAGAGTCATTTTCAACTGCTCACCCGCCTGTAATGCAGCGACCCCAGCAGGTGTACCTGTCATGACTACATCACCCGCTTCCAAAGTGAAGACTTGGCTAATGTCGGCCAACAAGGTGCCTATGTCAAAAATTAAGTGTGCGGTGTTGCCCGCTTGGCGCAGCTCATCATTGACATGAAAACTGTAATGCACATCATCCCAGTCCTGTACCACATCGGAAACAGCAACCCAGTCTGCCAGTACACACGAACCATCAAAGGCTTTGGCACGTTCCCAAGGCTGGCCTTTGGTTTTCAAGTCATCTTGTAAGTCACGTAAGGTTAAGTCCAAACCTAAAGTCACAGCTCCTACCGCTTGAAGGGCTTGAGCTGGATCGGCTGCTTTGCTTAGGCGATGGTCAATGCGTAAAACCAGTTCACATTCATAATGGCAGCTGCCCCATGCAGGATTCCAAGAGATGCCCGCATCTAAACTGAGCAAACTGCTCGGTGGTTTGATAAATAAAACGGGACGATCAGGAATCGCATTGCCTAATTCTTTGGCATGGTCTGCATAACTACGACCGACACAGACAATTTTAGATGGACGTGTACTCATGATCTTCCTCTGATTTTTTGATGGTGTTATGGCGCAAAATGCTTATTTTTTAAAAGTATTTTCAAATTTTGCTTGATCCGCACTATCGGCCAACGCACGCTTAGGCACAATCACCACAGTACGGTTTTTCAGCTCAAGCATATAGGTCAGCTTGCCACTGGCAAACTTTTGCACTTCATTATAATGGACCACTTGCTTGCGGCCATTGGCATAAATTTCCGCATAATCTTGGTATAAATCGATGCCTTGCTCACTTTTACCAAACTGATATTTCACAAATTGGCGCTTAAACATCATCGGCAGGAACCAATAGCGCATGAGAATTTGTAAAACCAAGAAAAATATACCCAATGCCACATAGTAACGACCGACGCCTGAAAAGCCGAGCATAAAGCCCCACACAATAATCCCGACACTAATCAATGGCGTGATAAAACGCGTCATTTGCTTTTTACCAAAGGTCGCTAAGGCAAAACCATCTTGGGATTCTTCTAAAGTAAGGAAATAACGTGTCGATAATGCAGGCTTGTTCTCTGACATAGGGTCACATCAAATAGCTAAAAATATTGTGCTCAATACTACAACACAATCGGTCATTTTTTTAGGACTTTAGCAGATCGATGTTGATTAGCGGCGATCCACTCAAGCCGAGGCCATACAGATATCAGAACCGCATGATAAAACTGAGATGCAACAAACAACTGAATAACTACGGCAAAAAATCTATCCATGCTATGGATTTCTACAGAACAGAAAGTTCAGGCACAAAAAAACCGCAACATGTGCGGTTTTTTCAATATTGATCAAGTTGGTGCGCTCAGAGAGATTCGAACTCCCGACCCCTTAGTTCGTAGCCAAGTGCTCTATCCAGCTGAGCTATGAGCGCGACGTCTTGATGGGGTGAATTATACGTGAATCTTATTTTTTGTTAAGTCTTATTTTCATAAAAGCCGATCAACTGCCCAGTTATTAAGCATAGTGTATATAAAACGCTGCATAAACCAACAGATTGATCATTCCATACGAAAATAGCTGGGGAATCACGCAAGAATAGCGCTTTATTTATATCGGATTTTTCTTGAGGAATCACTTTCTAAATCGAAGTACTTCATTTTTTACAGACACAAAAAAACCGCAACATGTGCGGTTGATTGTTCAAGTTGGTGCGCTCAGAGAGATTCGAACTCCCGACCCCTTAGTTCGTAGCCAAGTGCTCTATCCAGCTGAGCTATGAGCGCATTACTTGTGTGCCAATTCAGGCGATACGTTACATACAGTTTACTTATTGGTGCGCTCAGAGAGATTCGAACTCCCGACCCCTTAGTTCGTAGCCAAGTGCTCTATCCAGCTGAGCTATGAGCGCGACATAAGTAAAGTTGGCGGTGAGAGAGGGATTCGAACCCTCGGTACAGTTACCCGTACGCATCCTTAGCAGGGATGTGGTTTCAGCCACTCACCCATCTCACCGTAACGTGCGGCCATAATACAAACTTCATGCTAGCACTGCAAGCACAGACACTCAATTTTTTGCATATTTCTGTTCAATTAAATACTTTTTAAACAATTTAGGGCGGATTCATCCGAATTTCTTCTTTTCTCTATATCTGCATGTTGAATAAAACAGCAGATATTCTAAATTGCCGACATAAAACACAATATTGCAATCATTTGCGTGCAGTCTGTCTTCGCATGACTTATGCTAATCCTATCTACTGACATACAGCCAAAGACATTATGAAAAATTGGGTCGATCCTGAAGCAAAAGCTGAAGCTGAACGTTATGACAACCCTATTCCGAGCCGCACGCTCATTTTAGAAACCATCGAAGAAAAAAAGACGGCTTTATCGCATGCGGACTTGGTCGAAATTTTTGAAATTGCAGATCAAAAAAGCATTGAAGCACTCAGCCATCGCTTAATTGCGATGGTTCGTGATGGTCAACTGATGAAAGATGGCTTCAAGTTTCAAATTGCCGAAGAGCAACCTGAACATGAAGCAACGGTTTACATCAATAATAAAGGCTTTGGCACGGCGAATATTGCAGGTCATGAAGACTTACTTTTACCTGAACGCGAACTGCGCCAAGTGTTTAATGGTGACCGTGTTAAAGTGCGTCAAACCTCAGTGGACCGCAAAGGTAAAGCTTGGGGCTTTATTACCGAAGTGGTGCAACACCGTGTGAAGCAAATCATTGGTAAAGTATCGATACATGACGGTGAATACTTTATTCAACCAGCAAATCCCAATGCGCACCAACCGATTACTTTAGAAAAAGAGTTAATCGAACATGCACAAGTCAAAGTGGGCGATTCGGTTCGTGTCGCAATTGATGACTATCCAACCAAAGATGAGTTGGCAACAGGTCATATTGTGCAATCGATGGCAGACAAGGCCGACACTGAAATTATTATTCCACAAACCATTTTAGAGTTTGGTTTGCCGTATGAATTCCCAGAAGAAGTGATTAAAGAAGCAGAAAGCTTTAAAGAGCCTTCAGCACAGGACCGTGAAGGTCGTATTGACCTACGTGATTTAGCCTTAGTCACTATTGATGGTGAAGATGCACGCGACTTTGATGATGCAGTCTATGCGGAAAAACGTCCAGGCGGCGGTTACCGTGTGGTGGTGGCCATTGCGGATGTGAGTCACTATGTCCGTTCTGGCAAACCACTGGATGATGAAGCTCAAGAACGTGGTACATCTGTGTATTTCCCGCACTTTGTTTTACCGATGTTGCCTGAAGCCCTCTCGAATGGCTTATGTTCACTCAATCCGCATGTGGACCGTCTATGTATGGTCTGTGATTTAAACCTGTCACGTGCAGGTCGGGTCACCAAGTTTGAGTTCTACCCATCTGTGATGCACTCAAAAGCACGTTTAACCTATACCAATGTTGCCCAATACTTTGAAGGCGACAGCAGTGCCATTCCAGAAGATCGTGATGTGCGCAAATCCTTGAATACCCTGTTCCAACTCTATCAAGTCCTCAAAGGTTTACGTGCAGAACGTCATGCCATGGAATTTGAAACGGTTGAAACTTACATGACCTTTGATGAGCTGGGCGGCATTAAGGAAATTTTACCGCGTACGCGTAATGATGCGCACAAACTGATTGAAGAATGTATGTTGTTGGCAAACGTGGCAGCGGCTGAATATGCGCTACAACATGATGTGCCAATGTTATACCGTATTCATGAGCCACCTGAGTTTTCACGTATTCAAAAAGTACGCGACTTTGTCAAACTGCTAGGTCTACCGTTCCCAGAGCAGCCGACTCAGAAAGACTACCAAGCCGTGATTGATGCAACCAAAGACCGTATTGATGCTCCAAGTATCCATGCCGTACTGTTACGTTCAATGATGCAAGCCTACTACGGCGCCAATAACGCAGGTCACTTTGGTTTGGCATATGAAGCATATACGCACTTCACTTCCCCAATTCGTCGCTACCCAGACTTGTTGTTACACCGTGCCATTAAAGCCAAGTTAAAACATAAACCTGCACCTCTTTCAGGGGCCGCTTTGGATGATGCTGGTCAACATTTCTCGGCGACTGAACGTCGCGCAGATGAAGCATCTCGCTCTGTCACCACATGGTTGAAATGTCATTATATGCAGCAGCATTTGGGTGAAGAGTTTGTCGGCACCATTTCTGCCGTGGCAGAATTTGGCCTATTTGTCACACTCAAAGACTTATATGTTGACGGCATGATCCATGTCAGCCAACTGGGCGATGACTACTTTGTCTATGACCAACCAAGTCAGAGCTTGATTGGGCAGGCACGCGGTCAAAGCTTTAGCTTGGGCGATGAAGTGAAAATCAAAGTTGCAGCAGTGAATTTAGAAGACCGCAAAATTGATTTTGAATTATTGCAGCAACTCTCACATGGTGGTCGGCCCATACGTAGTCGAGCGCCCCGTGTTGGCAAAGCCAAAACAACACGAAGCGAAAGTAAAGAAGAAGTCTTTAGCGAGTCGACAAACGCCTCTCCCAGTAACAACGGAGACCAGCCCATACGACGCAAAAAAGATAAATCCCAACCTAGCTCCTACAGCAAAAAGCCTAGTAAAAAATCTTCATCAAAGTCTGAAACAAAGGCTAAAGATAAAGTGAAGAAAAAGTCGAAACCTAAAAAGAAAAAATCAAATGCAAAAGCGAAAACTGAGTAAATGATGTAAAAGGTGCTAGGGCTTAATGTTCTAGCACCTTTTTTCATAGGGCCAACATGAACTTTTTGCGTTTATTTTTAAGCAAACCTATCAGCCAATACCATCCCCTGCTTTATTTCATGGCCACGCGTAGCCGACGTATGATGCGCTATTGGCAGTGGAAAACAGATGGGAAAGACTATGCCCATTCATTTTCTGACGTCCCTTTGGCTTTTCGCGTCAAAAAGCATCAGTCCGTTCTGATTCGTAAATTAGGCGACAGCGATCAGCAGTGGCAACACAATAAAGTCATCAATCTTAAAATTGCCAGTCCGTGTATTTCCGGGATTTTAATCCATCCACAACAAACGTTTTCTTTTTGTCAGTTGGTGGGACAACCAACAACTCAAAAAGGCTATGTCGAGGGAATGGAACTCAGCTTTGGTCAAGCACGCGGTGGTATTGGTGGCGGTATTTGCCAAATTGCCAATCTTATTCACTGGCTTGTCTTGCATAGCCCGTTACAAGTGGTACAACGTTCACAGCATTCCTTTGACCCGTTCCCAGATCATGGTCGTGTTCTTCCATTTTGTAGTGGGGCTGCAATTTTTTATAACTATATCGATTATCAATTTTACAACCCCACCCCGCATAGCTTTCAAATTCGGCTGTGGTTTAGTGAGAAATGCCTAGAAGGTGAACTGCGTTGCTCCGCCGATTTAGGCTATGTCTACCATGTGTTTGAACAACAGCATGCCTTCCTAAAAATCGGGACGGACTACTACCGACAAAACGAAATTTGGCGACACCGCAAAGAAAAATATAAAAGCGGTGAAATCTTAGCCACTGAATGCATGACCCGTAACTTTGCCAAAGTGCTTTATCAGCCCTCACGCATTGACCAGCACTACCCATCATGGGCTGAATTTCAAGCAGCGCAAAACATCAAAACCAATTAAAACTTGATTTCCCAGTGCATCACCCTTACATCTAGTGATAACTGAACATTTAATTTGGCTTAAACGCATGACATTAGAAAAAGCAACCTTGCCTGTTCCACAGTTTGATCAAATCACATTAGTACAACTCCAACAGCAGATCGAACAGGCAATTCAACAGGGCCAAAGTTTTTTAAAAGACCTGAGCGAAGTCCCTGAATCAATTCAGGCACAGCTTGCGGTCTTAGAACAAGTCGATCATTTAGAAAATAATATGAGTGAAGCATGGGGCGTACTGTCTCACCTCAATGCGGTCATGAACAATGCTGAAACTCGTGAGGTGTACCAGTCCTTATTACCAAGCTTAAGTGAATACTATACCGAACTGGGTCAACACACAGCGCTGTATCAAACCTATCAACACATTCATGATGCTGCGCAATTTGATCACCTCCCTGAAGCCCAACAAAGTGCGATTAAACTTGCACTGCGCGACTTCAAACTATCGGGTGTGGCTTTAGAAGGTGAAGCCAAAAAACGTTATGCAGAAATTTCGGCACGTTTATCACAACTGTCTTCAGACTTTTCCAACCATGTTCTGGATGCCACCCAAGCCTATTTCAAACCTTTAGCGGAACATGAACTGACAGGCTTATCCCAAAGCAGTATTGAGCTGTTAAAACAATATGGTCAGCAGCGTGAACTTGATCAACCCGTTGCCACTTTAGAGTTTCCATCGTATCTGGCAATTATGACCTACGCGAAAAACCGTCCTTTACGCGAAGAACTATATCGTGCCTACACCACACGTGCATCAGATCAGTCTGAACACGCTGAGTTTGATAACACCGCGGCGATGGAAGAAATCTTAAGCCTGCGTCAGGAAATGGCTGTGCTGTTAGGTTTCAATAACTACGCCGAGCTTTCATTGGCCAGCAAAATGGCCCCAAATGTAGCAACGGTGGATCAATTCTTACGTGATTTAGCTGAACATTCACGTGCCCCTGCACTCAAAGAAGTGGCGGAGCTGAAAGCTATTGCTGCTGAAGATGGCATTGATGATTTAAAACCGTGGGACAGCACGTATTATTCGGAAAAATTGAAAGTCCAACAGTTCAATTTATCTCAAGAAGCACTCAAGCCCTACTTCCCTGCACCTAAGATTTTGCAGGGCTTATTTAGCATTGTGAACCGTCTTTATGGAATTCAAATTGTGGAGCGTGAAGCCCCAGTTTGGCACTCAGATGCACGCTATTTTGAACTCGAAGATCAAGGCGCAGTGGTCGGTGGATTCTACTTTGACCTCTATGCGCGTCAGGGCAAACGTGGTGGTGCATGGATGAGTGGTTTCCGCTCTCGCACCCAAACAACGCAAGGCCTACAAAAACCGATTTGCTATATGGTGTGTAACTTTACGCCACCTGTGGGAGATCAAGCAGCACTACTGACACATGATGAAGTGATTACCTTGTTCCATGAATTTGGACATGGTTTACATCATATGTTGACAGAAGTTGACAATATTGCAGTTGCGGGGACACACGGCGTGGCATGGGATGCTGTAGAGTTGCCAAGCCAATTCATGGAGTTTTGGGCATGGGATACCGAAAGCTTAGACCTGCTCAGTGCACATGTTGACACCCAAGAAACCTTACCAGAAAGTCTACTCAAAGCCTTGCTGGACGCGCGTTTCTTCCAATCTGGCATGCAAAGTTTACGTCAAATTGAGTTTGCCCTGTTCGATCTCAGCATTCATAAAGCAGCCCCTGCTTTGAAAGCAGATCAGATCCAAGCCACCTTAAATGACATCCGTGCACAATACGCTGTTTTAGAGACTACTCCTTATAACCGATTCCAACATAGCTTCAGCCATATTTTCGCAGGCGGCTATGCAGCAGGTTATTATTCTTATAAATGGGCGGAAGTTTTGGCCAGTGATGCCTTCGATCGTTTCGAAAATGAAGGGATTTTTAATACTGCCACTGGAAAAGAATTTCGCCAGTTTATTCTAGCAGTTGGCGGAAAAGATACAGCGCTTGATGCATTTATCAATTTCCGTGGACGCGAGCCAAAAATAGATGCTTTACTTCGTCATCAAGGTTGGACGAACCGCTAAAAAAGTGAGTAAACTAGGCGCCTAAATTGTTCAGAAGGTAAGTCTAATGACTATTAAACGTCGTTTCATTGCAGGTGCAAAATGTCCTAAATGTCAGGCGATGGATCGAGTTGTTATGCTTACCTCGAATGACGATGAATGGATTGAATGTATCGACTGTGGTTATTCTGAGAATCGTCCAACTCATGTAGACGAGCCTCAGATCCCTGCTATCCCTGACGAGGTTGGGGTCATTCAATTTAAACCACGTCAATCAAAGAATAAAGGTTGAATCGAATGTCGTCCGTACAACACAACAACCCTAAATTACTCTGGGGTATTACAGCAGGTTTAGTCGCAATCATTGCGTTTTTTGCACTTTATCAATGGTTGTTTGCTGCACAAGAGTCTGCAACACCGGTGCACCAAGCGGAGTTGATTCAACCGACCGTGAAGGCGCTTCCAGAAGCTGAAAAAGCAGCTTCGACCTCCATGGCTGACAACACCATTAAATTGGTCGAAGAAGATATTTTAAAAGCACCTGTACCTGAAAATGCCTCACTTGCCAAAGAAGAAGTGGCTAAACTGGACGATATTCAAAGCCAGTTGAAGGAACAGGAAAAGAGCTTGCAAGCACAGCACAAAGATGCCGATGAGCTGGTAAAGCTCAAAGAAGAACAAATTAAACTGTTAGAAGCCCAATTGGCTGCTCAGTAAAATACAGTTGTTATTTTTGAATACGTTAGCCTATCGACTGATACGCTAACGTATTTTTTTACCCTGCTGCTTCACCCATCCTTTCAATCAGCGCCAAACCATTACACAACACATCATCTTTTTTGAACTACCTTCACGAATAAAGTCTGCAGTCGCTATACATCACAGCCCCTAACTCATGCCAACGATGTCTCTTAGAAGGACTTTACCTGTTAATTGATTCCTATCATTGAGCTTAAGTGCGGGCCAATTTTTTAAGATAAGCCGCTTAGCAATATCCTTGTACTTTGTTTTGATGTGAGTGGTAATTTGCTTTGGTAATTCCTGCGAAGGAAACTATTTTCCTCACAAACATCTCCAATAACTCCAGACCATAAAAAAGCATCCGAAGATGCTTTTTTATGGTCTAACTCAAGTTCACAACTTAGTGATACCAACCAAATAACTTAAAGAAGTATGGAACATAAGCAATGATCAGCATCGCGGGGAACAATACAATCAGCGGTAGAATCCAACGTTCATAACGATAATAGAAAGACAAATGACGAACCTCCTCATCGGCCTCATTCACCTCGGCATCACCAATGGATTGTCTCGCTAAAAGATGATTAAGGGCCACAGGTGGTGTCACATAGCCCAACTCAAAACCAATCAAGGTGATCATCCAAAAATGGACAGGATGAATACCATATTGATAGGCCACAGGCGCAACCGTCGCAGAAATCAAGATCACGGCGCCAAACGGATCCATAATCATCCCAACAAAGACCATCAATCCCACAATCAGAGTAATAACCAAGAACGTACTGCTAATATCGGTCGGGAAGAAACTCATCACCTCCGTACGTTCAAGCAATCCGCCCACGCTGACTGACAGTGCCATTAAAATGACCAAAGCACCAATGTGTCCAACGGTTTCACTGGTCGAGATATGCATCGACTTCCAAAAACCGACTTGGCGTAAAACATCCATGGAACTGGATTGAACCACCCCATGATTCACCACTTGTCCATCATCTGCGGCATTACCATGTAACCCTTCACGGTATTCTGCATGGGCAACTTGCGCACCAGCTAAAGCAGGCTCAGCACTTGAATTATAATTTGCGCTGAGTGTCTCATCCCAATGACCGACAGCAGGCAAAGGCGCAGGCTGATGACGCAATTTATCAAACAACACGATCATCAATAAAATTACAGGCATCATCACGGGTGCAGTAAATTCATTTAAATCAGTGTCTAATAAGTACTTATAGAACATCCACGTGAGGACAAAAATCACGATATAAGGTACAACTGCTAAGAAAGCACGCCCTGATTTCGGTGCGGCCAAACTCGGTGCCGCGATGCGGAATTTACTCTCTGCAAAGAAGAGTGAAACCACTAAAAACAGTGTTGAGGTCAGTAAGAACGTGTAAACACCATATTGATAAAGCAGATCCGTCGTGACTTCTTTATTTAAGGATGCCACCACCACAATCAATAAGCATGGACGCAAAACTACACCCAGCGAACCTGACATTGCCGTTGCAGCCAAAGCAAACTGACGACGTCCACCTGCATTCCAGACTTCTTTATAAATAATCGCCCCTGCTGCAATCACAAAGATCCCCGATGCACCGGTATATGCCGTTGGTAAGGCTGCAGCGATTAAAATCAACCAGGTGAGTGTTTCAGGCGCCAAATTCCATGGACGCAAAATATTTAAGAACAGATCCACAACACGGGTTTGTTTCAGCAACATCCCCGCCCAGATGAAGAGCGCTAAATTCAGGAAAATACTAGAGAACTCAACCAACTGTCCCAAGTAAATCCCTTGTCCCATTGGGTAGTCCATGAAGAAGATAAATGCCACACCCGTAATCACCGCCATGTAGGCATACAGCGGCACACTCAGAAAAGCAAAGCCTAGACGTCCGCCAGCTTTAGCCTCTTTCGGTGGGCTAAACAGCTGCCACACACTTATCAATGTGAGTACCGAAAATAGAATCATCCACAGCCAATAAATCAGCTGAGTTTCGCCATTCATCGGCACACCCGAATCTTTGACTGAATTAAATTGGCTAATGCTCGAGTAGGCTAATAGACCATTACCGAATGTCATCAGGAGGCTATAAACCCGATAATCCAGCTTGGTGGCAGGGCCACGCAAACCAATATGATGGATTTTTAAAGTCGCACTAATCGCAGCTAAGACCACCATAAAAATCAATAGAATGGCACGATTTTCTGTTCCGAATTTAAAAATACCGAAAAAGGTGGTTTCAAAATTACGATAGGCACGGATACTTGGGTGTGCCTCCATATGTTGCATGGCTTTATCATAAAACTGATACTTTTCTTCACACTGCTGCACACCCGCCAAAATGGATGCACGCACATCAGCTTCCGAAGCTGTGCCAAAAAAGTCAGCGAACTCATCCGCAGCATTGGCTTGCATTTGGGTTTTGACCATAGCATCCACATTCGGCTGACGATTACACTCTGGCTTGGCAGGCTCTGCCCTTAAAAAAGAATACTGCATACCCGTGGCTGGGTCGCCATATAAGCGCTCACCCATACGTAGCAATTGGCCATGGATCATTTCACCTGTACCAATTAATAGCGTAAGTAACAGTAAAATCAGAATGAAAAAAGTAGAAATCCACTCGGTCCATATATACTTCAGCAGATCGAGTCCTGATCTGCGCTGTCCATGATTCTGCATGTTGTTTCCTATTTTTATTACAGTTCTATTCGGCGCAATACACCGTAGAACCTGTCGTTTTAGTCGGCTCGAGCTTGTCCTTTCTCTATGCCTTTAGATTTTTGTTTTGTTTATTTTTTCATCAAATTTATATTTTTGAATATGACAATCTAGATTTTCTTTTTAGAATTTAGGTCAATCCTCTATTCATCAAATAGATTCACCCCAATTAAATATAAAGCTGCAATCACAATCCCCCAGATCACGCCCAACAAATGCGCTTCGACCAAAACAGGGCTACCGATCAGTTCAGCCGTAGCACTCTCGCCAAAGGTATTTTCCCAAATCAGTTTGCCTAAAATGAGAAACAGCACCAAACTCGCAAACATCCGTTCTTTACGGTATAGCAAATGGACAATGGCTATGGCAGTGAACATCCCATGCAGCACCCCTGACAGACCAGCATAGGCTTCAATATCCGCCAGAAAATAATAAAAACTCAGACTAATCAACGGCGGTAAAATCAGCAATAACGCCACAAAATGCCAGACGCGCGCACGTGGAAAAATAAAAGGCAAGCACATAAAAGCCAGCATATTGAGTGCAAAATGAATCCATCCCACATGCACCCAGTGCGCTGTCCACAAGCGCCAAATTTCAGGAAAAATATCCACTCGCCAATAAATAAATTGATCTTTAAAAATCTGTAGGCATGCCGAGATCGACACGACAAACGCAATCAAAATGATTTTTCGATTCAGAAATTGATCATGCATCACATGTCCTTATCGTGTTGCTCATTTATTTATTGTTATTTTTTCTGCGCTTCGGCTCAGTTTAAAATTGGTTAACTTTCACTAAACAACTCATCTAGCTCAGAACGGTCTTCTTTTTCATCCCAGAAGTGCGCCATACCACCATCCCCAGTTCGTGTCCCCGTGTGTTCAGTCCAATAACGATCTGAAATCCCCTGAACCATACTCGAGGCCATACTATCAATCAGTTTAAATTGTGGATTGCTCTGTTTTTCATCACTATAGGAAGCCGCATAACTTTTCAATGCATCACGAATTTTGGCATCGTCACCACTGGCTTGAGCCGCTATAGCATACATTGCATGAGATAAGCGAACCCCTTTTTGCTCCCCAATTTGCATCGATTGTTTCAAGGTCTGATATGGATCAGGTTTACCTTCACCCGCACCTGGCAATAAGGTCCAAATCACCGCACGTGTTGCATTCGGCGCACCCCAAAACTTTTCATTGTCTAGACACACCATCCCACGTTCAACAATGGCTGCAATGTCTTTAGGCACATTGACTGCACCACCTGAGTTAATATCATTGGTCATGGCTTGTAACCCACTCAACATCCCCAGCATATATACAGTTTGATCCAAATCACTGTTCATTTTTGGGCAGCCTTCACCCAATGGTTTCTTATATTTCTTTTCCCAGCGGTTTTGAAAAAGTTGATAGCCGGTATATTGGCGTTGTGCCGCAGTCGCCGCCCAACGCTTTTGTTCAATTCGAGCATCCTGTGCTTCAGAAACATTGCCTGCTTTCGAGGCACGCAAATAACGTAACTCTGCCTCAAGCGCCTGATTCTCCGCACAAATACCCGATGCTGAATACAGTAAAACTGCCACACGCGTTGGATCTGCCCCCATGTCTTTGGTCGACATAATCGCTGGAGTCAAAGCATTGCCTGAGTTACACACCATCTCAGCATCTTCCATGGCTAAAATAGGCGGTACTATATGTTTTTCACTAAACCCGAGCGCAACATTGGCGCCTGTTTTAACCACTTGTGAACAACCCGAAAATAATAAACTTGTAAGCGCTACAACAGCCACACCTTGGCCTATTTTTTGGACTTGCGACATTTTCCTGTCCTCTATTTGTATAATTGTATGTGTCCATGCTGACAAACATAGCAGAAGCATTTTCCGAAGAAAAGAGTATTTACTCTAAATCAGACCACTACTGTGCCATGAAATAAAAAGCGGAAAATTGACTAAAATGACGCCTCAACTTTTTTTTAGGCAAAAAAAAGTAGCATAGCGACGGTTCGGCACATGCTACTTATCAACTGTGAAGCCTAGCTAGGCTTTGTTTGGTGCAAGTCGTTCCTTCAGCACAGTTCCTAATCGTCCTATAACAATCGCTAACACAATTGCTACCACTAGAAACATCCAAGTTGGGATCATCATACGATTTTCCTTGTTTGCTGTTGGTGATTTGAATGTACATTTTAAGATCAAAAAACTGCAGGAAAGTTGTCTGACAATCTTAAAAAGCACATTAGTTTCTTCAGATATGTCAGACAAAGTAAAATGCGATACGGTTATATTTATTATTTTTCAATCACTTAAATAAATAATGCGAATTAAAATTGTCCAACAATTATTGCATTTTAGTGAGTATTTTCAGGGCTTTCCATTGCGTGATGGGTAACTGATCACACCAAACCAACATCGGTTTAGCTCTAAAGTGTTGAAAATAAATCACAATATAAGCACGATGATCAACAATATGGCTGATTTGCACTCGTTGCACATTGGTTTGTTTCTGAAGTGACAAAGACCAATCACGGCCATCTAAATGCTGAAGCTGAAAATATTGCGGCCCACGTAGAAAAAACAAATACAGCACAAAGCCTGCAACCAAAGCGACCAGCCACACTCCTAAAGGAAGTAGCTGATACAAGACCAGCATCAGAACGGCATAAATCGACAACTGAAACACATAAGCCAGGCGGCTGGGTTTAAGTTGAAAATGACGATGTTCCATTGCACTTATCCGTGTACATAATGCTTTAATTTTTGAATCAAGGTTTTCATTTCAGGGCGTGGCGGCTCAGAGACTTCCATAAACCAATCCAGCAAATCTGGATCTTCTTGTTCAACCAAGGCCGCAAACATGGCCTTTTCCGCAGGATCTGCCTGAAGATAATAATTTTTCACATAAGGGTCAAAGTACACATCAATTTCTTTTAAACCACGACGTGCACGGTAGATTACTTTACGTTCTTCCAAGCTCATTTCTTCAGTCATTACATTCCCCAAATTAATTGAAACGGCTTAGTTTAACCGATCACACCGCCCTCGCCACTAGTTAAATGTCGCAATTTTAACAACTGGCAAAACTCATCAAAAAATCAAATAGATTTGAGCATTCAGTCCATTGTCGCATGTGCTGCTTTTCACTACTCTCTTAGCAAAATAACAACATCAGGATGAGCTTCCATGCAATCAGGCGCAATTCGCCCGTTAAACAATATGCTGCCGCGCAACTTATTTAATGCTGAACACGAGGCATTTCGAGAAACTGTTCGAAAGTTTTATGCCAAAGAAGTTGTTCCAAATATTGAAAAATATGAACAACAGCAGCATGTCGATCGTGAACTATGGAATAAAGCAGGCGCCATGGGGCTGCTGTGCGCCACTATGCCTGAAGCTTATGGTGGCTCGGGTGTAGACCGTTTGTACAGTATGATTTTGATTGAGGAACAAGCCTATGCCATGGATTCCTCAACTGGGTTTTCACTACACTCTGACATTGTCGCGAACTATATCAATAACTTTGGCAGTGAAGTACAAAAACACTATTGGTTAACGCGGATGGCTTCGGGTGAAACCGTCACAGCCATTGCGATGACTGAACCTGGCACAGGCTCAGACTTACAAGCGGTACGAACAACAGCTGTTTTAGACAGGGATGACTACATTATCAATGGCTCCAAAATCTTCATTACCAATGGCTATCTCTGCGATATGGCGATTGTGGTCTGTAAGACGGGCGACAGCGAAAAAGGTTCAGCCAACCTCTCATTAATCATCGTTGAAGCTGATCGTATGGGGTTCAGTAAAGGTAAACCCCTCAATAAAATTGGAATGAAAGGACAAGACACCTGCGAATTATTTTTTGATCATGTACGCGTGCCCAAAGAAAATCTGCTGGGTATGGAAGGCATGGGCTTTATGATGCTGATGAAAGAACTGGCTTGGGAGCGCATGTTGGTGGCTATTATCTGCCAAGCGGGTGCAGAAGCAGCACTAGCGCATACTGTTCAATACACCAAAGAGCGTAAAGCTTTTGGAAAAACAATTTCAAGCTTTCAAAATACCCGCTTTAAACTGGCGGAGTTACGCACAGAAATCGATTTTTGCCGTGCTTACCTTGACCGCTGTATGCAATTGCAACTGGAAGAGAGTCTCGACATTGATGCCGCAGCGGCTGCCAAATATAAAATTTCTGAGATGTTTTCTAAAGTTGTTGATGAATGCCTACAACTGCATGGCGGTTATGGTTATATGCTGGAATACCCGATTGCACGAGCTTATCTAGATAATCGTGCCAATCGCATTTATGCAGGAACCAATGAAATTATGAAAGAGCTCATTTCACGTTCTCTTTAACTCAAATAGCCCATCTTTCGATGGGCTTTTACTTTTAACAATGTGCTTGATGAAACTCCGCAATCAAAGCAACCACCAACTCTGGTTGCTCTTTATGTGGCATATGATGTAGACCTTCTAAAATATGCAGTTCAGCCTGCCCAGACACCCCTTCAAAAATCTGCTGGGGTTGTGCCGTACTGCCGTATTCATCCAGTTCACCATGAATAACTAAAGTTGGACAACGCACACCATCAATCACACTGGCCAAATTCCAATCTTGGAAAATGGGTGATAGCCATGTTTCAGTCCATGCATCAAGCACCCACTGCGCCTTTTCAGGGTGATATTTCTCTAAACGTTCCATTTGTCCCGCTTGTTGAAAGCCAATTTTTGCTTCACTTATCCCCTTCAGTGTCAGCGCTTCAACCGCATACTGTGCAGAGATTGAAATTAATCCTTGGCAACGCTCTGGATACGCCGCAGCAATCGCAACAGACATCCCACCACCCACGCTATGTCCTAGGACAACAAAATCCTGGATCGAAAAATAATCTAATGCAGCTTTAAAGGTCTGTTCTGCTTCAGTGATAACGAAACTATGCACCAAGGGCTGCGTACTCGCATCGGATAAACCAAAACCTAAGCGATCATAGGCATAGACCACGCGCGCGGTCGCTTGTGCCAGTTGAGCAGGAAAATCCCGCCACAAAGCCACACAACCTAATGAATCGTACATTAAAATAATCGGAGCTAAAGCATGATCTGCTGCATCAGTGTGCCATTTTTTGGCATGAATCATATTTGATGCAAATGGGACTTGGTAACTTTGTTCTAAGATATTCAAAATATTCCCTATTCATTATCTTTTAAGTTTTTAAAATCATCCAATAGTCCTTCAGTTTAAGAAAGTAAAAACAGAACACCCAAAAGTCATTTCCTTAAAAAAGGAGCGTTACGCTCCTTTTTAAATCAACCACTCAGCCTAAGACACCAGTTTAGGTTTCTGATCCAATGCTGCATCACGTTTAGCAAATTTCAGTACTCCATCCTCAAAAGAAGCACTTTTCAATGTCTTCCGATCCTCAAGATAATTATTGCTGACTTTCCATGGCGCATGTTTACCCTGTTTTGGCATCACATTTGCGGCACGGGCAATATAACCCGAACTTAAACTGCCCATAACCGTATCTTCCATCAGCTCTGTCGCATCCCCTTGCGGGATCACTTCAGCCCACTGCTTTTGATCCATATAGTTGAGTAAGCGGCAAATATATTCAGCTGCAATATCCACTTTCAATGTCCATGACGCATTAATATAGCCAATAATCATCGCCATATTCGGTACATCACTGACCATCACGCCCTGATACAACATATGTTTAGAGGTATCTAACGGTTTACCGTCAATGGTCGCTTGTATACCACCCAAGATTTGAATTTCTAGACCAGTGGCTGAGACGACAATATCTGCCTCTAAATACTGACCAGACTTTAATTGGAGACCCGTTTCGGTAAAGCGTTCAATCTGATCTGTTTCAACACTGGCTTGGCCTGAACGAAGAATTTTAAATAAATCACCGTCTGGCACCACACATAAACGTTGGTCCCAAGGATTATATTCTGGGGTAAAATGTTTCATGTCCACTTTACCTTTGAGCTGCATTTTAATCGACTGGAGCAGCAGTCGGCGTAATAATTTCGGTTGCTTCTGCGCGAGTGCATAAATTCCGCGTTGCATCCCAATATTACGTGCACGAGTCAGTTTATAAGCCACATCTTCCGGCAACACTTTACGCATTTTGTCATATACAAAATCAATCGATGGTACCGAAGCAATATAAGTTGGAGAGCGTTGTAGCATAGTGACATGCGCGGCCCCACCTTTGGCCATCGCAGGCACCAATGTAATCGCTGTCGCACCACTACCAATAATGACGACTTTTTTACCTGTATAATCTAATTTTTCAGGCCAAAACTGTGGATTTACAAATTCGCCTTTAAATACTTCTTTATTTGGAAAATCAGGTTGGTAGCCTTGGTCGTAGTTATAATAGCCTGTACAGCCAAACACAAAATTTGCAATCCAGTTTTCTTTTTTGCCTTTTGCATTCTCAATCACTACCTGCCACTTTTTCTGAGCAGAATCATAATTAGCGCTGAGTACACGATGCTTAAAATGAATTTTTTCTTTGAGTTTCTGTTCATCAATGACTTCCGCCAAATAGCCCTTAATCGAAGAACCATCTGCCAAAACGCTGGCTTGTTGCCACGGTTTAAAATTAAAACCAAAGGTCGACATATCTGAATCAGAACGAATACCTGGGTATTTAAACAAATCCCATGTTCCACCAAAGCTGTCACGACGTTCAAGTATTTCAAACGAACGTTGTGGGCAATGCTTGGTTAAATGTGCCGCAAGGCCAATGCCTGAAATACCAGCACCTACAATGAGCAGATCGACGTGCTTATCCATGTTGTTTTTATCCTGTCTTATATTCTGTTCTTATTAAACCACAAAACTGACAATACACAATGTCAAGTTTAAGCAGATATTTCGTAAAATATGTCACTACAGGCCAAAATACAAAGATTGTCGAACAAAAACCCATAAAAAAAGACCAGTGAAACACTGGTCTTTTTCTAAGAACAACTGAATAGTTCTACGAAATTATTTAACTTCGCGATCTACTAGTTCAACGTAAGCCATCGGCGCAGCATCACCTGCACGGAAGCCCGCTTTAAGAACACGTAGATAACCGCCGTTACGTTCTTTGTAACGAGGGCCAAGAACGGTAAATAATTTACCAACAGTTGCTGCTGAACGAGTACGAGCAAACGCTAAGCGACGGTTTGCAACAGTATCGTTTTTAGCTAAAGTGATTAAAGGCTCAGCTACACGACGTAACTCTTTTGCTTTAGGCACAGTTGTTTTGATCAACTCGTGCTCAAACAAAGAGTTAGCCATGTTTTGAAACATCGCTTTACGATGGCTGCTTGTACGGCCTAATTTCACACCACTATTACGATGACGCATGGTGATAGTCCTACTTAATTAACGGCTACGATAGGCGAAACGATCGTCCATACGGAGACTAGCTGGTGGCCAGTTCTCTAAACGCATGCCGAGTTGTAAGCCTTTTGAAGCCAGAACATCTTTGATCTCAGTAAGCGATTTTTTACCAAGGTTAGGAGTTTTGAGTAACTCAACCTCAGTGCGCTGCACAAGATCACCAATGTAGTAAATGTTTTCTGCTTTCAAACAGTTAGCAGAACGAACAGTAAGCTCTAGATCATCTACTGGACGAAGCAAAATCGGATCAACTTCTTCACGAGGTTCTTGAGCAACAGGAGCTTGATCTTTCTGAAGGTCAACAAAAATTGCAATTTGTTGTTGCAAGATTGTTGCCGCTTTGCGGATCGCTTCTTCAGGATCAACTGTACCGTTGGTCTCAAGATCAATGACCAATTTATCAAGGTCTGTACGTTGTTCTACACGAGCGTTTTCCACTGTGTAAGACACACGTTTGATTGGGCTATAAGAAGCATCTAACTGTAAGCGACCTACAGGGCGAGTTTCGCCTTCTGGGAAACGCGAGTCAGAAGTTTCATAACCACGACCTTGAGAAACTTTCAAGCGCATTTTTAATGAGCCTGAAGCACTTAAAGTACCGATCAAATGTTCAGGGTTAACCACTTCAACATTATGAGGTAAACGAAGGTCAGCGGCAGTTACGTCGCCAGGACCTTGTTTCTCTAATGTCAAATAAGCTTCATTTTGATCGAACAGCTTAATAGACAATCCTTTTAGGTTCAGCAAGAGCTCGACGATGTCCTGCTGCAAGCCTTCCAAAGTACTGTACTCGTGCTCGACACCTTCAATCTCAACTTCAACCACAGCAGCGCCAGGTAAAGAAGAAAGAAGGATGCGACGTAAAGCATTGCCCAGAGTATGACCAAAGCCACGCTCTAAGGGTTCTAGAATAACTTTTGCCGAGGTCCCGCTAACCGCTTCGACCTTGATCGCTTGCGGAGTTAGAAACTCATTTGCAGTACGCGTCATATTGCTACCTCAAGGATTATTTAGAATACAATTCTACAATCAAGCTTTCGTTGATTTCAGCAGGTAAATCTGAACGATCTGGTGCAGCTTTAAACGTACCTTCCAACTTAGAATGGTCGATTTCCATCCAAGAAGGAATACCACGTTGTGCAGCTAATTCAACTGCGTTTTTGATACGCAATTGTTGTTTAGCACCTTCATGCACAGCAATTACATCACCAGCTTTAACTTGGATAGACGCGATGTTAACACGACGGCCATTCAAAGTGATCGAGCGGTGAGATACAAGCTGACGAGCTTCTGCACGTGTAGAACCAAAACCCATGCGATAAACGACGTTATCAAGACGGCTTTCAAGCAGTTTCAACAAGTTTTCACCAGTTGCGCCTTTCACACGAGCAGCTTCTTTATAGTAATTACTAAATTGACGCTCTAAAACACCGTACATACGACGTACTTTTTGTTTTTCACGTAATTGTAGTGAGTACTCAGATTGTTTGCCACCACGCGCTCCGCCATGTTGGCCAGGAGCTTTAGCAGCTTTTTTAGTTTTGACGTCAAATGGTTTAACGCCAGATTTTAATTGCAGGTCTGTCCCTTCGCGGCGAGAGAGTTTGCATTTTGGACCAATATAACGAGCCATGAATGTTTCTCCTTACACGCGACGTTTTTTAGGTGGACGGCAACCGTTGTGCGGGATTGGCGTCACATCGGTAATGCTGTTAATTTTATAACCCACTGCACCTAAAGCACGAACCGCAGATTCACGACCAGGACCAGGACCTTTTACAAGGACGTCCAAGTTTTTCAAACCGTAGTCTAAAGCAGCTTTACCAGCAACTTCAGCAGCTACCTGAGCAGCAAACGGAGTTGATTTACGTGATCCACGGAAGCCTTGTCCACCAGAGGTAGCCCAAGCCAGTGCATTACCTTGACGATCGGTAATAGTCACAATGGTGTTATTAAAAGAAGCGTGAATGTGTGCAACACCTTCAGAGACGGTACGAGTGACCTTCTTGCGTGTGCGAGTATCTTTAGCCATCTTTTAGCTTCCAGAAATCTTATTTCTTAATAGGTTTGCGCGGACCTTTACGGGTACGTGCGTTAGTTTTGGTGCGTTGTCCACGGACAGGCAAGCTGCGACGATGACGAAGACCGCGGTAGCAGCCTAAATCCATTAAACGTTTAATGTTCATGGAAATTTCGCGACGTAAATCACCTTCGGTCGGAACCTTAGCAACTTCTGCACGAATCGCATCAAGCTGAGCGTCATCTAATTCACGGATCTTTGTAGTCGGCGCGATACCAACAGCAGCCAAGATATTCTTAGCAGTGTGGCGACCTACACCAAAGATGTACGTTAGAGAGATAACAGCATGCTTGTTATCCGGAATGTTTACACCGGCAATACGAGCCATTCAATTTTCTCCAAAAAGGCAGTTAAGACAATCAACCGCCCCACAAAAATCTTGAGGGGCGGATAATAACCTAATTAGCCTACTGAAATCAACAGGTCTTGATCAGATTAACCTTGACGCTGCTTATGACGAGGTTCTGCGCTACAAATTACGCGAATAACCCCATTACGACGGATAACTTTACAGCTACCACAAATTTTCTTTACAGAAGCTTGTACTTTCATGATGAAACCTCAAGTGCGCTTATCCCTTAGGATGAGCAGTCGTTTTTCTCATTAACGTTTGATTATAGTACTGATGCGAGGTGAGATGTGCTTGCAGCTGAGCCATAAAGTCCATCACTACCACCACAACAATAAGCAAAGATGTCCCACCTAAAGAGAATGGAATACCAAATGAGCTTTGTAAAATCATCGGCATTAAGCAAATGATGGTGATATAAATCGCGCCAATAAATGTCAAACGGTTAAGAATATGATCTAAGTAACGAGCAGTTTGCTCACCTGGACGAATACCAGGTACATAAGCCCCGCTGCGTTTCAAGTTTTCCGATACTTCTTTCGGGCTAAATACAAGCGCTGTATAAAAGTAACAGAAAAAGATAATTAACGCACCAAAGAGCACCAAATACAACGGCTGACCAGGCGAAAGCACCAATGCCAAATCTTGCAAACTACGTTTGATAATACCCGCATTCGGATCTGCACTACCCACCCATTGCCCTAAGCTCGCAGGGAACAAAAGCAATGAACTTGCGAAAATCGCTGGGATCACACCGGCCATATTAATTTTCAATGGCAAATGCGACTGCTGTGCAGTAAATACACGACGTCCTTGTTGTTTTTGAGCATAGTTTACCGGAATACGACGTTGCGCCTTCTCAATAAACACAATTGCAGCTAATACAGCCAGAGACAACACGCCAAAAATCACCAAGCCAATTAGACTGGTTTGACCATTATCTACTGATGATATTGATTGCAGAATTAAATTCGGCAAACCTGCAACAATACCGGCGAAGATGATCATGGAAATACCATTGCCCACCCCACGTTCGGTAATTTGCTCACCTAACCACATCAAGAACATTGTACCTGCAACCAAAGAGGTTACAGCTGGTACGTAGAAAGCCAGACCTGCAGTTAAGGTAATCCCTTGACTGATCAGACCAGCACACATCCCAATTGCCTGCACAAGTGCAAGGAACAATGTACCCTGTCGCGGTTATTTATTAATATTACGCTTGCCTTGTTCGCCTTCTTTCTTTAAAGCTTCCAGCGAAGGAATAACTGTAGACATTAACTGCACGATAATCGATGCAGAAATGTACGGCATAATCCCAAGAGCAAGAATGGACATACGCTCTAATGCACCACCTGAAAACATGTTAAACAAACCAAGGATCGTGCCTTGGTTTGCATTAAAAAGATTTTCAAGTGCGGCATTATTAATGCCTGGTACTGGAATATGTGCTCCTAGTCGAAAAACCAATAATGCACCGATGAGAAACATCATGCGGCGAATAATTTCACGGTATTTCACATGAAATGGCTGGCCTTTCATCATATTGACATGACCTGAAGAACTAGGAGACATAGACACTAGCGATTACTCCTCGACTTTACCGCCAGCAGCTTCAACAGCAGCTTTAGCGCCTTTAGTCACAGCAACACCTTGAACAGTGAATGCACGAGTAATTTCACCAGAAAGTACGATACGAGCACGTAACATATCTTTACGTACAACGTTTGCAGCTTTTAAAGTTTCCAGGCTAACGATGTCACCTTCCACTTTAGTAAGCTCAGATAAACGTACTTCAGCAGTTTTCAAAGCGATTTGGCTAGTGAAACCGAATTTAGGTAAACGACGATATAACGCAGTTTGACCACCTTCAAAGCCTGGACGAGTACCACCGCTCTTACGTGAATTCTGACCTTTGACACCACGGCCACCAGTCTTACCAACGCCAGAACCGATACCACGGCCTAGACGACGATTTTCACGTTTTGCACCTTCAGCAGGTGCAAGCTCATTTAAACGCAGAGTCATGGCTTATTCCTCTACACTAACCATATAGTAGACTTGGTTGATCATACCACGGTTAGAAGGCGTATCTTGCACTTCTACAGTATGACCAATACGACGCAGACCTAAACCTTGTAGGCTAAGCTTGTGATTTTTCAAGCGATGCGCAGAAGATTTAGTCTGGGTAACTTTAATCGTTTTCATGATTGATTACCCTTGAATTTGTTCTACTGTAAGACCACGTTTCGCAGCAACCTTCTCAGGAGAAGTCATATCACGCAGACCATTAAAAGTCGCGTTTACTACGTTTGCAGCGTTAGTAGAACCATAACATTTTGTTAATACGTTACGTACGCCTACAGCTTCTAGAACTGCACGCATAGCACCACCAGCGATTACACCAGTACCTTCAGAAGCAGGCTGCATGTAAACACGGCTTGCACCGTGACGCGCGTTAATAGGGTGCTGTACAGTACCGTTAACAAGGTCAACAGTAATCATGTTGCGACGAGCAGCTTCAAGTGCTTTAGAAATAGCAGCTGGAACTTCACGTGCTTTACCACGACCAAAACCTACACGACCATTACCATCACCAACCACAGTCAACGCTGTGAAAGAGAAGATACGACCACCCTTAACAACTTTGGCTACACGATCAACGGCAACCAGCTTTTCAACAAGACCTTCGTTTTGTTCAACTTTAGCCATGATTAGAACTCCAAGCCGTTTTCACGAGCAGCATCAGCCAAGGCTTTGATACGACCATGATATTTGAAACCAGAACGGTCAAATGCAACTTTAGTAACACCAGCTGCTTTAGCGCGTTCTGCGATTAAAGCACCTACTTTAGTAGCTGCTTCAACGTTACCAGTTGTGCCAGCACGTAAAGTAGCATCTAAAGTTGAAGCTTGCGCTAAAACTTTGCCACCATCTGCTGAAATAACTTGAGCGTAGATGTGACGCGGAGTGCGGTTTACACACAAACGAGTCGCACCCAACGCACGGATGTGCAAGCGTGTGCTTTTCGCACGACGCAAACGGGATTGTTTCTTTTCGTTCATAAGAACCTCGCGCCTTATTTCTTCTTAGCTTCTTTACGAAGTACAACTTCGTCAGAATAACGAACACCTTTACCTTTATAAGGCTCTGGTGGACGGTAACCACGGATATCTGCAGCAACCTGACCTAAACGTGCTTTATCAGCAGATTTAAGAACAATTTCAGTTGCTGTAGGAGTTTCAGCAGTTACACCTTCAGGAAGCGTATAGTCGATCGGGTGAGAGAAACCAAGGTTAAGGTTAACAATGTTACCTTTAACCGCAGCTTTATAACCAACACCGATAAGTTGTAACTTACGTTCGAAGCCTTCGCTCACACCTTTTACAAGGTTGTTAAGCACAGCGCGAGCAGTACCAGCTTGCATCCAAGCGTCTTTCGACTCAGCTTTTGGAGCAATCGCTAAAATACCGTCTTCCTGTTTAAGCTCGACCAGCGCATGCAGGGTGAAAGACAAAGTACCTTTGCTACCTTTCACTTCGACCTGCCGGCCGTTCTGAGTAACTGTTACACCGTTAGGTACAGTTACTGGGGCTTTAGCCACACGAGACATGAGGAATCACCTATTAAGAAACAAAAGCAATAACTTCACCACCGATACCTGCAGCACGTGCAGCGCGATCAGTCATGATGCCTTTGCTTGTAGAAACAATTGCAATACCTAAACCTTGCTTAACGCTCGGAAGTGCATCTTTACCGCGATACTGACGTAGACCTGGACGGCTTACGCGTTTCACAGTTTCGATAACTGGTTTGCCTTCGAAATACTTTAAAGTCAAAGTAAGAGTTGCTTTGCCTTCAGCATCAGCAACTTCTACATTTGAAATGTAACCTTCTTGTTGAAGGACGTTTGCAATAGCAACCTTCAACTTAGAGTTAGGCATAGAAACTGTTTGTTTCTTTGCCATTTGCGCGTTACGAACACGAGTTAACATGTCGGCAACGGTATCTTGCATACTCATCTATAGCGCTCCTTACCAGCTTGCCTTAACAACGCCCGGTACATCACCTTGCATTACTGTATCGCGTAATTTGTTACGGCTTAAACCGAACTTACGGAAGTAACCATGAGGACGACCAGTTAAACCACAACGGTTACGTAAACGTACTGGAGACGCATTACGTGGTAATGCTTGGAATTTCATCATCGCTTCGAAACGCTCTTCGTCGCTAGCATTTACGTTTGCAATAACAGCTTTTAATTCAGCACGTTTTGCAGCGTATTTAGCAACAGTAGCTTCGCGTTTCAATTCGCGATTAATCATACTTTTCTTAGCCATATCGACCTCTTATTTGAACGGGAAGCCGAATGCACGCATAAGCGCACGGCCTTCGTCATCGGTGCGAGCAGTCGTAGTGATGGTAATATCCATACCACGAATACGATCAATCTTATCAAAATCGATTTCAGGGAACATGATTTGTTCCTTAAGACCCATTGAGTAGTTGCCGCGACCGTCAAATGATTTCGCAGAGAAACCACGGAAGTCACGGATACGAGGGATCGCAATCGAGATTAGACGGTCTAAGAATTCGTACATGCGTTCGCCGCGTAAAGTAACTTTACAACCAATCGGCCAACCATCACGGATTTTGAAACCAGCGATTGATTTGCGAGCTAACGTAAGAACTGGTTTTTGACCAGCGATAGCTTGCATATCAGCAAGAGCACCATCAAGGAGTTTTTTGTCAGCAGCAGCTGCGCCAACACCCATGTTGATCGTGATTTTAGTAATGCGAGGAATATCCATCACATTTTTAACGGCTAAAGTCTCTTGTAATTGAGCCTTAAGTTCGTCGTTGTAACGCGTTTTAAGTCTGGCCATTGCCTTTTCAACCTATTACTTCGCTACCGCCACTGATTCACCATTTGACTTGTAAACGCGAGTTTTCACGCCTTCAGTCACTTGGTAACCAACACGGTCAGCCTTTTGGGTTGTAGCATTAAAAATTGCCACGTTAGAGATATGAAGCGAAGCTTCTTGTGTAACTACAGCGCCTTCAGCACCTGTTGCACGGTTCGGCTTTTGATGCTTCTTAACCAAGTTAAGGCCTTCAACCATAACACGGTCATTTGAAACAGACAGAACAGTACCCTGTTTGCCTTTTTCTTTACCTGCGATCACAATAACTTGATCGCCTTTTTTAATCTTAGCCATGATTGCCTCTTATAGAACTTCAGGAGCCAGTGAAATAATTTTCATGAACTGTTCAGTACGAAGTTCACGAGTCACTGGTCCGAAAATACGAGTTGCAATCGGCGCTTTGTTGTTGTTCAAAATAACAGCAGCGTTATCGTCGAAACGAATCACTGAACCGTCTGGACGACGGATACCGAATTTTGTACGAACTACAACAGCATTCATCACGTCACCTTTTTTAACACGTGCGCGTGGAATAGCTTCTTTTACAGTAACTTTAATAATGTCGCCAACAGAAGCATAACGACGGTGTGAACCACCAAGTACTTTAATACATTGTACGCGGCGAGCACCACTATTGTCTGCTACGTCTAGCATACTTTCGGTTTGAATCATTGCCCTACTCCAAAACCGAGCATCACCGGTCACAATTTCGAAAGGCTCAAAGAGTACTCGAAATTAACCGATGATGCAACAGATACGTCTAATTACTCAGCAGCAGCTTCAACAACTTCAACTAGAGTCCAAGACTTAGTTTTAGAAATTGGGCGGCTTTCTTTGATAGTCACAACGTCGCCAGTTTTAGCTGTGTTGTTCTCATCGTGAGCATGTAATTTAGTTGAACGGCGGATTGATTTGCCATACAACGGGTGTTGAACGCGGCGTTCGATAAGTACAACAATAGACTTGTCCATTTTGTCGCTTACTACTTTGCCGGTTAACGTGCGAACTGTTTGTTCACTCATTGTCCGTTCCCCTGTTTTTCGGTAAGGAGTGTCTTAATACGAGCAATTGTCTTACGAGTAAGTGCAACTTCGTGCGATTTACCCAATTGACCAGTTGCTTTTGCCATACGAAGACGGAATTGGTTAAGCTGTTGCTCATCAAGCAAAGCTGTCAACTCTTCTACCGACTTTTCACGTAGATCTTTAGTTTTCATTACATTACCGTCCGAGTCACGATAGTGGTTTTAAACGGAAGTTTAGCAGCTGCAAGCGTAAACGCTTCGCGAGCCAATTCTTCGTTAACACCATCAATTTCGTACAAGACTTTACCTGGTTTGATTTGACAAACCCAGTATTCCACAGAACCTTTACCTTTACCCATACGCACTTCAAGAGGCTTAGAAGTAATCGGCTTGTCTGGGAAAACACGGATAAAGATCTTACCACCACGTTTAATACGACGGCTGATTGTACGACGCGCTGCTTCAATTTGACGAGCAGTCATTTGACCACGCTCAACAGATTTAAGTGCGATTGTACCAAAAGATACCGAGCTACCGCGGTGAGCTAGACCAGTGTTACGGCCTTTCTGCACTTTACGGAATTTAGTACGTTTAGGTTGTAACATGGATTATTCTCCTTTTTCAGCAGAACGATCATTGCGACGACCACGACGCTCTTGACCTTCACCACGACCACGACCGCGTTTAGCTGGACGTTCTTCAGCTGGAGCTGGGTTCATGACTTGTTTCATGCCACCCAAGATCTCACCACGGAAGATCCAAACTTTAACACCAATCGTACCGTAAGTCGTTTCAGCACGCATAGTTGAATAATCGATGTCTGCACGAAGTGTATGCAAAGGTACGCGACCTTCACGATACCACTCAGTACGAGCAATCTCAGCACCACCTAAACGGCCTGATACTTCAACTTTGATACCTTTAGCACCAGCACGCATTGTGTTTTGAACCGCACGCTTCATAGCACGACGGAACATTACACGTTTTTCTAATTGAGAAGCGATAGCTTCAGCAACTAAACGAGCGTCTAAGTCTGGGCGATCGATTTCATTGATGCTTACTTGCGCTGGAATACCCATAATTTGAGTAAGTTCACGCTGTAGTTTCTCAATGTCTTCGCCTTTTTTACCGATAACGATACCAGGACGTGCAGTGCTAATAGTTACTTTAGCAGCGCCCGTAGGACGTTCGATAAGAATATTGCTGATCATTGCATTCTTAAGTTTTTTAGTTAAAAACTCACGAACTTGAAGATCTTTAAGCAAGTATTCAGCGTATTGTTTCGGACTCGCATACCAGTTGGCGTTATGACGTTTTACAACACCAAGGCGGATACCGATTGGATGAACCTTCTGACCCATATCAAACCCCTACCTTAACGGTAATGTGACAAGTACGCTTAGTAATACGATCTGCACGGCCTTTAGCACGTGGCATAATACGTTTAAGGCTAGTGCCTTCATCAACGTAAATCGTAGTAACCTTAAGGTCGTCTACATCTAAACTGTTATTGTGTTCAGCGTTTGCAATTGCAGATTCCAATGCTTTTTTAACCAAAACTGCAGCTTTTTTGTTGCTGAAGTTGAGAATATTAAGCGCGTGAGCAACAGATTTGCCACGGATTAGGTCTGCAACCAAACGAGTTTTTTGTGCCGAGATAGCGGCACCGCGTAATTTAGCAGTAACTTCCATCATAGCACCTTAACGTTTAGATTTCTTGTCAACACCGTGACCACGATAGGTACGAGTTGGCGCGAATTCACCAAGTTTGTGACCAACCATATGTTCAGATACGATCACTGGAACATGGTTACGGCCATTATGTACAGAAATTGTTAAACCAACAAAATCTGGGAGGATCATCGAACGACGCGACCAAGTTTTGATCGGCTTACGGTTATTAGCCGCGATAGCCGCTTCAACCTTAGCGAACAAGTGCGCATCGACGAATGGGCCTTTTTTCAGAGAACGAGGCATTGTCAGATTCCTTTACTTGTTACTTAACGCGACGGTCGCGAATAATCATCTTAGTCGTACGCTTATTGGTACGTGTCTTGTACCCTTTAGCTTTTTGACCCCATGGGCTTACAGGTTGAATACCTTTGCTACGACCTTCACCACCACCGTGCGGGTGATCTACTGGGTTCATCGCCATACCACGAACGGTAGGACGAACGCCACGCCAGCGTGCTGCACCTGCTTTACCAAGTGAACGAAGGTTGCTTTCTTGGTTAGAAACTTCACCAAGAACTGCACGGCACTCAACGTGAATTTTACGCATTTCACCAGAACGTAAACGAACGATAGCGTAAGAACCGTCACGACCCAACAACTGAACTGAAGTACCAGCAGAACGAGCTAATTGCGCGCCTTTACCGATTTTAAGTTCGATGTTGTGAAGAGTAGAACCGATAGGCATGTTGCGAAGCGGTAAACAGTTACCTGGACGAATTGGAGCATCGTTACCAGATTGAACTTTATCGCCAGCGCGAAGGCCTTTAGGCGCGATGATGTAGCGACGCTCACCATCAGCATACAATACTAGTGCAATGTGTGCTGTACGGTTAGGATCGTATTCAATACGCTCTACAGTTGCAGGAATACCATCTTTGTTACGTTTAAAGTCAACTAGACGGTAGTGCTGCTTGTGACCGCCACCAACGTGACGAGTCGTGATGTGACCGTTGTTATTACGACCACCAGTACGTTTTTTAGCTTCAACCAACGGAGCATAAGGCGCACCTTTGTGAAGATGGTCGTGAACGACTTTCTCTACAAAGCGACGTCCAGGAGACGTTGGCTTACATTTTTGAATTGGCATAATTCTCGTCCTTATTCCGCTGCGCTTTCAGCGGTATCGCCCAAGTCAGCCATTTCAACATCTTGGCCAGCTTTCAGGGTGACGTATGCTTTTTTAACATCAGAACGACGTCCTAATGTTTTACCAAAGCGTTTAGTCTTACCTTTAGTGATCGTTGTGTTAACTTTAACAACTTGAACACCAAACAATTGCTCAACAGCTTTTTTGATTTCAAGTTTGTTTGCATCAAGTGCAACTTTGAAAACTTGAACACCAGCAGTTTCGCCTAAAACTTGTGCTTTTTCTGAGAATACAGGTCCTTGTAGGACTTGATAGATACGTTCGTTGTTCATCCGAGTTCTACCTCAATTTTCTTAGCAGCAGCTACAGACATAACAACTTTATCGAACGCAATCAAGCTAACAGGATCGATAGCAGCAGCATCAACCACATCAACGTGTGGAATGTTGCGCGCTGCAAGGTATAGATTCTCATCTACAGATTCTGTAACGATCAATGCACGAGTAGCATTCAAGTCGTTAAGTTTTGCAAGCAACTCTTTAGTTTTTGGAGCAGCAACAGCAAACTCTTCAACCAATACAAGACGATCTTGGCGAACAAGTTCAGCTAAGATACATTGCATTGCACCGCGATACATTTTGCGGTTAACTTTTTGAGACCAATCTTGTGGGCGAGCAGCAAAAGTTTTACCACCACCTACCCAGATTGGGCTACGAATAGAACCAGCACGAGCGCGACCAGTACCTTTTTGACGGAATGGCTTTTTGCCACCGCCAGAAACGTCTGCACGTGATTTCTGAGCTTTTGAACCTTGACGGCCACCAGCTAAATAAGCTGTAACAACCTGGTGTACAAGAGCTTCATTGAATTCACGACCGAACGCAACTTCTGATAATTCAACAGCAGAGCCGGAAACAGTATTTAAATTCACGTTATTTCCCCTCAGGCCTTGATCGTAGGACGAACAGTTACGTCACCACCAGTAGCGCCAGGAATCGCACCTTTCACTACTAAAACTGAACGTTCTGCGTCGATAGATACAATTTCTAGACCCTGCACAGTTACGCGCTCAGCACCTAAATGGCCAGCCATTTTTTTGCCTTTGAACACGCGACCAGGAGTCTGGTTTTGACCTGTAGAACCCAGAACACGGTGAGAAAGTGAGTTACCGTGAGTAGCATCTTGCGTACGGAAATTCCAACGCTTAACACCACCTTGGAAACCTTTACCTTTCGACTGACCAGTTACGTCAACAACTTGACCAACTGTGAACATGTCTACACCGATAGTTCCACCAACTTCACGACCTTCAAGATCAGCTTCTGTTGCACGGAATTCTTGAACTAGACGACCAGCAGCAACACCCGCTTTCGCGAAGTGACCTTTCTGAGCGTTAGTTACGCGAGATTCGCGACGTTCACCAGTAGTGATTTGAATCGCTTGATAACCATCAGTTTCAAGCGTTTTGATTTGAGTGATGCGGTTAGGATCAACCTCAATCACTGTAACAGGCACAGAAACACCAGCATCTGTAAAGATACGTGTCATACCGCACTTGCGACCGACTAAACCAATAGCCATGTGCATAAACCTCTAAAAAAGCGGCCTAATTAACTTAGAGCGTTAATTAACCCGAAAGCCTTAACCCAATGCGATCTGAACATCAACACCAGCTGCAAGATCTAACTTCATCAATGCATCTACAGTTTTGTCTGTAGGCTGAACGATGTCGATCAAACGTTTATAAGTGCGGATCTCGTATTGGTCACGCGCATCTTTGTTAACGTGTGGTGATGTTAAAACGTTAAAACGTTCAATGCGTGTAGGCATTGGAATTGGACCACAAACTTGTGCACCAGTACGTTTTGCTGTTTCTACGATTTCTTGAGCTGATTGATCAATTAAACGGTGATCAAAAGACTTCAAACGGATACGAATTCTCTGGTTAGACATACCAGTAAACTCCAAGCCAAATATATAAAGAATCACTCCTGACGCATCTCACCCCACTAAAAGGTAAGTGTCAAGAGCAGTGAAATATCACTAAGGTCATGATCGATGCCACGACTGTCACGATGTTAACTACTTTATTCGCAGTTAACCCCCTTTCATTAAAGGGTCGCTCATTATAGCCATTGTTTAATGCATAAGCAAATCCATTTTTGGTTTTTTACAATATATTCAATTTGTTTGGATTATCAGTAGCTTAAAAAAGCATCAACAGACTGTTTGCCGTAACACATAATCAATTGCATTATTAAGAATTTGATTTCCCTCAATAAAGTTTAATTTCGGCGATTTTTTCAATTCTGTTTCAGTTGCCACGTATTGCCCCGAAAACTTATTCAGTTCGTCATCATTTTCTAAAAAGAGTGCCAAGGTTTCTGGCACGATCTCTGGGTGAAATTGAAAACCCAATACATTCTTTCCAATTTGGTACATTTGATTACGACAGACGGTATTTTCAGCCAAATGTACAGCACCTTTTGGAATTTCAAAGGTCTCGCTATGCCATTGCATCACATTAAACTGTTCAGGTAACTCAAAGCATTCTGTTGGGACGTGCTGGATTTTGCGTACTGTCGCCCAACCCAACTCCTGTTGTTCATTGCGACTGACCGCGGCACCGAGCGCATTGGCAATCAATTGCCCACCCAAGCATAAACCAATCGCGGGTTTTCCTGCGGCCAAGTAACGTCTTAACCAACGCTTCTCGATCTTTAACCATGGAAAATTCACTTCATCATTCACACTCATGGTACCGCCCATAATGATGAGTAAGTCAACATCCTCAATGCTCGGTAAAGCCTCTATCTCTAAGGCTTGATCTATAGGTAAAGCAAAAAACTCTGTTGCACTGATCACTGCACCTTGTTGTTTTAAATACGTATAGCAACTGCCGAACCCTTCACCAGCAATATGCTGAAAATAATGTACTTTTAAATGCGACGTCATGCGCTTATGCCTTCTTTTTACTATCCTTATCGATGATTTAGCAAAATTGACGCCAACTTTTTATTTTGCTTACCTTTATTCACATTTGTTCAATTTTCTCGCCTATTTAGAAACTTTCTCTTAAGCTAAAAACAATTTAGCGCTTTATGATGAGTCAATTCGTGAAAAAAAATCCGCAAACTGCCTTGGTTCATGCACCAAGACAAGCGCCTCAGTACATTTCAACGGTCCAACCTCCCCTGTATCGTGCATCGACAATTATTTTTAAAGATACAGATGCACTGTTTAATCGCCATTGGACCGATGACTATGACTATAGTTATGGCACCCATGGCACCCCCAGCACATTTACACTGGGCGATAACATTGCACAAATTGAGGGTGGAACCTACTGCTTATTGGCACCAAGTGGTTTATCTGCCATCAACCTAGTGAACTCATGTTTTTTAAGTCATGGTGATGAAGTTTGGGTAGCGGATAATATTTACGGGCCAAACATGGAGAATCTTCGTAATCTAGAAAAACACTATGGCATTGATGTTCGTGTTTATAACCCTATTGATGTGTCCTCTTTCCAACCGACGGAAAAAGCAAAACTGATTTGGCTAGAAGCAGCAGGCTCAGTCACACTGGAATTTCCAGATTTGGTTGGACTGGTGAAAAAGGCGCAAACGTATCATGTGCTCACTGCTTTAGACAATACATGGGGCGCTGGTCTTGCCTTTAATGCTTTTGATTTTAGTGATGAGCATTTAAGTGTAGATGTGACGGTACATGCTTTAACCAAGTACCCAAGTGGCGGTGGAGACATTTTAATGGGCTCAGTCGTGACACGTGAGCGAGCTTTACATCATCAACTCTTTCGCACGCATGCCATTCAAGGCATTAGCGTCTCTGGGGATGATGTTGCTCAAGTCCAACGCAGTCTAGCATCAATGCGCATTCGTTATGCCGCGCAGTCTGAAAGTGCGTTGCAACTCTTGGCATGGCTAAAACAACAACCAGAATTTGTGCAGGTCTTACACCCTGCTGACTCGAGTGCTGCAGGTCATTCATATTGGAAAGACATTTGTGTCGATCAACACAGTGCAGGTTTGGTCAGTGTCATTTTCAAGCCTGAATTTGATCTGCAGGATATTCGTCAGTTTTGTGATGCCCTATCACTCTTCAAACTCGGCTTTAGTTGGGGCGGTCCTGTGAGTTTGGTGATGCTGTATGACCTCAAAGACATGCGTGCACTTGAGCATACACATTTACAACAAGGTTTATTGGTTCGCTTTTGTATAGGACTAGAACATCCTGCCGATTTAATTCAAGATATAGAAAACGCACTAAAACAACTGAATAACCATCACAAAAAAATTGAATAGGAAGAAGTATGAGCACCCCGATCATCATTGCCAAGAAAACCACGAATACCCAACAAGATGTTGTTCTACACTCGAAGTTTGCCAACCGTCATGGCTTAATTGCAGGGGCAACAGGGACAGGTAAAACCGTAACCCTGAAGGTGTTGGCTGAAAGTTTTTCCAGACTCGGGGTGCCCGTATTTTTAGCCGATGCCAAAGGTGATGTTTCCAGCTTAGCGCAGGCAGGCGCATCCAACCCAAAATTTGATGAACGCATTAAAAGTTTAGGCATCGACAGCATTCCCTTTGCTGCCTCACCCGTGGTGTTTTGGGATTTATTTGCTGAACAAGGTCATCCTATTCGTACCACGATTACCGAAATTGGCCCGCTGTTGCTGGCACGTATGCTGAATTTAAATGACACCCAAGAAGGGGTACTTTCTGCGGTATTTCGTATTGCAGATGATCAAGGCATGTTACTGATCGACTTTAAAGACTTAAAAGCCATGATTGGTTATGTCAGTGAACATGCCGCAGAGTTTAAAGCCGAATATGGCAACCTATCTCCTGCCAGCCTTGGCGCGATTCAACGGAATTTATTGGCACTGGCCGATCAAGGCGGTGATCAATTCTTCGGGGAGCCCAGCTTAAATATTCTAGACTTTATTCAGACCGACAGTAATGGTCATGGCTATATCAATATCTTAGCCGCAGACAAGCTCATGAATACTCCAAAGCTCTATGCCACTTTTCTGCTCTGGATGCTCTCTGAACTCTTTGAACAGCTGCCTGAGGTTGGCGATATGGACAAGCCCAAGCTAGTGTTCTTCTTTGATGAAGCGCATTTGCTGTTTGATAATGCCAGTGCAGCGCTGCAAGAAAAAATTGAACAAGTGGTGCGCCTGATCCGCTCCAAAGGGGTTGGTATTTACTTTGTCACGCAAAACCCACTGGATTTGCCTGAAAGCGTCCTAGGACAGCTCGGTAATCGCGTACAACACGCCTTACGTGCCTTTACCCCGAAAGATCAAAAAGCAGTAAAAACGGCTGCGGATACCTTCCGTGCCAACCCTGAATTTAAGGTTGAGCAAGCCATCACTGAACTAGCTGTGGGTGAAGCTTTGATTAGTTGCTTAGATGAACAAGGCACGCCGCAAGTCGTGGAGCGCGCATGGGTGATGCCACCCTACTCGTCTTTCAGTCCTATTAGCCCAGAGCAACGTCAAACCTTAATTTCACAAAGTATCGTGGCAGGCATTTATGAAAAAAGCCTAGACCGTGAAAGTGCTTTTGAACTTCTACAAAATAAAGTGGTTGAACGCCAACAACAAGCGGTACAGATAGAGCAAGAGAAACAACAAGCCAAAGAACAAGAGGCGCTAGCGAAACAGCAGGCCAAAGAAGCTGAAACACTAGCGAAGCAACAAGCACGTGAGCAAGAGCGGATTGCGAAAGAACAGCAGAAAGAAGCTGAACGTGAAGCAAAACAGCGTGAGAAGCTGATTCAAGATACAGTGGGGACGTTCGCTAAAAGTGCAGCACGTAGCCTTGGGGGCAGTACGGGACAAAAAATCGTCCGTGGTTTACTCGGCTCTTTGTTTGGTCGTAAGTGATCTACTTTTTAAATCTAAAAATCAAAACTTATGGGATATTCATATATCCCATATAAAAGTTAAGCTTTTATTTAAAGATGTATTTACATTGCATCTTTAAAGGTATATTTTAAATACATCTTATAAATGATAGCCAAGAGAGATCAAACATGACTCCGCAGCAAATTGACCTTGTAAAAGCAACTGTTCCCGTCCTTCGTGAAAACGGTGTCGCACTCACAGGTTATTTTTATAACCGTATGTTAGGCAATAATCCTAATTTAAAAGAAACCTTTAATATGGGGCATCAACGCAGTGGTGCTCAAGCCCAAGCTTTGGCGGGTGCTGTGTTGGCCTATGCAGAAAACATTGAAGATCCTTCTGTATTGCTTCCTGTGGTTGAACTAATCGCTCACAAACATGTCAGCTTGAATATTCAAGCCCCTGACTACAACATTGTTGGGGAAAACCTCCTCCATTCGATTAGTGAAGTTTTAAGTATTTCAATGGAAGATCCATTGATTGATGCTTGGGCTACAGCGTATGGTCAATTGGCTGATTTATTCATTAGCACTGAAAAAGCGATTTATGAGCAACATCAACAAACCAAAGGTAGCTGGTTAGGCTGGCGCAACTTTAAAATCGCGAAGAAAGTAGTGGAAAGCGATGAAATCACTTCTTTCTATCTTGCCCCTGTGGACGGTGGTGATTTACCAAAATATGAAGCAGGTCAGTACATTTCAGTCCGTGTATTTGTTGAGGAACTTGGTCTAAAACAACCTCGCCAATACACCCTTTCAACTAGCCCTCAAGCTGACTATTTACGTATCTCGGTCAAACGCGAAGATGAAAAAGGCGATTTGGCAGGAGGCTGGGTGTCAAATACTCTGCATGGTTTAGCCGAAGGTGCTGAAATTGAAGTGTCTGCACCAACAGGTAACTTCTACCTGATTGACCCAAACAAACGTAATGTTTTTATTAGTGGTGGTGTTGGCCTCACGCCAATGGTGGCGATGCTAAATCAGTTGGTGACTTTAGATATGCCAGAGCCTGTGACTTTTGTACACGCCTGCCGTAGCAAACAAGTGCATGCCATGAAACAACACATTCATGACTTAAAAGCCAAATACCCGCGCTTAAGCACCTTTACTGCATATGAGTTCCCACATCAAAGCGATGTTTTGGGTCAAGATTATGATGCGAAGGGTCGCCTTGATTTGAGTACAATCGATAGCGCGATTCTACCTGTTCAAGCTGACTACTACTTATGCGGCCCAATGCCATTTATGGCAGAACAACAAAAAGCCCTGATAGCCCGTGGTGTTCCTGCCGAAAATATTCACAGTGAAGCTTTTGGCACAGGTGGTGTTCACCACTAACCCATGCCATCGGCATAAAATAGAGAGGGTTAGTCAGGTTATGCTAGACTAGCCCTTTGTTTTTTTGCTTATCAACGATCAGTACCCTCATGCAGCTCAATAAATTTACCGATTATGCTTTGCGAATTCTGATGTATGTTTCACAGCCGAAAGCACTGCCGCATACCATTGCAGAACTGGCGCAAGCACTACAAGTGTCTGAAAACCACTTGATGAAAATCGTACACTTTATGGCAAAACAGCAGTGGATTATTACTGCACGTGGTCGTGGCGGTGGAATTCGGCTCAATCCAGAAACCCTCCATTTAAGACTGGGCGAAATTGTACGGGTCTTACAAGCGGATCAGAACATTGTGGAATGTAACACCCCACCTTGTGTACTCCGTTCAAATTGCGGACTGAAAGGGATCTTAGATCAAGCACTGGATCAGTTCTATCACAGCTTAGACCAATATACATTAGCTGATGTACTGGGCACTGAGGCTCATAATAAATTCACGACCCACTCACCGATTAACCTGATCAATCTTGCAAATTAAGGTCTTTTATAGACAAGATTACGGACTTTACGCTGCAAAGGTCGATTGCCTGCTCGACTTCCATTATAATGGCTGATTGTAGATCATAAATTGAAGTTGAGTTATGCACCACAGCCGAGGAAAATCCAAAAACAGTAAAATTGCTGCTGCCCCAAAGCAAAAAATTAGCTATGAAAAAAAGGTAGATTCTGCAGTTACTGAATATGCTGTGCGCGCTCTCAACTGGCTGCGTAAAGCAGAGTTTTTAATGAGTGCTCCGAAGCTCAACCTGTGTGTAGAAGATACAGGTTATGAAATTGCCTTTGCGGGTCGTTCAAATGCAGGTAAGTCTAGTGCGATCAACGCCTTAACCAACCAAAAGCAATTGGCTCGTGCCTCGAAAAGACCAGGGCGTACGCAGATGATTAACTTTTTCAGTCTGGGTAATCCCGATCAACGTCTCGTCGACTTACCCGGTTATGGTTATGCAGCCGTGCCTGAAGCGATGAAAATCGTGTGGCAAAAAGAGTTAGAAAACTACCTGATTCAGCGTAAAAGCCTACAAGGCTTAGTGTTGTTGATGGATATTCGTCATCCGCTACAGCACTTTGACGTGATGATGTTGGAATGGGCTTATTCACGTAAATTGTTTGTGCATGTACTGCTAACTAAGTCCGATAAACTCAACCGTGGCCCTGCCTCTAAAGCATTACAAGAAGTTAAAGCCCAATTGAAAAAAATGAAACTTGATTTCTCAATTCAATTGTTCTCTTCCCTCAATAAACAAGGCCTAGAAGAACTGGCAAGTGTGATGGGCGGACGACTGAATTTTACTTTAGACCAAGCCCAACACTTTGACTTAAGCAGCATTCCAGATGCGACAGCCGATGAGCTGGATACAGAAGAATTCGATGAAGATACTGAAGCCGCTATAGATCTTGATGCTGAAGACGATGTGGAAACCAAACCACAGTCTGAGGCTTAAGTTTTAAACGCCAACCTATAAAAGCATCATCTATTGCTGTATCTGTGTCCCCTATTGCTAATCACAATCGGGGACTTTTTTTTATACTGACTTTATTCAGCCCGTGAAAAAGTTCAACACATATAAAAATAGGTCAGCATATGAAATTATGGTCTCGATTGAAAAAAAACAAAATTCGTTCCTCTATTGCCTACACAATTAAGCCCCGCAAAGTTAAGTTTGAGTGGCAAGACAGTCCGATTGATTGGATTCCAAACCAACCTTTTGCCAGCTATTTCATCAATGAAATTAATATGATCTTGCCCGCAGGTGAGTTCTGGTTCTGCCGCCTCTATAACAAAGTCTTACCGCAAATTAGCGATGAAAAGCTGAAGCAAGATGTACAAGCCTTTATCCGCCAAGAAGCCATGCATGCGCAGGCACACAACTCAGCCAACAAAGAGTATCTCAGCCAAAGAAATATTGATGTCTCCCGTAATCTCAAATTAATGGATTTCTTATTTGGAAAATTACTGGCCGATAAACCACTAGATCTCACTGTGCCCAAAGCACTGGAGCACCAGTGGGATCTATTTCGACTCGGTATTATCGCCACGGTAGAACACATGACCTGTGTCCTTGGAAAATATGCACTGGACAACACCGAATGGGAAAAAATGGGCGCTGACCCTGCGATGTTAGACTTGATCAAATGGCACGGCGCAGAAGAAATTGAACACCGTACCGTCGCATTTGATTTGTACCGACACTTAGGTGGTGGCTACATTGCGCGTTATTATTTGAGTCTGGTGGTGATTGCTGCGGTGCTGGGCTTATGGGTCGATGGTGCAGCTCATATTATGAAACAAGATGACCGCTTTAAGTCGATTCAACCCAGTCTGTTTAAACCTTGGATTTGGCGTGAGTGGCTGTCTATTTCTAAACGGAATCATCAAGTGTTGCCAAGTCCACTCTGGCTCATCTCACAGCAATTTGGCTATTTAGTGCCGTGGTATGACCCTGTACACGAAGCCAAAACAGAAGATGCCATTGCCTACTTAGACCAATCCCCTGCGGCAAAACGTGCCATGCTCAAAGTCGCTTAAATCCTAAAACAAAAAAAGCAGCTATTAAGCTGCTTTTTTTATTTTAGAGCAAAACTTAAGACGGATTCGATAAATTGGGCAAAGGTGCATCCAAATCTTGGGTATGTCGATCCACCACCACACTAATCATCATGTCGCCTTGTACATTTACCACAGTACGCACGGTATCCAGTAAGCGATCAATCGGCAATAAAATCGCAATCGCTTCAGCAGGAAGCCCGACAGACTGCAATACCATAATCATGGTAACCATGCCTGCACTCGGAATTCCCGGAGCACCTAAAGAGGCAATCATCGCCGTCAGACACACCACCAACTGTTGACTCAAGGTCAAATCTAGCCCCATCAAGTTGGCAATAAACAAAGCTGCCGCTGCCTCATACAGCGCAGTACCATCCATATTGAGCTGCGTCCCCAACGGAATCACAAAGCCCGCCGTTTGCGGACGTACACCAAGATTTTCTTGCGCACACTTGAGTGATAAAGGCATAGTTGCCGAGCTTGAACTGGTGGCAAAAGCAGTAATTAACGCCACACGTGTGCCTTTAAAAAAGGTCATCGGATTCATCTTGCCAAAAATCCACAGCAATAGCGGCAGAACCACCAAACCATGAAAAATGGTGGTGCCCGTTACCACAGCCGCAAACTCAGCCAAACGACTCAATACCGAAATGTCTTCAGTGGCAATCAACTTGGCGAGTAGTGCAAAAATTCCTAGCGGGGCTAGCTTCATCACCCAGCCAATCATCAACATCATGATGTCAAAGAACTGTTGACTCAGCTTACGCACGGTACGGAATTTTTCGCCGCCTTTGACGAGCGCTACACCTATGAACAACGCAAAAACCACTACCGCTAAAACATTGCCTTCGGCAAAAGCTTTGAATGGGTTAATCAGCGTATTTTGAATAAAGTTCGTAAAAAACGAAGATGGAGTGAGCGTATCTGGAGTTTGATGAGAGGCCATGGCGTCTTGGAACATGGCAATATCGACACCTTTACCGACTTCAAATAAATGCGCGCAGCTTAAACCCAATATCAGCGCCAAAGTCGTGGTGGTGACACAACATGCCACCGTAATTTTCCAAACACGGGAGAGTTGTCCACCCGCTTGTAAGTTGGATACCCCCACCACAATTGAGCTAAAAATGAGAGGAATCAGGAGCATTTTTAATAGACCGATAAAAATACTGCTAACCACCCCGATGCCATACAAACTCATCTCTAAAAAAGCGGTCTCAGGGAAAAGATTTAAAATAAATCCGAAGATGACCCCGAAGATCGCTGCAATTAGAATTTGCGTGTTTAAGCTCATAGCTTCATGCTTTTCAAAGATTTCTTTGGGAAACTATGCCATGTGAATGGACTAGAATCGAGCATTTTTTTGTCACAAGTACTGCACATTTCCCCATATGCCTCTCTCCAAAAGGTGAGACCATTACAATTGAAGCTCAACTTCTAGCTCTGCCCTGACCACCTTTCAGTCATAAAATCAGTCATAAAAAAAGCTGAGTCATATCACTCAGCTTTTTCTCTACTCAGGCTTTATTGGGCTTCGATTTCACGGAGCCGAATCAAACCTTCTTGAGTGGTGCTACACACCAACTCACCATTTTGCCACATTCGTCCAAAATTCAAACCGCGTGAACTGGCACTGACTGTCGCATCCATGTCATACAGCATCCAGTCATCCACGCGAAAGGGTTTATGGAAATACATGGCATGATCGATACTCGCACACTGCAAACTTGGCGAAAGATAACTTAAACCATGTGGGCGCAGTGCCGTGGTCATTAAAGTGAAATCTGAATAGAATGCAGCAATCGCTTGATGCAACGAAATCTCATCCACCTCTGCTGCAATGCGGTCATGCGTGCGAATGTAGTGCGCATACACAGGTGCTTCAGGCTGCGGCTGGTACGGGTTCTGTGGATTGATCGGACGAATTTCCACATGACGATCGCGCATGAAACTTGCACGCACATTTTCAGGCACAAATTCCACCATCATTTTTTTCAGTTCAGCCTCAGACTTTCACGACTCGGGTATTGGATACTCAGGCTCACCGATTTGGTAATTCAGCCCTTCTTCATTATCAGCAAAAGACACCATGCACATAAAGATGGTTTTACCATGCTGAATAGCGCGCACTTGGCGACTGACAAAACTACGACCATCACGAATCCGATCAACTTCATAGATAATCGGCGCGTTCACATCACCACCAAATAAAAAGTATGCATGTAAAGAATGAGCTGGACGATCCGTCGTATATGATGCCGCACGCAGGGCCTGACCTAAGACTTGCCCACCAAAAACGCGCTTCCCAACCAAATTACGGCTTTGTCCACGAAAGATATTTTCCTCAATTTTTTCGAGGCTCAGTAATTCAACCAACTCTTGGGTTAAAGCATTCATAAACAACCTACTTAATGGTGAGAGACCAGATTTTTCTGTAAAGTGATGAGGTATGATATCGATATTAAAATCTATTTTGCCATAAATTCAGACTAAAACCCTATAGATTACTTGACTGAGTTGTCATAAGTTTTTTTCGTTATTTCCGACTAAAAATACGATTTTTAACGATAAAATTCACCATATAAAACAAATTTGTCAGGAAATGACATACGGTTTATGTTTACAATTACGCAAAATAAATACCCCTTCAGACAAACTGCGGGATTGGTCATTTAAGCAGGAGTGTATATGTCCAAAAGTGGCTTTGGTCAAATGTATAGAAAGCTTTCAAGTAAGCTTCTTGACCTCATAGTAACCCCACATGTATTGGGTGAGGTTCCAACAGAACCGACAGCAACAGATGCTGACCCAGCAGCTTCAGGCCATCCCAAAAAAATTGTCTGTTATGTGCTTCAAAATCACTCTCGCAGTAATGCGCTGTTAGTGGATGGTGAAACACGTCGTTTAAAGCTTGCTCCTGCACTCGATCCTTTGGTCGTGGGGACACATCAAGAAAAAGCATCGATCGTGTTTTTACAGCATAGCGATGAAAATAATTTACTTAACCCTTCACCACACACCTTTCCACCACGTCTGTTACGTCTAGTTGAAGCTTTAGAACAACAACCCGATTTAGATGTGGAGCTGGTACCTGTGACGGTACTGTGGGGACGTTCACCAGATAAAGAAGACTCTTGGTTTAAATTGTTATTTACCGACACTTGGGCAACACCAAGTACGGTGAAGCAGCTGATGAATATTGGTTTACATGGTCGTCAGTCATTTTTAGAGTTTCATGAAAGTCAGTCTTTACGGGCTTTGGTCGACTTTGCAAAAACCACCTATCCGAATTTATCACCTGCGACCTACATTCTAAACACCTTAAATAATCAGCTCGATGCACACCGTGAGGCGGTACTCGGCCCTGACCTTTCAGACCGTCGCAACGTGATGCATTCATTGATTAAAGCCAGTGATGTACAGGATGCGATTCGCCGTGAAAGTATCCGCGGCAAAATTAGCATGTTGGACGCAGAACGTCGTGCTATTGGTTATGTCAATGAAATCGTGTCGGACTACTCGCATTCAACCATCCGTTTTGCAGAAATGGCGCTGGCACGGTTATGGACCCAGCTCTATGACGGGGTTGAAGTCCATAACTTCAATACGGTTCGTGAGTTAGCTAAAGACTACGAAATTGTGTATACCCCATGCCACCGTAGCCATATCGACTATTTACTGCTGTCTTATGTGGTGTATAACCGTGGTTTGATGGTGCCTTATATTGCTGCGGGCGATAACCTAAATATGCCATTTGTTGGGCAAATCCTACGTGGTGGCGGTGCATTCTTTATTCGCCGTACTTTCCGCGGTAACGCGCTCTATACTTCGGTCTTTAAAGAATATCTATACAGCATTTTGTCGCGTAACACGCCTTTGGAATACTTCATCGAAGGTGGTCGTTCACGTACAGGTCGTCTGCTACCACCGAAGACAGGTATGTTAGCCATGACCGTGCACAGTCACTTGCGTGGTCGTGCCAAACCGATTGTCTTTGTTCCGACCTATATCGGCTATGAACGCTTAATGGAAGGCGCAACCTACGTCGGTGAGATGAACGGTAAACCCAAAGAAGCTGAGTCTGTCTTTGGGATTCTGCAAACTTTACGCAAAATTGAACGTATTTTCGGTAAAGTCCATCTCAACTTTGGCGAGCCTGTTTTCCTCGATGACATGCTGAAAAAGCATGGCGCTGAGAATGTGCAAATTGCTAAAAATGATGATCCAATTCCGCAAGAAGTCTCTGATGCAGTCAACAGTTCAGCACACGCAATTTTAGAAAATATTAACCGTGCAGCTGTAGTGAACCCTGTTTCATTACTGTCTTTGGTTCTGTTGGCCACTGAGAAGCATACGCTGGATGAAGAAATCTGCATCAAACAGCTCGATACCTATCGCAAGTTGTTGACGACACTTCCTTATGATGAGCGCCTCTTGGTCACTCCATTATCAGGTAAAGAAATCATTGCTTATGGTTTAAAGCTGAAACTGATCAAACGCGTCAATCACGTTCTTGGTGACATTATTGCGATTGCGGACAATCAAGCGGTACTGCTGACCTACTTCCGTAATAACATTTTGCATGCCTTTGTATTGCCATCTCTTGTTGCCGCTTTGGTTGAACACAATGGAACCATTGGCCGTGGTGATTTAATCAATGTAATTCGCACGCTATATCCATTCTTAAAAGCTGAACTGTTTTTAAAATGGGAAGATGCTGAACTCAAAGATCAAATCTGTGCCTATGTAGATGGTTTGATTCAAGCCAAACTGATTTCTGAAGATGCCGAAGGCAATTTGATTTCTCCTGCTCCAAACAGCGAAGATCATAACCAGTTGGTGGTATTGGCAGCGCCAGTCATGCAGAGTCTTGAGCGTTACTACATGACGCTTGCGTTAATTACACAACGTGGTTCTGGGAACATTTCAGCACGTCAGGTTGAAGAGCTCAGTCATTTGGTGGGTCAGCGTCTGTCTGTCCTGTATGAGTTCAATTCGCCTGAATTCTTTGACAAAGCCCTGTTCCAAAGCTTTATTAAAGTGCTCACGCAACAGGGTTATATCAGCACCAACTCAGACAACGCTATTGTGTTTGATGAGAACTTCCAAAACGTTGCGCAATATGCCAACTTGGTACTAGATGATGTCACGCTACAAATGTTGCAACACATCACCACTTTCAGCGATGAAGAACTGAAAGACACGCTAGACAAAGTCGCTGCTGAACAAGCGAAGAAGCGTTTGAAACGTAAGAAGAAGTAATTTCTTTTTAAAAGCATAGGTATCTACAAAAGGTAGGTGCCTATGCTGTAAGTCTATGAATAAAAATTAAAATCTATTTCGTATAAGCTCTATTATATTAATTTTAGAAAAAATAAATATTCCTAGAATTAAAAATCATTCATGGATACACCGCTTTAAAGAACATGTGTCCTAATTTAGTAACTTGTATCAAGCCTTTTTCGGTATCATAAGCCTTGTTCGCTTTTTCTACAGCCCTATAAATAACTTCGTAATCAGGCTTTTTACTTTCAAAATATTTCATATGAGAAATATACTGCTTTTCATCTGTCAGATAAGTCCCTTCTTTTACTTGTAGAAGACCTACTCCAACTAGATTACTAATATAAGCACCTAAATTTTCTGGGAAATCTAATGATAAATCGGGAATTATGACTACAGGATTGTCTATATCTATTCCCCCTTTATCATTTGCAAGATTAAGGCGTATTTTGATAAAAGGAATTCTATCTTCAGGAATAATTAATTGTATTAGTTTTGCTTCATCTGGAGATAAGTTATTAATAATATTAACAAAGCTGGGATGTGCTTGATTGTTTAAGTCTTTGATTGAGGCTTTTGCTAAAAGCTCAATATATAGTTTTTTCAACTCTTCATTTGTTACATAGCCAAGTTTATCTAGAATAGGCATGGCCACTTCTGGAGGAGCAATAGTGATCTGCTCAGGAGGAACCTCTTTTAAACGATCTCGATATGCTTCAAGATTATTTTCTAAGGCTATTTTAGACCTCGCATTTGCCCACATGATTGGCCACATAAGAGTTACGCCTAAACCTAATACTGCACTTAAGGCAGCACCCACATTCTGTACACCAGGTTTAGCTAAATCGCCATAAACTTCTTTTATTAAATCAGCAAATGGCTCTAAACCAGAAGTATCAATTAACGCCATAATTTATCTCAATATTTAGTAAATATTTATATCTAGTATCTAACAATTCACTTAATTTTTCTAAAAATTTTAAAGAGCATATTACAAACCATTTAACATAATGGCTGTTATACGAAATTCTTTATTTTATCCAATACAAATCATAATCTTACACTAAGCTAATCTAAAAGTCTCAGCATCCTAGATTGGCTTTTAACTGATTCTTTACATTTCAGATTTTTTATGAGTGAAAGTAAAAAATTATTTTGACTCACACACTGCTAACAACGCCAAGTAATCATCAAAACAATGTGGATGGTGTAATTCAAAATTCATCTGCTGCATCCGCGTAGCATAAATTTGCTTGCCTGATGGCACATCACTTTCCAAAACCAAAGCTGGTAGTCCTAACTGCTGTTGAAACCATTGAATAATTTCATGTAAAGGCTGGGGTTGGCTATTGCTACAAATGTAAGACTTTTCAGTATGTTCCACGTGAAGCAAGTGCACTAAAAAAGCCGCCAGATCCTCAATATGAATTCGGTTCGACCAATGCAGTTTTGGATAAAATTTTGTGGTTTCTGCAAGTTTAATCATACGTGCAACTGAAGTCCCATAAATTCCTGTTGGACGCACAATCACACATTCAGATGGATAAGCCTGTTGCCACAAAGTTTCCATGTTCAATAGCCCTTGCCCTTGCGCATCGCTCGGTTGGGGACACGTGTCATCATCAACTCGCTCACCTGCACTTTGACCATAGACCCGTGTAGAAGAAACCACGATCACTTTTTTTAAAGGATGACTTTTTAAGGCATGTAGCATGGGTTCAATCGAGTCTACAAAAGTTCGCTGATACGCCTCCACCGTACTGCTCTCAGGCGAGAGTAAGATATATATGGCATCAATCGGTGCGACTTGAGACAGATCCAACTGATGAATATCTTGAGTCAAATGCTCAGCCCAATCATCTGATTTCGGACTTCGACTAATTGTGGTAATTTGGTGGCCTTGCTGAAATAACTGTTTAGCAACACGCTGAGATGTTTTACCATAACCTATAAATAAAATATGCATTTAGCACCAAATCACAGACAAAGTTGAGGGGACATGGCTGCAGTCCATCAGTTGCAGGGGGTCGGAGCTGCCTCTGCTGCACTACTTGAAAAGTTGAATCTCTTCACTACAGATGATCTGCTGTTTCATCTGCCACGAGACTATGAAGATCGTAGCACGATCATCCCCATGAACCAATTGACTGTGGGACGTAGCTACCTACTCGAAGGAACGATTCAAGGCGTGGACTTTCCACCGGGTAAACGTAAATCGATGGCGATTGGACTGCAAGACGACTTTGGCAAAGTGACTTTGCGCTTTTACCATATTTATAAAGGCTTAACGGACCGTGCAAAGATCGGTAACCGTCTACGCATTTTTGGTGAAGTCCGTGTGGGTGTGCGTGGCTTGGAAATGTATCATCCTGAAATTCAACTCATTACAGAACATACCCCGCTTCCACAAACCCAACTGACTGCGATTTACCCCAGCACAGAGGGTCTCACTCAACCTAAGTTTCGTGAATACATCAAACAGGCTTTAGCCAAGCACAGTGATGATTTACCTGAACTGCTTCCCGCAAAATTTACCAATGGCTATGCACTTAAACAGGCATTGGACTACATCCATCACCCCCCAATCGATGCCAATATGCTGCAACTGAGCCAAGGCTTACACCCTGCCCAGCAACGTTTGATTTTTGAAGAGTTGGTTGCGCATCAGGTCAGTCTATTAAGCCGTCGTGCCTATATCCAACAGATTGAAGCCCCACGTATTTCTGCCAGTCGTCAGTTTGCCAAACAACTGCTCAGCAGTCTGCCTTTTGAAATGACCAATGCACAAAAGCGTGTCTCCAAAGAAATCGTACAAGACTTAAAACTCAATAAACCAATGCTACGTTTGGTTCAAGGCGATGTCGGCGCAGGCAAAACCTTGGTTGCAGGAGTCGCAGCCTGCCATGCTTTAGAAGAAGGTTGGCAAGTGGCGTTAATGGCACCGACTGAAATTTTGGCGGAACAACATTATCTCAATTTTAAAAAATGGTTTGAGCCTTTAGGGATGAACGTTTCGTGGCTTTCAGGCAAACAAAAAGGCAAAGCCCGTGCCGCAGCCGAACAAGCGATTGTAGATGGCACAGCACATCTGGTGGTAGGTACACACGCCCTGTTTCAAGATAATGTCCGCTTTGCCAAACTCGGGCTAGTGATTATCGATGAGCAGCACCGCTTCGGGGTCGATCAGCGCTTAGCCCTACGCAATAAAGGTGCGCAGAATATGACCCCACATCAATTGGTCATGACCGCAACCCCTATTCCACGGACTTTAGCCATGTCCGCCTATGGAGACTTGGACACGTCCGTGATTGATGAACTTCCACCCGGACGAACCCCGATTCAAACCGTGACCATTCCACTTGACCGTCGTGAAGAAGTCCTACAGCGTATTGCCAGCAACTGCCTCGAAGGCAAACAAGCCTACTGGGTCTGCACCTTAGTTGAAGAGTCTGAAACCTTAGATGCTCAAGCTGCTGAAGCAACGTATTTAGAAATTAAAGAACGCTTCCCCGAACTCAACATTGGCCTTGTACATGGCAAAATGAAAGCCGACGAAAAACAAGCCGTGATGCAACAGTTTAAAGCCAATGAATTACAACTCTTGATTGCGACCACAGTGATTGAAGTGGGGGTCGATGTACCAAATGCCTCAATCATGGTGATTGAAAATGCGGAACGTTTAGGACTCTCTCAATTACACCAATTACGTGGCCGTGTCGGTCGGGGTGCTAAGGCTAGCTTTTGCGCACTATTATATAAAAGCCCGCTGTCTCAAAATGGACAAGAACGCTTACGCATCATGCGTGAAACCAATGATGGCTTTTTAATTGCCGAAAAAGATTTGGAAATCCGCGGTCCCGGTGAATTGCTCGGTACCAAACAAACGGGTGATATGGGCTTTCGCGTAGCCAAACTGGAGCGTGATGATCATTTGCTCAATCAAGCACATTATGTCGCAGCGCAGATTTTAAAAGACTATCCTAGAAATGCTGAAGCCTTACTGAAACGCTGGCTACCTGAAGCACCACGCTATGCCTATGTTTAGTCATTTACTGCACACCGCCAAACAGTTACTACACAAAGCACAGCCTTGTCAGTTGTGTGGCATTGTACGCGCAGATCTGCATTCGGTCTGTCTGGACTGCTGGCAACAACTTCCACTACATCCACAGACCGTTGAAAAACAAGAACTGAGTATTCATGTCGCAGGGCAGTATCAATATCCTTTAGATCATCTGATTCAGCAGTTCAAATACGAACAACAACTGCATTGGCAGCCTTTACTTTCGGGCATTCTTCAGCAAATTCGCTTACCTAAAGTACAAGCAATTGTTCCTATGCCGATTTCAACCCAGCGTTTAGCGGAACGTGGCTATAACCAATCGATGATCCTCGCCAAAGACTTAGCCAAGCAGTTAAATGTTCCCATTTGGCAGCCTGTGATACGACTACATCAACATTCGCAAAAAGGACTCAGTCGACTGGAGCGCTTAGATCAAATTCAACAACAATTTAAAATCGATCCACAACAGCGCCAGTATGCAAAACGCTACCGACGCGTTTTGGTTTTGGATGATGTCGTGACCACAGGCAGCTCCATTCAGGCCCTGACTTTACAGCTTGAACAATTGGGTTGTCATAAAGTCAGCGCCGCGTGTATTGCCTATGCGCTTGAATAATTAGACTACGTCAATCAGCAAATGTTCACGTACCCATGGCATGACCACCTCAGTGGTCAGCGGTGCAAGTGTAGTCTGTTGATCATTTAAATTGACCCATTTCATTTCGGCAATTTCAGCCGCAATTTGTGGCGCTTGTTGAAGCTGAACATGGTAAACATAGCTCACCAATTTAAAATCAGGTTCATTAGCAGTGGCTGTTTCAAAACGACCGACAAACTGTTCAATCGTAGCCTCACTTCCAATTTCCTCCCGAATCTCACGCAGCATGGTTTGCTCAGGTGCTTCATTGGGCTCAAGCTTACCGCCCACTTGCATAAAACACGCGGTATTTTGCTTGCGCACCAACAAAAGCTGCTGCTGTTCATTCACAATAATAGCTGCAGCGACCGTAATCACCTTCATGCTTTGACATCCAACAACTCAGGATCGACCATGCCCCACTTCGGTTCAGGTGCTTGGAACTGATCCATCTGCTTTAAAATGGCTTTCACCGAATCCGATACTATCAGGCTGTCGGTAAAGCGTGCGTGAGTAAAACCTTTGTCGGTGGTCATTTTCAGAAACTGAATTAAATCATCATAAAAGCCATTTACATTTAAAAAGGCATTCGGCTTGAGGTGAATGCCGAGCTGCGCCCACGTCCATTGTTCAAAGATTTCTTCTAAAGTCCCTGCACCGCCTGGCATTGCAATAAATCCATCCGACAAGGCTGACATTTTCAGTTTACGCTCTTGCATATCTTTGACGATATGTAACTCGGTCAGGCCTTGATGCGCCAACTCACGATCCACCAACACGTGTGGAATCACGCCAATCACTTGACCGCCTGCCTCTAAAGCACTGTCTGCCACAATACCCATTAAGCCCGAACGGCCACCACCATAGACCAAGGTTTTGCCTTGTTCTGCAATGGCATGTCCAACCTGACGTGCTGTTTCGGAAAAGATTTGATCTGAACCTAATGCGGAACCACAAAAGATCGCAATTGAATTTGTCATTTTTTACTCTGATATTTAATTGTCATGCAACTTCACTAAAATGAATGGATATTTTTTAGCAATTTAACCATTCGATCAGTGTTTTTATTGCAATCCTTGTCTAAAATACACCCATCCACTTCAACCATTACTGCGCAAAGGAGAAAGACGGCATGCTTGAAGCCTTTTACGCCACAGAGCGCGGTAGCTTAGAAGACATCACCATTAATGGCGATTTCGATCTTCAGCCCGATTTGGTCTGGCTTGACCTCATTGCTCCCTCCCAAGAAGAACAACAGTGGATTTTAGATGCATATGAACAAAATTTACCTACGCTAAAATCACTCGAAGACATTTCATCTTCAGCTCGATTCTACCGTGATGACGACGGTATTTTGCATATCAGTACGTATTTTTTAACGAAAAATAAAAACTATCAAGTCGATGGTGAGCCTGAAGAAAGCAGCGGCGCCCTTGCCACGGTACAAACTGTGGCTTTCATTTTGCATAAAGAGCGCCTGTTTACCCTTCGTGGTGAAAAATTGGTGGCATTCCGTGCCTTTCGTGCGCGTGCGCGCCGCAATGACTACGAAATCGACTATAAAGATCCAACGTGGATTTTACTCGGTTTACTCGAGGCGAAGCTGGACGAGCTTGCGGATATCTTAGAAGATATCCACAAGGACTTGGAAAAGTATTCCACAGAAGTACTGAATAACCGTCACCGCGAGATGATTCTCGACTTAGATGACATGATTACACGTCTGGCCCACTTGGAAGATATGCTTGGAAAAGCACAGCTGTGCTTGATTGACTTACGTCGTGTACTGACCTTTTTATCACGCCCACGTGCTTTAGGCAGTCATATTTATGATGCAGACATTCGAGAGCTCAGTGAAGACGTTCGCTCACTGGTTGAGCACGATGCCTTCTTGTTCCAAAAAGTGCGCTTCTTACTGGACACCACCTCAGGCTTCATTAACACCGAGCAGAATGACACAATTCGTCGCTTCTCTATCTTACCCAGTATGCTCGCTCCACCGATGCTGATTGCCAGTATTTACGGCATGAACACCGACGTGTTGCCTTTTGCCAAAGGTGGCACCAGTTTTATTGTGGTGAGCCTGATCTTAATGGCGTTCCTGATTGGTCCGCTCATTTACTTCCGCTGGAAAAAATGGATTTGAGTACACGTTAAGACATTGCTTTTCCAAATAGATTTAAGAAACGCAACATATAAAAAAAAGCACCTTAAGGTGCTTTTTTTATTTAAGGGATTAACTTTAAGTCATCCTGTAAATGACAGGCTTGAATTACCTTCATCATTTTTTCAGGTACAGCTTTAAAATGTAAACTATGTGCATCGGGTGTTTGACGCAACCAACGCACCAATACTGCTAATGCTAATGTACTACCATGCTCAAGCTGGGCCAGATTCACCACCACAGGATAAGACTGTGACTGAATCACCTTCAAACCTTGTTGATAGTAACTTTCAGCATTGTCATATGTAATCTGACCTGAAAGCTGCATTTCCTGATTGCTAAAGTTAATCACCTTTCACCTATTTATTTTTTCTTTTCAACCGCTGCTTCTGCATCAGGTTGGAAGTTTGCAATCGCTTTATCTAGATCGCCGCCATTACGTTTAACCGTTGCCGCGAACTGATTACGGAACTGTAAACCAAGGTCGATACCCGACACATTGATATTACGGATTTTCCATTGGTTGCCTTTATCCGCCAACTGGAAAGACACTGGGATTTTTTCGCCTTTGTTATTAAAGTCGATCGTCACCACAGGGTTTTTGCTATTGGTTTCTTTATACGGACGGATGGTATATGTCTGATTGCTGAACTTCGCAAATGCAGTACCGTAATTTTCAATCAGTGTTTCACGGAAATTATTTTCAAACTTCGCGCGTTGTGCAGCTGTACTGTATTGATTGGTTGCATAAGTCCCCATAACAATACGAGAAAACGCTTGTGAGTCCACATATGGGTCTAAGTTTTGACGAACAATCGTTTTCACAGCAGCTGGGTTGTTTTGTAGCTTGGCATGATCCGCTTTTAAACGCGCAATCAAACCATCTGCCACTTTTTTAACAAAAGCAGGTGGTGCTTCACTTGGTGCTGCAAAAGCAGTACCTGCAAACATTGTAGTTAAAATGCTAGCTGTCAGTGTTTGTTTCAATAAAGTATTCACTACAATTGGTCCTCTTCAAATCATTCAACAAATGACACGTTGGCATCTGCTGTTTCAGCGGTTTCAGGTTGCTCAGTTGTTGCTGAAGCATCTTTCGATTTACCTGCACCACCGGTAATAAATTTAGTAATTAAGTCTTCTAGGTCCATTGTGCCTTGGGTATTGCCAATGCTTTCACCACGTTTCACGTAGTTCAAACCACCCCCTGGAACAATTTTCAAGTACTTCTCACCTAGCAGACCATTGGTTGCCACCATAATATAAGCATCTTCATCAATGCTGGTGATGGACTTCATGTTCGCAATAAGTTGCTTTTCCATTTCTTTTTGTTGCGCAGCATCCGCAGCGGTATAGTCGCTACTGTAACGAAGCTCTTCAAGTGCATTCTTTTCAACTTCTTTGAGTTGTGCTACATTAAAGGTCGTTAATTTACCATCCAAAGAAAAAGAAACAGTCGCTAAACGTGTCACAGGGTCTAAGCTTATTTGATCGACTTGACCAATTTTTACCCCACTCATCGTCACTTTCGCACGTGGTTTTAAACCATTCACGTTATCGAAGGTTGCGCTCATTTCATAGCGATCACTGAGATTTGATCCCACCAAGCCACTTACTCGCATCGCAATAAAGAACAAAGCGATACCGAATAAAATGACAAATATGCCGACTGCCAGCTCACTTGCACGTGATTTCATTAAACACCTCCAAACATGACCGCAGTCAACACAAAATCAAAACCTAAAACACAGAGCGATGAATACACCACAGTGCGTGTGGTTGATGTCGCAATACCTTCAGATGTCGGTTCACAGGCATAACCTTGATACACCGCAATCCATGTACAAATTAAAGCAAAAACAAAACTTTTAATGATGGTGCCATTCAGGACATCTTTATAGAATTCTACGCTACTTTGAATGCCACTCCAGTAAGAGCCTTCATCTGCACCCAAGAAGTCTACACCCACCATTTTACCGCCCATAATCCCCACCGCAGCAAAGATGACAGACAGCATCGGCAAACTAAAAATACCTGCCCAAAGTCGCGGCGAAATCACACGTTTAAGTGGATCAACCCCGATCATTTCCATACTGGACAGCTGCTCTGTGGCTTTCATTAAGCCAATCTCAGCCGTTAATGCAGAACCCGCACGACCTGCAAACAGCAATGCCGCAACCACAGGTGCTAACTCACGGAGTAAGGTCAATGCAACAGCTGTACCCAGCATCGCTTCACTACCAAAGGTCACCAAGATGCTATACATCTGTAAGCCAAGTACCGCACCAATAAATAGCCCTGACACCACAATAATGAGCAGCGATAACACCCCAACACGGTACATTTGGTAAACAAATAACCGAACACCTAAAGCAGTGGGCATCGAAAATAAAATTTGTAATAACATCAGGCTGGCAACACCAATGCCGCGAACCCGTTCAATCACGCGTCGACCTAAGAGTGCTATCGCATTCATGCTTGCACCTCAGTATTTAGATATGCCTTATGGCTAAATTGATAATCGACAGGCCCTTCAACTGCACCTGTTAAAAACTGTTTAACAAACGGAGAGGCATTCGCCTGTAACTGTTCAGGCGTGCCTTCACCTTGCACCTTACCTTCAGCAACAACATATATATAGTCTGCGATCGATAAGGTTTCAGCCACGTCATGCGAGACAATAATTGTTGTTAAATCAAGAGCTTCTCGCAATGATCGAATCAGACGTGTGAGTACACCCTTCACAATTGGATCTTGTCCTGCAAATGGCTCATCGTACATAATCAGCTCAGGATCTAGTGCAATTGCACGTGCCAAAGCCACACGACGGTTCATCCCGCCTGAGAGCTCAGAAGGCATCATCTGTTCTGCACCGCGTAAGCCGACAGATTCAAGTTTTAAAGATATAATTTCTGACAGTAAATGTTCTGGCAACTTGGTATGTGCTCTTATCGGAAAGGCCACATTTTCATACACCGACATATCGGTAAACAATGCGCCACTTTGAAAAAGCATGCCCATACGCGCACGCGCAGCGAATAACTCTTTGCGTGACATTTTCGCAATATTTTGCCCATCAAAAAGCACTTCACCTTGGTCAGGGGTCAATTGACCGCCAATTAAACGCAGTAAAGTGGTTTTACCTGTACCCGATGGTCCCATAATGCCCGTAATTTGACCCTGTCGAATTTTTAAATTGACCTGATCATAAATGACACGTTCCCCTCGCTTAAAGCTCAGGTCTTTGACCTCAATGAGGGCTTGAGCAGTCAGAGGCGCTTGATTATTCATAGCTGTGCGTTTTCCTGCATTTTTTCAGCATGCATACTATAAAGGATTAAAAAACGATATGTTAGCGTATTCCGTGTCTAATTTTGTGCACGAATTGATTTCAGTTGGTTGTATTTATATTTATTTGAACTGCGAAAACAAGCTACATAAGATGAATTGCTTCATCCATAACGACTATAGACAAAGAAAAGAATGTTGCAAATCAGCAAAAAGAGTCCGAGATAATGTGCCATATTGACCTCTTTCACGTCAGAGAGTGTGGCGATTGATTCAACCTCATTATTGTGCATCATTATTATCAATACAATTAAAATATGACTCAGTATACATTTTAATTTATTTTTTTACAGCCGTAGACAAAAAAAAACCAGTGTTTCCACTGGTTTTTTTATTCATTCAGACTTAGTCGTTAAACTTACGACGTGGGCGGTCAAAACCACCTTCAGTACGTGGACGATCTGAATTAAATTCACGCTTCGGACGGTCTTCGCCACCAAAAGTACGCTTAGGACGGTCTTCGCCACCGAAAGTGCGTTTTGGACGGTCATCACCAAAAGAACGTTGTGGACGGTCGCCAAAACCACCTTCACGACGTGGCGCTGGACGATCACCAAAATCACGTTTTGGACGATCACCAAAAGAACCTTCACGACGTGGTTTGTAGTCTACACGGTTACCGCGGTTGTCATCATTCGAGTCAAAACGTGGCTTATCGTTGAAACCGCCTTCGCGACGTGGACGATCAGAGTTTAATTCACGCTTTGGACGGTCATCAAACGAACGTTGCGGACGGTCACCGAAACCGCCTTCACGACGTGGTGCTGGACGATCACCAAAATCACGTTTTGGACGGTCATCAAAAGAACGTTGTGGACGATCACCGAAACCACCTTCACGACGTGGACGATCATTATTAAACTCACGACGTGGACGATCTTCACCACCAAATGATGGACGATCACCACGAGGTTTGTCATCGTAGCTACGACGTGGACGGTCATCACCACCTTCACGACGTTTAAAGTTAGACTCACCTTCGAAACGAGCACGACCGCCGCCATCGCGACCACCGAAACCACCGCGACCACGACCGCCGCCATCACGACCACGACCATCACGACCACGACCGCCGCCATCACGACTACCGCGTGCAGGAGGTGGAGATGGCTCAAGGCCTTCAATTTCAGATACATTCAAACGCGCATCTAAGAAATCTTCTAAAGCACGGATTTTACCGCGTTCACGGTAAGTTGCTAAAGTGATTGCTTTACCAGTACGACCCGCACGACCTGTACGACCAATACGGTGTACATAGTCTTCGTTCTTCATTGGAAGACCGAAGTTGATTACGTGTGAAATGGTTGGTACGTCAAGACCACGTGCAGCAACGTCGGTTGCAACTAAAATTTTTGCACGACCTTCACGGATGCTACGTAAACGACGGTTACGCACAGTTTGTGGCATAGCACCATGAAGTGCTACAACTGATAAACCTGCTTCAGCAAGTTCTTCAGCCAACATATCGGTGTCTTCTTGAGTAGAAGCAAATACAACAGCTTGATCTAAGTCTTCAGCACTTAACCAATGCGTTAGTAATTTTTTCTTGTGCTCAAAGCCATCAGTCCAGTGTAAAGTCTGAGTGATGTCAGTATTCGTAGAGTGACCAGTTTCGATTGCAATACGTTGTGGATCATTCATCATGCGTTCAGCAAGTGTAATGATACGACCAGCAAATGTTGCAGAGAACATTAAAGTCTGTTTACGGTTTGCAGCAAGATCGCTGATTGCTTCTAAGTCTTCAGAGAAACCTAGATCAAGCATACGGTCTGCTTCGTCAACAATAAGCGCATCAACTTGGTATAATTTAATTTGACGACGGTTTACAAGGTCAAGTAAACGACCTGGAGTCGCAACAACAACTTGCGCACCTTTTAACTGTTGGATTTGCTTACCAAACGGCATACCACCCATGATCGCTGCAATACGTGCACCTTTCATGTGACGGACAAACCCAATCGCATCTTGGCTTACTTGTTGCGCCAACTCACGTGTTGGGCAAAGAACCAAAATATTTGGTTGAGTAATTGCTTTCATACGTTCTTTGAACGGAACGAAAGTCTCTTGTGCTGCAAGTGCGTTTAACGTTGGAAGTAAGAACGCTGCAGTTTTACCTGAACCTGTTTGGCTAGATACTAAAAGGTCTTTACCTTCTAAAGCTGCAGGAATCGATTGTTCCTGTACAGGCGTAGGAGAAGTAAAACCTAAGCTTTGTAAAGCTTGTTGTAACGATTCATGTAAAGGAAAATCAGCAAAAGTTTTGCTCATAGAGTATTTCACCCGAAAAATGGGTGCTCCATTAAATATATGGTCTGATGGACATCGGCAAAAAGCGGCACAGCAATAATCGCTGAAAATATAGAATCAGCGGCGATCCGAGAACGACGATGCGTATAACGCACATTTGATTACAGCCGCAACCTGAAGGAATCGCTTAAGCGATTGGGTGGGGCGCGAAATAATGTCCTCTCTTTGGACCGGACGCGCATACACAATGATAGAAGAGAATGTTCAGGTAATGAACGAAATTTAGTGCGTGGGCGGAGTATAGCAGGATATTTTTAAAAGTCACCTCTTTTCGTGAAATTGATACAATATTTTCCTCAAAGATTGAATAAATGCAGGTTTTCACTTTAATTTTTTTGACCATCTAGAAAAATATTGAATAGCTTTCTTCGTTCCCCCCCTCAACTATCAACCATATGACGCAATTAATTGTACTCGCTCTTGTTCTAGTACTATCAGGATATGGCAAGGTAATACAGGTCTATAATGCTACTTAAATAGGGGACGTTGGCTAATTTTAACCCACTATATTTCTGAGATAGAGTGATCTTCATTCAGAGGTGATCAGAATCTGGCATAGCCTATGTTTTACAATCTATAGAGGTCAAAGCCATAAAATAAATCACTACAAGGGCCTTTACTTTTTTTCATCTTTATTAAAGAAAAAGCCCTCTTATGAGGGCTTTTTCAATGTCTTAAAACACGATCTGCATACTATTACTTAGCAGCTTCACCCCAAGCAGGTACAACTGCTTTCATCAGAGGTTTCAACATTTTCATAGAACATGCCAGTACTTGGCCATTTTCCATAGATTCGCTACCACCACGTGCATCAACCACTGTGCCGCCCGCTTCTTTCACGATCAACTCACCAGCTGCGATATCCCAAGGCTTTAAGCCGAGTTCAAAATATGCATCGAAACGACCTGCTGCCACATACGCCAAATCTAATGCTGCTGAACCTGTACGACGGTATTGCGCACCAGCTTCAGTCACATTTAACAACGAATCAAAATGATTTTTTGCATAAGAAATCACTTCACCATTACGTTTTGCACGGTAAGCATGACCCACAGACATGAATGTATTTTCAAGACTGTCTTTCACGTTTACGCGAATACGGCGTTGGTTCATCATGGCACCACGACCACGACTTGCAGAGAACAATTCATCTTTCACAGGGTCGTAAATCACGCCGTGTTGAGTAATGCCTTTATGTTGAACTGCAATAGAGATACAGAAGTGAGGAACACCGTTAATGAAGTTTAGAGTGCCATCAAGTGGGTCGATGATCCAACACCAATCTGCGTCGTGACCTTTACCTTCTTGAAAACCAAACTCTTCACCAAGGAAGCTGTGATTTTTATAGCTTTTACGTAGGGTATCGATAGCCAATTGTTCCAAATAACGGTCTACACGCGTTACAGGACCATCAATTCCTTTTTCTTCGACTTGTAGATCGAGCTTATGACGATTTTGATGCGCTTTTAAAAGCTCTTGACCGACTAATTGAGCCGCACGCGCAGCCATCACCACCATAGGTTCCATTGAACACCCACTACAATTTGAAGATATTGATAAAGAATAATGCATAAAAGCCCGCGCATCTTATCAAAGATCGGGGCTTTTAGGGAAAAAATGTTTCTAAAATTTAAAAACGGTGCTTAAACCATATGTACAAGTTTTGACCATGCTTGGCGCACCGAGCTTTCAATGCCTTCTGCATCTAATCCTGCCTGATGCAACATTTGCGCATGAGTCGCTTGATGCATGAATGTATCCGCTAAACCAAGATTTAACATCGGTTTCACAATTTGAGCCTGTGCCAAATATTCATTGACTGCACTGCCCGCACCCGCCATCACCGCATGTTCTTCAACCGTAACAAATAAAGCTGTTGATGATGCTAAAGTCGTTATCATCTTTTCATCAAGAGGTTTAACAAAGCGCATATTCACCACACGAACCGCTAAATCTTGCTCAGCCAATTTCTGTGCTGCCTCTACTGCGGCCTGAACCCGACTACCAAAGGCAAGAATGCTAATAACGTCGTCTTGGGTATCATTAAAGCTCGCTACAATTTCAGCCTGACCAATTTCCATCGGGGTCATCTGTTGTTGAATCTCAACACCCAAACCATTGCCACGCGGGTAACGCACTGCGGCAGGGCCATTGTATAAATAAGCAGTATGCAACATTTGACGACATTCATTTTCGTCTTTTGGCGCCATAATCACCAAATTCGGTACGGTGCGCATAAAGGCATAGTCATAGGCCCCAGCATGAGTCGGCCCATCTTCACCCACTAAACCTGCACGGTCGATACCAAAGGTAACATCTAGATTTTGCAGGGCCACATCATGAATCAATTGATCATAGCCGCGTTGCAAGAAAGTCGAGTAAATGGCCACCACAGGTTTTAAGCCTTCACACGCCATACCCGCCGCCAAAGTCACGGCATGCTGTTCTGCAATCGCAACATCAAAAAAGCGCTGTGGATACTGTTTAGCAAAACCCACCATACCTGAGCCTTCGCACATGGCAGGGGTAATCGCCAGTAAACGCTCATCTTGTGCGGCTTCATCACATAACCATTGACCAAAGACATCTGAATATTTGGGCGCTGTTTGTGGAGCAGACTTGGCATTTATTTTTGTAATCGCGTGATATTTGATTTGGTCAGCTTCAGCAGGTGCAAAGCCTTTCCCTTTTTTGGTATAGATATGAATTAAACGTGGCCCTTTACGTTTTTTCAACGCGGTAAAGACTTGTGTCAACTGCTCGACATCGTGCCCATCAAAAGGCCCAAAGTAATCAAAACCAATCGCTTTAAATACGTTGTCGGCCGCATCTGTCGCTGCGCTATGTAAGCGTGAGTTATAGGTCCATTCAGGGTGTGGCTGCACATAGGCTTCGCCATCCGCTGAAATATTAATGGACTGACCACTCTCCCAAATCGAAGCTAAATGTTTAGCAAAACCACCTGTGCTGCATGAAATCGACATATCGTTGTCATTTAGCACCACCATCAGGTCCGCATCATGCGCGACTGCATCGTTCATAGCTTCAAAGGCCATACCCGCTGTCATCGCCCCATCACCAATAATCGCGACCACTTCACATGGATCGTTTTGATAACGACGTGCCAGCGCCATACCTAGGCCTGCTGAAATCGCAGTCGAAGAATGTCCAACCCCAAAGGTATCAAACACCGATTCATCACGCGCAGGAAAGGCAGCTAAACCATCTTTGGCACGAATCGTGGTGAGCTGTTCACGGCGGCCCGTTAATGCTTTATGCGGATAGGCTTGATGACCAACATCCCAAATTAAGCGGTCATTCGGTGTGTTAAAGCAATAATGTAATGCCACGGTGAGCTCGACTACACCGAGGTTTGCACCAAAGTGTCCCCCACTTTGTCCTGCGGCATACAGAATAAATTGACGTAGCTCGTCTGCCACTTGTGCTAATTGACTTTGCTCAAGCGAGCGAAGTTGTTGAGGATGATCAATCGTATCCAACAACGGTGTTACAGGGCGATGAGCTGGTATTTCTGTATACAACATAATATGGCAAAGCCTTCTAAAGCCTGGCAAATCTAGCTAGGTCAAATGGGTAATTCGATCATATCGTCGAATGCTATCACCTTCAATCAGCCATATTTCTAGCGATGCAGTTTTGAGCAGTGCTCTCACTGGGTGTTCGTTTAGTGCAGGTGATTATCCTGAATAATCTTACTATTTATCAACTATTATCGTTCGCTTTATACAAAAAAGAAAATCTTCTGCATAAATTCATGGATGCAATTCTACCAATGTCGATGCATTACGCTATACTTTAGCCAATTTCTGAACTATTTACAGGTTTAGCTGTGCCTATTGAATTTGTTGCCACATCCCGTTTACCGACTGCTTTTGGTGAGTTTAACATCACCGTATTTCAAGATCCTAAGACCGGTGAAGAACATGTTGCACTCTCAAAAGGTTTGGATCAGCCGATCACAGAACCCGTTTTAGTCCGGGTCCATTCCGAATGTCTCACGGGCGATGCTTTTGCTTCACTGAAATGTGACTGTGGTCCACAATTGCAAGCCACGCAAAAACTAATCAATGAAGCTGGGCAAGGCGTAATTCTCTATCTACGCCAAGAAGGTCGTGGCATCGGGCTCACCAATAAAATTCGTGCTTATGCGCTACAAGACCAAGGGCATGACACCGTTGATGCCAATCTGATGCTCAACCTCCCTGCCGATGCACGTCGTTATGACATGGTCAGTATTATGTTGGAGCATTTAAATATTCAACAAGTCCGTTTGATTACTAACAATCCATTGAAAATTGCAGCACTGCAAGAGCAAGGGATCAATGTGGTGGATCGTGTACCATTGACGGTCGGTTTAAATCCTTTCAATGAAGAATATTTAAAAACCAAACATGAACGCATGGCACACTTGTACAAGAAAGATGATTTTTAAAATTTAATCATTTGCTCTAAGCCTACTTGAAAAAGCTGGTTTAGAGCGCTTCAATCAGATTAGATGGTCATGGAGAAAATACGACTCTCAGGTCGACGGCGTTTTAAATGCAAATCGAACGCCATACAAATGTTGCGTACAAAGGCTTTGCCCTGCTCAGTTACTCGTAAGCTCTGTGGCTTAATCTCTAATAAACCATCGTCCCGCATTTCTTCCAGTTGTCCCAAGACCTCAGCCAATTCAGGAAACTGCATACTTGGATCTGCCCACGACGTTTGAAAGCTACACATCAAATTTAAAATGTGACGACGAATCATCAAATCTTCGGCACTTAAAATATGCCCGCGATAGACAGGAATTTCATTGTTTTCCAGTCGTGCATAGTAATCTTCGAGTTTTTTTTCATTTTGCGCAAAGCTATACCAGCTGTCGCTGATGGATGAGATACCTAAACCAATCATCACTTGGGTTTTCGATGCGGTGTAACCCATAAAATTGCGATGCAGAGTGCCTGCCTGAAATGATTGATACATCGCATCACTTTCTAAAGCAAAATGATCCATACCAATTTCATGATAACCCTGTGCCAGTAATTTATTTTTTCCTTCCTCATAACACTGGCGTTTTACTTCATCTTTCGGCACATCATGGTCTTTAAACCCACGCTGTCCATTGCCCTTGATCCAAGGCACATGCGCATAACTATAAAAAGCTAAACGGTCTGGGCGTAAACGATTGGTTTGATCAATGGTGTTGAGGACATCATCAAGGTTTTGAAAAGGCAGACCAAAGACCAAATCATGTGAAATTGAGCTATAGCCTATTTCACGTGCCCACTGCGTCACTTGCTCGACATGTTCAAAAGGCTGTATCCGATGAATGGCTTTTTGTACGGTTTCATTATAATCCTGCACCCCATAACTAACACGGCGAAAGCCCAAGTCATACAAGGCTTGCAAATGCTCCCGAGTGGTATTGTTCGGATGCCCTTCAAAGCTAAACTCATACTGCTCGGCAATCTCTGCCTGCGCGAGAATACCTTCAATCAACTGAGTTAAGTGCGCTGGAGAAAAGAAGGTTGGTGTTCCGCCGCCCAAATGAATTTCTTTAATGCGCGGCTTTTCTTCAAGCCATTCACAATAAAGAAACCATTCCTTTAAAACAGCCTGAATATAGGGCTGTTCCATCTCATGCTTTTTGGTCACGCGTTTGTGGCAGCCACAAAAAGTACAAAGACTTTCGCAAAAAGGCAGATGAATATACAGACTTATGCCTTCAGTCGAATTCGATTCAGCAAACGATGTTTTCAGCGTCTGTTTCCATTGCTCTAAGGAAAAATGCGCCTCTTCCCAATACGGCACCGTTGGATAACTGGTATAACGTGGACCAGGAACATTGTATTTTTGAATCAATGAATCGCTCATATTTACCATCAGCTCTTCCGCATTCTGAAGATGCAGCCTATTCTGCATCGCCAAACTCGGGTCTGTACTGTGGTTATTCTGCTGAGCTTAGAATCAGAATTCAACCTAGCGAATTGGTCAGGTTATTTTTCGAATGGCAGCATTTCATTTTTAAAATGCTTCACGACATCGAATACTGCGGTAGAACTCTTCGGAAAATATTCTTAATCTTTTTGCTGTTTTATGTTTTGATGTAGGCAGTTTTCATCTTTTCCCATGAGGCTTTTCATGCAGCACCCAACATCTGCGGATATCCAACGTGTTCGCGAATTTCTCCTCGACTTACAGGCTCGTATTTGTGCCGCACTTGAACAACAAGAACGTGCTGGCGGCGGGACTGCACAGTTTGAAATAGATGATTGGGAGCGTCCTGAAGGCGGTGGTGGTCGTTCACGCGTACTGCAAAATGGCACGGTGATTGAAAAAGGTGGGGTGATGTTCTCACACATCAATATCTCAAAACTCCCTGCTTCAGCGACTGAACGCCATCCGCAAATTGCAGGCGCCAAAGCACAGGCCATGGGCGTGTCTCTGGTGATCCATCCGAAAAACCCGAATGTCCCGACTTCACATGCCAACGTGCGATTATTCGTGGCTGAAAAAGAAGGTCAAGATCCAATTTGGTGGTTTGGAGGTGGTTTTGATCTCACTCCGTTTTACCCAAATGATGAAGATGTGCTGTCATGGCATCAGACGGCGCATGACTTATGTGCGCCCTTTGGCGCTGAAGTCTATGCCGAACATAAACAATGGTGTGATGACTACTTCTATTTAAAACACCGTGACGAACAACGTGGTGTCGGTGGATTGTTCTTTGATGATCTCAATCAATGGGACTTTGAAACCTGTTTTCAATATATTCAAGCTGTCGGCAATGGCTACCTAGAAGCTATTCTTCCGATCTTCCAACGTAACCAAGACAAGCCATATAGCGAAGCACAGCGCGACTTTCAAATCTATCGTCGTGGTCGTTATGTCGAATATAACTTGGTCTATGACCGCGGCACACTTTTTGGTTTACAAACAGGTGGCCGGATTGAATCGATTTTAGTGAGCTTGCCAAATTTGGCCGGTTGGTCATATCGACCTGAATGGGAGGCGGATTCCGCTGAGAAAAAACTAACCGACTTTTACCTGAAACCCCAAGATTGGCTCAACCTGCTCAAATAGACACACAGTCTTACAATTCTATTTCTTCGCACATGCCCTTTTCACTAGATTAGGGCAGCTTATACATTAAATTTTATATATTTCCCGATCAATTCCCCGTAGAATGACCTCTACACAAAGCGTCATTTCTTTGCATTTATTAAAGCATTGTCACAGGTTTAAAACAGCAATTGGGTTCTTTTAAGTTCGCAAAAAACGTAAGCTAAATTAAGTCATTTTCAATGTATTCATTTTAATGACATCAATATTTAGTATCCTCCTTTGCTGTTCTCTGAGGTCCCAAACATGTTCGCAAAAAGAGTTAGCTCGACCACCATGGTTCTTTTCTGCTTTGCTATTGTGTTGCTAAGCTCAATCAGTACCACTATTTTTTCTGAAAGTGCGTTTAATGACAATGCATCCATCAGCATCACCGTATTTGCAGGTATCGGCTTAACCCTGACCGCAGCAAAATTATTGTTTGATGTGATTCACAGTATCTGCAATCCATAATCGCCTTTCTTTTCTCTGTTGATAAAAAACACTGAACGCTTTAGCCTGCGTGTAATTTGCCGTATATTGAACGGCATTTCTCACATGGATTTGGTGCGATGAGCAAACAATTCGCTGTCATTGGCAACCCGATTGAGCAGTCTCGCTCACCTGAACTTCACCATGCTTTTGCACAAAAAATGGGGCTCGACCTCAACTACAGTAAACGTCTTGCGCCACTGGATGGCTTCCTAACCAATATCCAAGAATTTTTCTCACAGGGTGGCATGGGTCTTAATGTCACTGTGCCTTTTAAAGAACAAGCCTTTGCCGCCTGCACAGTCCTCACTGAACGCGCTAAAATCGCAAAAGCTGTTAATACGCTGTGGATGGTCGATGGTCAATTACATGGTGACAACACCGATGGACAAGGGTTAGTAGATGCCATTCGCGCGTTGGACTGGAGCTTAGACCAGACTGATGTGTTAATCATCGGTGCAGGTGGAGCAACTCGCGGCGTCATTTATCCACTGGTCCAAGCAGGGGTGAAAAAAATTGTGATTGCCAATCGTACCCTGGCCCGTGCAGAGCAACTGGTGATTGACTTAAAAGCAGCTGTGCCGCAAGCCGAATTGCAAGCCATCGGCTTAGATGCACTCGAAGGTCAGTTTGACTTGGTGATTAATGCAACCTCTGCCAGCCTAAGTGGCGATGCCTTAATTCTGCCTGAAGCTTTGCAATTTCAATATGCCTATGAAATGGCCTATGGCAAACCTTCGACCTTTTTAGATCAAGCCAAAGCTCGCGGCGTGCCCACCTCTGAAGGCTATGGCATGCTGGTTGGTCAGGCGATTGAATCTTTTTCGATTTGGAATGGCATCAAACCGAACCTGAAAGATTTCTTATAAGCACAAATAAAAAAAGAACCTCCGCAGAGGTTCTTTTTTTCATTAGTTCATGTTTTTCTGTACGGCTTTATAGGTCTCGTAATAGGTCGAGTCGCTAAAGAAGTCGTCATGTTCAAGCTTCAAACCTTGCAACGATTTTTCTGTCAATTGACCTTTTAGGTCATCTGCAAATGCTTTAGCAAAGACTTGTGCAGACTGAGTCAAATATGCAGTTTGCTCTTGGTCAATCTCATAGGTATCGGTAAATTTGTCTTGATAGACCTGAGCAAAGACCGCTTGCTTAGTTTTGTATTTCTTCGCCAAATCTTTCCATTGCTGATTTTCTTGTACATCTTCCAGTGCATCATTAACAATATTGGCGATACTTTCTCCCAGCTCATCAAAGTCTTGTTCGTGCTGTAAAGCATGTTTTTGACGTAACTGATTCAGACGTTTAAGTGCTGCACCCTTCGGCTCTGCAACATCCATGAACTCATAGGCATAAACTTCTGAAATTTCATTGATGGTCGCTGAGCTATAGTAACGAATATACTCTGGACGCTGTGCGGCAAACATCAAAGCAAATACCGCTTGATAGGCTTTGACTTCAGAATGCTGACGTGCATAGCTTTGCTGCGCTGCCTGCTGGTAATAATCTGAAATGGCCTTAGGTAATTCTGTTGTGCTTGATGATACGCTCTCTGCACTTGATGAGTCTGCACCTAACGGACCCAGCATGCCTTTCACTACATTTTCCAGCAATGAGCCTTTAGACACTTCCTCAATCGATTTTGCATTTCTTAAAGCTTGACGGTCAATGGCTGTCGCACTGCCATAGTTAAACACCTGATTGGTGCTCTTGATTTGCAGCTTACCAATTTGCTCATCGCTAATCACAATGTTGTAATCCATGTTTTGCGCACGACCTTTTTGGTCGAGTCCAACATCCATCACAAACGGTGAACGTTCGCTACCCAGCTGTGCCATGATCGGTGTAATTTCAGCCTGATGTTTTTGCCAAAGTTGTTTAAAGCTTTGTGCGTCTACCAGTTGCTCTGTTTGATACGCGGTAAAGAGTGGTTTCAACTCTTCCAAAACATTGGTCGCTGCTTGTCCAAAGCTCTCTTCATCTACAACTTTATTGGTTACTTTAGGTGCAAGTACATCAATATCTTGATAATCACGGCATGCGGTCACTTTACCAATAGGAATGTTCTTGCTGTTGATGAGAGCATCGCAAGCTTCTTCAGATAGTGTATTTGGTGCTGCAGAAACAGACACCTCAGTTGCTGTCTCATCAGCATCTTCTGTCGCGGCCTGCGCATAAGCCACATCTGCTGCTGCATCAACCGTAGCATCTACAACAATGTCTTGTTCATCGCTCTGCCCATAACCACTCAGGTTCTGCATTTTTTGGTTCACCAAATGACTGACACGTTCGAGTGAATCATAGGCCGGGTCTTCACTTGCGCTACTTGCAGCAATCTCTGCTTCTTTCGCTGCCTGCATTGTTTCATCCGCTGCACTTGGTGTTTTTGCGGCATCCTCAATCAGACTCTCAGCATCAAAAGCTTGTATCTGTTGGGTATAGTGCAGTTTATTGACGTATTCAAATAAGCCCAATTGTACTTGTGCTGTTTCTAAGTCACCCATATAGCGAATTTTCTTGCTTAGCCCTGCTTCTTTTTCTGACTTGCTTAAATCAACACTATGCACCTGATTTGGCTCTGCCAAAGCATATGGCAGTGCATTCATCTGCTTCAAATATTCAGCAAACTTTTTAAAATCAATATGACCAAATGCGTCTTTATGCTTAGAAAAGTCAATGTAGGCAAAACGATCCTGACTTTCACGATTCACCATGAACGGCATAAAGGCAAAGTAGTTGGTGTAAAATTTATAATCATTAAAATCAACCACCATCGGCAACTGTGCTTGCACTTGTAAGGTTGGTTTTTGATAACTTAACTGCAAAGTCAATGCTGCCAATTTTTGACGGAAATGCACAGAGCCCTGATAACTAAACTGTAAGTCATTGAGTAAATTCACCAAAGATTCTGCGATTTGAACCTTAGCAGAACGGGATTCACCACCGCTATACAGTGATGCATACGGATTTTGTTCACGTGCAAGTGCATCATATAAGGCTTGTTTTTCTTTGGCGGTAAAGGAAATCTTTTGATTTTTTAATAACTGATCTAATTGCTTTTTCAACTCTGGATCTAAATTCGTCCCATTTGACTGAGCATTAGACTTGGAATTTAGCTGAGTCTTTGGCTTGGACTCATTAAAATTAAAGTCAGATTGAATAGAGAACTGACCTTTAAAATCATAGCTAGCATTTTCAAACATGGCATTAAGACCATGCGTGGCTTGTTGCCCGAGCTGCTGATCTGAAGAGGCATTGGATTTAATGACATGCTGAGTACACCCACTGATACTCAAACCCAATAAACAAAGTGTTATATATTTTAAGCGCATAATACTTGCTGAAAACCTGAGTTAATTATAGTTTATTAAAAAAGTACATGATCAAAAGACCATCGAGTCAGTGTAACAGAACTGTCTTTTTAGATTGATGATTTTATCTACCAATTCGCCTTTCTGACATTTTCTCAAGTCGGATCTATCAATGTATTTTGATACGATGTATGAATAATGAAATGATCGATTTAAATAATCCAATACTATTTCTAAATTAGGATTACACACATGCCTGCATATAAAGCTCCCTTACATGATATTCGCTTCTTAATGAATGAAGTGCTGGACTATCCTGCACATTATCAAACCCTATCGAATGGTGAAGCTGCCGACGCTGATACGGTAGATATGATCTTAGAAGGCGCAGCAGATTTTTGTGAAAATATTTTATCTCCTTTAAACCAATCGGGCGATGAAGAAGGTTGTACCTTCGACAATGGTGAAGTAAAAACCCCAAAAGGCTTCAAAGACGCTTATGACCAGTTTGTCCAAGGTGGCTGGCAAGGTTTGTCTTTCCCTGAAGAATTTGGCGGTCAGAACCTGCCTCAATCTTTAAATCTGATTAAATCGGAAATGATGGGCACAGCAAACTGGTCTTTCCAAATGTACCCAGGTTTAAGCATCGGCTGTATGAACACCATTTTACAGTTTGGTACAGATGAACAGAAAAATCTGTATATGCCGAACTTAGTGGCAGGTACATGGTCAGGTACCATGTGTTTAACTGAACCTCAGTGTGGCACCGACTTAGGTCAAGTAAAGACCAAAGCAGAATTAAATGCCGATGGCACTTATAACATCTCAGGCACCAAAATTTTCATCTCTGCAGGTGAGCAAGATTTAACTGAGAACATCATTCACATCGTACTTGCTCGTCTTCCAGATGCACCTGCAGGCACCAAAGGGATTTCTCTGTTCATTGTGCCTAAATTCTTGGTCAATGCAGACAGCAGCCTTGGTGAACGCAACCCTGTGACCTGTGGTTCGATTGAACATAAGATGGGGATTCGTGCTTCTGCAACCGCAGTGCTGAACTTTGACAATGCTGTGGGTTACTTGATTGGCGAGCCAAACAAAGGCTTACATGCCATGTTTACCTTTATGAACACCGCACGTATCGGTACGGCAATTCAAGGTATTGCACATGCTGAGCTTTCTTTCCAAGGTGCACTTCCATATGCCAAAGAACGTATGTCGATGCGTGCACTTTCTGGCAAGAAAGACCCTGAAAAAGTGGCGGATGCTATTATTCATCACGCTGACGTTCGCCGTATGTTGCTAACACAAAAAGCGATTGCTGAAGGCGGTCGCTCAATGATTTATTATGCAGCGCAAATTGCCGACAAAATGGCAGATGCGCTTGAACGTGGCGATACTGCTGCATTTGAAGCACATGATGATCACTTAGGATTCTATACCCCAATTTTAAAAGGCTTCTTAACTGAATTAGGCTTGGAAGCTGCAAACCACGGTATGCAAGTCTATGGCGGTCATGGCTACATTAAAGAATGGGGCATGGAGCAAATTGCACGTGATGCACGTATTGCGACATTGTATGAAGGCACTACAGGTGTTCAAGCACTTGACTTAATTGGTCGTAAAGTACTTCTGACCTCTAAAGGTAAAGTGATTCGCGACTACACCACTGAAATTTTAAAATTCTGTGGTCAACAGGCACGCAACAAATACATGCGTCGTTTTGCATGGGACTTAACCAAAGTATGCGCACAGTGGAATGCCTTAACTGTTCGCATTATGCTTGCAGCTCGTAAAGACCGTGACGTGGTATCTTCAGCTTCTGTCGATTTCTTGATGTTCTCTGGCTATGTAATGATGGCGTATTTCTGGGCACAACAAGCGGCTGTGGCTTCAGAAAAATTGGCTTCTGGTGATGGCAAAGAATCTGCTGAATTCTATAAAGCAAAAATTAAAGTAGCTGACTTCTATTTCGAACGTTTATTGCCACGTACCCAAGGTCATGCCGAAGCAATGGTCAATCCTTCAAAAACCATGACTTCTTTAGCACCTGAACACTTTAGCTTTGACTACTAATTAATAGTGTCAAAATGATAAAAAGAGCGCCTAGGCGCTCTTTTTATTTCTTGTCCGACCTTACAACAATCCAACTCCCCCAGCAACTTAGCTGTCGCTCCAATTTTCTGGCCTCATCTTTAGACTTTGGTAAAAGCGTTCCCTACACAGTTAAAAAGAGTTCTCTACGCTCTCTGATAGTTTTTTAGAGTTAGTGCGTTAAAAATTTTGTCATGGCTCTGTCTTTCTACAACTTAAATTTAAGTAAGAAAATGGCGTTCATATTTAAAAAATCATTTAACAAAAAAAATAATATAAAGATTCAAATACATCAGAAAAACAAATATTATCAGCATTCAAATATCAATAAAGGGAATAACAATGTTAAGAAAGCATAAGCTCAGCCACTATATTTTTCCGCTCATGCTGGGCTTTTTATCAATGGACGCTATTGCGGCGATCAATATATATGGTCCAGGTGGGCCAGCACCAGCAATGCATGAAGCAGCGAAACAATTTAAAAATAAGACTGGAATTGATGTCTATGTAACCGCTGGTCCTACTTCACAATGGGCCGACAAAGCCAAACTCGATGCCGACATCATCTATAGCGGTTCGGAAGCCATGATGTCTGATTTAGAAAGCGTATTTGCTGACAAAATCTTAAAGGACTCAATTGAGCCACTCTACTTACGCCCTGCTGCCATTTTAGTCAGAAAAGGCAATCCCAAACATATTCAAGGATTTAAAGATCTAAGTAAACCAAACACTAAAGTTTTGGTCACACATGGTGCAGGCCAAGTGGGCATGTGGGAAGATATTGCAGGCAGAACAGGTAACATTCAGCTCACAAAATCCTTCCGTAAAAATATCGCCATGTATGCGCCCAATACAGGCGCAGCGAAAAAAGCATGGGAAACAGACAGCAGTTATGATGCATGGTTGGTGTTCAATATTTGGGGGGTCAGTAATCCAGACATTGGGCAAATTATTCCGATCGAACCTGAACTGGTGATTTACCGTGATGCAGGTGTTGCACGGACTCAGCACAGTCTAAAAAATCCTGAAGCAAAAAGCTTTATTGCATTTTTAAACTCTTCACAAGGCCATGCGATTTTTAAACAGTTTGGTTGGAACAAATGAGTGCTTAATTTTAATCTTTCTTCCACATTCAAGATCAGTTTCCAAGCTTAAAAAATCGAACTTTTAATAAGAAAATTGGACATAAAAAAGAGCGCCACGGCGCTCTTGATTGAAGAAGATATAACTACTGAACCTCAGCCAAAAGCGCTTGTGCTGCCATTTTACCCAAGGTATTCGATGCTAAAGGACTATCTCCTGTAATTAACTTACGGTCTTGAATACACTGTCCCGACATCTCTTTATTGACCACTTCAACACCCAACTTTTCTAAGCGATCTGCCAACAACCACGGTAATTCTCCTGGCATATAACCTATGTCTAAGTTTGCCCCTTGATCGAGTGCATCTGGGAACACACACATTTTATAGCCTTTAAAAATATAGTTTTCAGGCGCTTCATTAACCGCGGCTGCCAATAAACCTGCTGGCCCATGACATAACGAAATGACAAATTTATCTTTTGCCACCGCCCACTTCAGTAAGGTTTTTAAGTCTTCACTGTCTGGTAGACCAATTAAAGCACCATGCCCACCGGGAATAAGAACAGCCAAACAGGGAGAGTCATCACCTAAACTGTTTTTCAATACATCTGCCAGTTTTAAAGGTTTCTTAAATTGGGCTAAGTATTTTTGGAATGTTGCAGGTACAACCGCATCTTCATGAGGCATCGCCCACATTTCAAGTTTAACGGGATTGCCAGATAACGTGGCAATATCAATGTCGAATCCTGCGCGATCTAAATGATACATGGGCAGTAAAGTTTCTACAGGGTGGTTGCCTGTGGAAAAAAACTTGCCATTTTTCATCAGTAAATAACGCTCATCGCTTGCGACCATCAAAACTTTTTTATGCCCAATATAGGGTGTTGGATAGTCGGTTCCATCGAAGTCAGTTTTACTGGCGGTGTATTGGGAAAGTGAATAAGGTGATGGAAAAAAGGCATTATCTTCAGCTAAATCAGGGGTTGGATTACGGTTTTGGCTGGTCTGTGCCATGCTGATTCTCCTTTATTATTGCTTGGTTATTTTCAGTTTTACGAAACCTAGAGTTCTGTACCTCAGCTCATTTATTCAGCATAACAAAGTTTCAAAGTGGCTCTGTTTTAAGATGTAAATATAAGCTTGCCTGTATAACAAGATAAAAAATTGCACAATAAAAAAACCCCGACATCCTGTCGGGGTTTTTCGTATTAAGTGCTGAGGTATGACTCCTGTCGTACCTTCGTCCTTGAGCTGATCTTTATTGTTATTCTATTGGAGCATCCTGCTCTCTATGGTTCTATATTAGAAAACTTACAGGCAGGCGCATAGGCGAAAAAAGCGGGAATTGATGTAAGCTAATTCGTACAAATGAATCAACGCTATTCATTATCGGCTGAATCAAAAATGACTGGCTATTTAATGTCTGACGATTATTAACTCGCTTAATTTCACACACAAGTATTCTTTTAGACTTTATGTTTTAATTCTTTTGTATTTTTAGCTGGTTTTAATCCTGATGAGAAAGCAATATCATTTTAGAAAGGTTGAAAACGATACCTGTATTTGGGATGTCGATCACTTGGTCGAACTCACTCAATCTTTTCAAGTCAGGCAAGTTCCGCTATCAGACATCAAGGAATTAGACGAAGCTTATTGGTATCCAGATACTCACCCAACCACTCAAGACATTATTGCGCATATGCAACTCACTCTAGAGGCAGATTTATCTTATCCCATCATTTTATGTGCTCAAGGTCGCTTAATGGATGGTATGCACAGAGTGGGAAAAGCAAAGATTTTAGGCAAAGAGTCCATTGCTGCGGTTCAATTTGATACAAATCCGCAACCTGACTTTATCAATGTGCATGAAGATGATCTGATCTATGATGATTAAATCATTCAGTCATTTTTTAAATCAAAACGATATAGATACATGAAACACTAATCACAGATTGGGCTTTGAATGAGTCTTTATGTAAAAAGGCCGATTGAATCGTCAATTTTTTTATTGTTCAACGTTTGAACTAGAACTTAAGTGAACTTAAAAGAAAATATCTATTCAAATTGTGGATATACAAAATCGTATATCGCTTTCAAGCTCAATTCAAAGCCATGATTGCAACTCACACAAGCATGGCTTTATAAAACTTAGATAAATTCTTCTAACACTGAGTTTAAAAACACATGCCCTTGCTCGGTACATGCTAAGCGCGTGGCATCATCTACCATTAATTTTCGACTGCGTAGTGAGTCCAACGTTTCAGCCAAACTATCCAGATTCAAACCTGTCCGCTGCGCATAATTTTCAACTGCAACCCCATCATTTAAACGCAAAGCATTCATCATAAACTCAAATGGAAGTTCGTCAGCTTCAATCTGCTTAAACTGCACATGCTCTGCTGGGACTTTAGCCAAATAGTCTTTGGGTAAACGTGTTTTCTGGAAACGATAGACTCCATCTGGTTGTGTAACTTTGGCATGTGCACCTGCCCCAATCGCTAAATAGTCGCCAAACTGCCAGTAATTCAAATTATGTGCGGAAGGCTGCTCTTTACGCCATGCCGAAACTTCATAATTGATAAAACCCTGTGCTTTTAAATAAGCTTCACCTTGGGCCTGAATTTCTTCTAGCACATCGTCCACAGGTAAGACAGGCTTGGTTCTAAAGAACACGGTATTCGGTTCAATCGTGAGTTGATACCATGAAATATGCGTTGCACCATTGTCCACGGCAAGCTTTAAATCAAGTAAAGCTTGCTCTAAAGTTTGCTCAGGCAGACCATGCATCAGGTCGACATTAATACGTTTAAAGCCTGCATCACGCGCAAGACCAATTGCTGAAATCGCATCGGCGTTACTGTGAATTCGTCCCAACTTGGTTAAATGTTCAGTGTTAAAACTTTGAACCCCGATCGATAACCGATTGATACCTGCTGCCAAATAATCGGCAAAAGGGTCATGTTCTACTGTGCCTGGATTGGCTTCTAAAGTAATTTCACAATCCGCCTCAAAAGGCAGTAATGCTTTTAACTGGGTAAATAACCATTGATACCCTTGTGCTGAAATCAAAGACGGCGTTCCGCCGCCAATAAACACACTATGAATATGCCGCCCTTGAGCAAACTCAAGCTGAGTTTTAAAGTCTTCCACCAAAGCATGTAAATATTCTTGCTCTAGATCTAAAGACAACTTGCCATCTGGCACCGCATGCGAGTTGAAGTCGCAATAGGGACACTTACGCACACACCACGGCATGTGAATATATAAAGACAACGGAATATTTGCAGGATGTAAATCAGTCAAGGAAGAGACTCTAAAGCACAGCGGTAATCTTGCATATTTTAACATGACTGCATCAAGACACTTATGAAATCTGTGTCTATTTGGATTAGACTGATAAAAAGACAAGAAGAATGAATGGTTTAAAATGATGAAAATATCGAGCCACTTGCTGTTTATGCTACCACTGGCCTTTGGTATTGGCATTGCTATGACTTTTCAAACGGCGCTGAATACACAGCTCAGAGAATATTTTTACTCTCCACTACAAGCCGCATTGTTATCCTTCTTCATTGGAACCTGCGTTTTAGCACTTTTGGTTGTACTCCAGCCCGTCGACAAACCACAGTTACATGATTTTTCCAATATTCCATGGTACTTATGGCTCGGTGGTTGCTTAGGGGTTTATGCCATCAGTATAAGCATCTATACTGCGCCTAAATTAGGCTTTCTCACGTTTTCAGGTTTGGTTATTTTTGGACAAATCCTGACCTCCGTGATTTTTGACCACTATGGTCTACTTGGTACCGAAAAAACGCCTGTAAATTGGCAGCGTTTACTTGGTGGCGTCGTAATTTTTATTGGTGTGCTTCTCACTTTACAACGCTGAATTTATTTAGACCAAGCACATGATGAATATGAGTAATTTTTGTGTCGACTACAAATAAAATCACGTCCCATCGTTTCGAATTAAAAAAGTTATTGGTGTTAATGCTGCCCATCCTGATCACGCAGTTTTCTCAAGCGGGTCTCGGGTTAATTGATACCATCATGGCGGGACATTTATCTCCTACCGATTTAGCCTCGATTGCCGTTGGTGTCGGCTTATGGATACCAGTGATGTTGCTGTTCAGCGGCATCATGATTGCGACAACACCATTGGTGGCAGAAGCCAATGGCGCACGCACTCCTGAAAAAATCGCCACCATTGCCCGTCAGTCCCTTTGGGTAGCCTTTATTTTAGGAAGCATTGCGGGCTTAATCTTACAAAGCATGCCGCTCTTACTGCCACTCATGGGTGTACCTGCAAACTTACTGCCTAAAGCTAGCTTATTTTTACATGCCATTGGCTTTGGCATGCCCGCGGTGACTATGTATGCAGCACTGCGTGGATACTCTGAGGCACTTGGTCACCCACGTCCTGTCACTGTCATTAGCTTAGCGGCCTTGGTTCTTTTGGTTCCACTGAACTTTGTCTTTATGTATGGTTTCGGCCCGATTCCAGCGCTCGGTTCAGCAGGCTGTGGATTTGCCACTGCAATTTTACAGTGGATCATGTTTTTCACCTTGGCCACTTATATTTTCAAAGCTTCGGCATATCAAAAAACTCAAGTGTTTAGTACTTGGGAGAAGATGGATCGCTACTGGATCGAACGCATTTTAAAACTTGGTTTACCCATTGGCTTAGCGATTTTCTTCGAAGTCAGTATTTTTAGTACCGCTGCAATTATTCTTAGTCCACTGGGTGAAACCATTGTGGCGGCGCATCAAATTGCAATGTCGGTCACCTCTCAGTTGTTTATGATTCCGATGTCCCTTGCCATCGCCCTAACCATTCGTGTCGGGACTTATTATGGCGAGAAAAACTGGATCGCAATGCGAAAGGTGCAAAAACTCGGACTGGCTACAGGTACGGTTTTGGCGCTGATGACCATGCTGCTGATTGCACTGTTTCGTCCTGAAATTGTAGCGATTTATACCTCGGATCATGAAGTATCGGAAGTTGCGATGTATTTACTGCTGTTCGCACTCGCCTACCAACTGATGGACGCTTGGCAAATTAGTGCCGCAGGCTGCTTACGCGGCATGCAAGACACCAAAGGCCCAATGTGGATCACAATGGTTGCCTATTGGATCGTGGCCTTTCCTGTCAGCATTTATTTGGCGCGCTACACCAACATAGGTGCAGCAGGTGTTTGGATTGGACTGATTGTCGGTTTAAGCGTGGCGTGTGCCCTGCTCCTGCTCCGTCTTTATAACAACAATAAACGCCTCAGTCAGGACTATCCATAAGTCATGCATGGCATGGAATAGGAAGGAGCCAGACTCTTCTTCTATTCCAGCTGTTCTACTGTTGTGCCAAAGCGTCTTTCAGACCTTGTGGCACTTCACTCTCATCCTCAACGTCTTTAACCACCACCTGCCCCACGATCACCTCACTGCCATTAAAGGTCATGGTGGGTGAACCATACAGGCTATAACCTTCATTCAGTGCTTTGGTGACACGCGCACAAAAATGCACATCGTCCTTGCCTGTAAAATAACGATAAACTTTCATTTATTTCTTACTCAAATTTTTTCGCACAGTGTAAAGCGATTTTTAAATGCAGCGACATCTTGTGTGCAATTCACTCAATTGACCACTATTATTTAAATAGAAACATCAGCTTAACAATTTAAAGTAGGCAGTTTTGCATTTGTCGCCTATGATCAAATCTGAGATGTAATGAAGATGCCCCGAGGAATATCGCATGGCAAATACGACTCGTACGCCCGGTCGTCGCTTTATGAAACTTGCCAGCATGACAGCAAGTATCGCAACCAAAACTGTGACCAATTCAATTAAAAACTTCAATGCCGATGAATATAAAAAAAATGCGGCGCGCAGTCAGCTTTTTCAGGACATTGGACTTCAAATTGCAGACACCTTAGGTGAAATGAAAGGTGCCGTGATGAAAGTCGGGCAAATTGCATCTCAATACAAAGACATTTTCCCGCCTGAAGTGGCACGTGCGATTAGTAAATTACAACGTCAAGCGCCTGCGATGCCTTTTCAAGAGATCAAAGCTCAAGTGGAAAAAGAACTGGGCAAACCGCTCAATCAAATTTTTACAGCCTTTGAAGAACAACCCTTTGCCGCGGCCTCCATTGGCCAAGTGCATAAAGCCACTTTACCAAGTGGTGAGCAAGTTGTAGTTAAAGTTCAATATCCGGGTGTAGAAGAAGCCTGTGAAAGTGACTTAAAACAAGTCCGTTTAGCGCTTCGCTTGATGGGTGTGCTCAAAATTGACCGTAAGCTGCAAGATCAACTCTTTAAAGAAATTCAGGACAGTTTAGACAACGAACTAAACTATCAAATAGAAGCCCAAAACTTAGAGGTCGCACGCACCTTTCATCAAGCTTTAGACCCTAAAATTATTATTCCTCAAGTCTACAAAGACTATTCAAGCCGTCATATTTTGACCTTAAGCTTGGAGCACGGCGAAAGCATTGAAACTGCCAGTACATGGTCACAAGACACGCGCAATGAACTGGGCCGTCGTTTATTCCGTGCCATTGGTCGTGTGATTTTATTTTTAAAACGCTTCCACTGCGACCCACATCCGGGCAACTTTGCTTTCCGAGAAGATGGTAGCGTGATCGTATATGACTACGGCGGTGTCAAAACCCTATCGACTGAAATCGTGATGCATTTTAAGCAGCTGATTCAAGCAGCGCGCGACAGTAATATCTTGGCCATGGAGCAGCAACTGACTGCTTTGCACTCCATGTCCGAACAAGGCAAATTTCCTGCCGAACTGTATGAAGCATGGTTAGAAGTGCTCATGCGTCCACTGACCACTTTGTATGACTTTGCTGAGAACTCAGCGCATCATGATGGCATTGAACTGGTCAAGCCATCGCTGAAATATTGGGATGTGTTTAAACCCTCGCCCGATACGCTAATGGTCAATCGCACAGTCTCAGGACATTATTGGAACCTGATTCATCTCAAAGTGCACGACAACCTTAATGATCTATTCGAAGAATTGGTGCCACCGCCTGCCTAAATAAAGACTGTAGGCACGATAAAATCGCTACAACTCAATAAACCCCGTTACATAAAATCACGGGGTTTATTTTGACTCATCAATTGTTATATTATAACATTCCAAAATAATACATTTAAGGAGAAGTCTATGCGTGCCAATATTCATCCAGAGTATCGTGAAGTCCTGTTCCACGACACCAATGCCGACGCGTTTTTCGTGATCGGCAGTACCTTACAAAGTCATCAAACTCGTGAGTATGAAGGCAAGACTTATCCTTACGTCAGTTTAGATATCTCAAGTGCATCACATCCGTTTTATACCGGTGAACAACGTCAAACCAGTAATGAAGGTCGTGTTGCAAGCTTCAATAAACGTTTCGCGCGTTTCAAACGCTCACAATAATTTCATTTTTCTTTAAGCTATACGCGTTATAGTAAAGATATCAAGAAGCCTAAGACCTCCTCCAGCTTAGGCTTCTTTTTTATGCGTTCTTTTCTGGTTCCTATTTTGACCATCTTTTTTTTCTTAATGTTTAAGCACACTATCTAACAGATAAAATCCGATCCCAAGCACGATGACGCCCACCACTAAACTAGACAGTGCATAACTCAAAGCCAATACAGTTTGTCCCTGTCTAAAAAGCTGAAAAGTTTCGAGACCAAAACTCGAAAATGTCGTGAAACCGCCCAATATACCTACCATCAAAAATAAACGTGCTTCTTGTTGCAGTACTGGAAACTTCTGGCTAAATGCAAAAAAAACACCCGCAGCAAAACAACCGATGATGTTGATCCACCATGTCGGCCATGGAAAACTCATACTGGGTTTAAACAACCATAATCCTGCACCGTAGCGTAAACAGGCCCCTATTCCGCCCCCCATTGCCACCAAGATCCAATTCATTGACCTATCCTATTCTTTACAAAATGCGTATGGATAAGTCCGAAGTTATCCACAGCTCATCAACTATAATGCTATTAAACCTGAATCAATCCTCGCACTTCAAGGTTTTTCAACATCGGTTGTTGATCCTTACATATCTTATTGTCTCACTCTCAAAAGTGAACATTAGCATTCGAACTCGCACATGCTTTACATGGGATATTGAACCCTGCATCGCCGAATATCTTTACTTCACCCTAGTGTGCTCTATGACCAATACAACATAGATTCCCAAAATCACTAGCACCCGTTCTTCATGCAAAACAGAAGGTTTTCTCTCAGGCAAAAACTCCCAAACATGCAATTTTTGGGTATGATGTGGACATAAATTTAGTCGGAAATAGACGCATGGCACAGGTATTATTGGCTCAGCTTGCAGCGGGCGAAGCAAAATTTTCAGATGTATTGGCATTCATTGAAGCAGCCTATACACATACACCAACTGCATTTAAAAATGGTTTACAGCACAATGCAGCAACTGAAAACCAAGGCAGTGCAAAAGTGTTTTCGTTTGCACAGCTTCAAGGCCTCGATCAAACGCAAACTTTAAGCCTATTTGCAGAACACTATGCTTCTGTTTTAGCCACACCTGATGCAACAGATCATCAAAATATTCGTCAATTTATGTTGAATGGATGGGATGGTATTGAATTTGATGGTACGGCATTAACTGCAAAATAAAGATAAAAAACCACGTTCAAGTTACTTGAACGTGGTTTTAAACAAATACAATATTAATTTTATTATCAGATATTTATAAACACTATTAACATTGATACACCTATAAGAATCCACAGATTTGACAAGTAGGTTTCACGTGGAGCAAGACTTCATATGGCTATTAATCGCCTAGAAAACATTAAAACAGCACGATGAAATAACTCAGCGCTACTTCCACATTACCCCTTTACCCGTTCGATCCATTGGATTGAGCTGACCCGAAATACTTCACATGCTCCATCGCCCGTATCGGTCGGGGTTAAGGATGAGGTCCAGACCATATCTTTGTCTTTAATTTCAACCAACTCACCTTTTAAACGAACCAAATCACCACGTTTCACGTGTTTAATTTGTTTAGCAATTTCAGGGTTGGCTGGAATGATGTGCATATTTGACACCATTTGCATGGCTTGCTCGGCAGGCACAGGCAAACGATCAATTTTCCAGTTGAGATAACGGTCGTATTGATTCACGGTAATATGGCGTGCAATTTCAGGTTCAGCAAACAAGCCCCAACTCACGGCGTAGTCAATCGGAGAGAATTTAGCTTGTGCATCATCCGAATACATTTTAGAACCTAAAATTCGAAAATCACCTTTAAACGGTTTCAATACCGAAATCGATTGATCTTTAGAGGTCGGTGCTAAACCTTTGGCAATGTTGTAATCCACAGTGGCACTTGCACTGATGGGCAACAGCAAACTGCTGAGTAAACCGAGCAGGATAAATTTAGATTTCATTGCAAACCTCATTCCCATCAACCTAGGAAAATACGAAACAATTTCATCTTAGTCCAGTTTCCTGAAAAGAAGCTTATGAACTTAGTAACATTATGAATGAATTATGCAGTCTACTTTTAGCCACAGCACTTTTCAGTTCGGCTAGAGCTGAAGAACAGAGCCCCAAAAAACAATCATGCTTTATAAATACTATCAACAACACATCTTTCCACATGTCCTGAATCAGGTCATGCAAGTACCAAGCTTAATGGACAAACGCCACGAACTGCTTTTGCCAATTCAGGGAGAGGTATTGGAAATTGGTTTTGGTACAGGGCTGAATCTGCCCTTTTATCAAAATGTCGATACTGTCTTTGCCCTTGAACCCAGTCCTGAAATTTATCATTTGGCTTTAGAGCGGATACAAGCAGCAGCATTTGAAGTGCATCATGTACAAGCCCGTGCGGAAAAGCTGCCTTTTGCTGACCATAGCCTTGAGCATGTAGTCAGTACATGGACACTGTGTAGTATTGCTGAGCTAGAACAGGCTTTGGCGGAAATATTACGGGTGCTCAAACCGGGTGGCACCTTACATGTGGTGGAGCACGTATTAAATACAAATAACCTTTATATTCAGCGCCTACAACACTTACTCACGCCTGTGCAAAAGCGTTTAGCCGATGGCTGCCATCTCAATCGAAATATTGAACAGGCCTTAAAAGCAACAGGATTTAATATGATAGAACAGCACTACTTTTATGCCGAAGGTATTCCGAAACTCGGACAACTGATGTTTTTTGCACGCGCTCAAAAGCCATACTCAAGTGACGGGCTATCATAGTCATGAAGAAAGCACCTGCTCTATATCAAGCAAGATACTTTCATGGGTGAACATCGCCAAGCTTATTCAATCGTATCAAAGTCAATGCGGACCGTTTCAAAACGAACCCTCCCAGCTTGAATCGCTTGCGCAATAGCAACTTGTCCTTTGGTTAACCTCGCCCCACCGCTTTTAATATCAATGAGAACAATTTCAATATCCTCTGGTCGCCCTTCACCATCACGCAGGTCGGTATAGCCATCAAATACCACATAGTCGACAGGATCGCCCAAAAATTTGGCATCGCTAGGTAAGTATTCAAATTGCGGCATGATCGGGGCCAGTTGCTCCGCCATTTTGCCTTTAAGCACCGCACGACTGGTATTGACACTGCGCTTTTGTGCATGGGTTAAAGCCTGCTGATGCTCTAATTCTAATTCGGCAATGTAGCGCTCATATTCTGCTTTGATGCGTCCATTTCGGCTGTGACTTAAAATAAGGGTGGTCAAGACCACACCAATTGCTGCACCGATCAACATTGCCATCCATATGGACATGGTTCTTTCCTAATTTTGTGCTACAGGTAGCAAGATTTAAACTTACAACTTTGGTTTGGTGTCATATGCGACACACAAAAGAATGATATGCTAGGGGTGAGCAGAATAAAATCATTTAAGGTCATGAAAACGATATTAATCGCCAACCAAAAAGGTGGCTGTGGCAAAACGATAACCGCAATCAATTTAGCTTCGGCACTCGCACAAAAAGGTTATAAAGTAGCTTTGGCCGATGCGGATAATCAAAAATCTGCTCGTCAGTGGTTAAAACAGCGTCCAGAGCAAGTGGCGCATATTCAAAGTTTAGATTGGCGCCATGAGAAATCGATAGGTGAAGTGCCTAAAAACATTGAATATTTAATTATCGATGCGCCGGGTGCGCTGTCTGGTGAGCATGCCGAACAGCTGGTCAGTGAAGCGCATGCGATTGTGACCCCACTGCAACCCTCGTTTTTTGATATTGACAGTACCCGTCGTTTTTTAAAGCATTTACAAGACATTAAACGCATTCGTAAAGGCAAAGTGCAAATTTTTCTTTTGGCCAATCGGGTCAAAGCCAACAGCGCCAGTGCCAAAGACATCCAAGATTTTTTTGCAAAAATTGAACAACAGCCTATAGCGTGGATTTCAGAACGTACTGCATATGGCCAATTGGCAATGCAAGGTTTAAGCGTATTTGATAAAACACAAAAGAATTACCTCTCCATTCAAAGTCAATGGCAACCGCTGCTCAATGCCATTGTCGATGACCCAAGTGCTTGGTTCTAAAATATTTTGCTATAGATAAAACGGGACTATTCCCTATTTATAGTCGGTTATTCACGAGAACTTACCAAGGGTACGTTCTCGTGCGCATTTTTTTCAGTTAATATGACTTTGACCTTAGAGATATAGCAGTGAATACCGTGCAACGATACGCACCAGCCTTACAAAAAGTATTGTTATTTGGACTGATTTTTATTCTGTTCTATTTGAGCTTTCAAGTCCTGAAATACTTTATTGTACCTGTGCTTTGGGCTGCGATTATTGCCTACATCACATGGCCTTTATATCACTCAGTACAGAAACTATGTGGACCACGTCCAACCTTAAGCGCCACCATCATGATCAGTATGGTGGTATTAGTTGTCGGTATCCCGCTGACCTTTGCTATCTTTATGCTGCAACATGAAGGTCGTAATCTATTTTATGAACTACAAAGACAAGTGTTCTCAGGTCATTTAGATGTTCCGCAATTTATTCGGGATTTGCCGATTATTGGTAAAGAAGTCACTCGTACTTTAAAAGAAATCAATACCGATCCGAACAGTATTGTGCAAAATGTTTCGGGCTGGTTTCAAAGCCACTTAAATTATGGCCGTTTGGTGCTAAGTGAAATCAGTAAAAATATTTTTAAACTTTGCTTTGCAGTGATGTCGTTATTCTTCTTCTATCGTGACGGACAAACCATTTTAAATCAGGTCAGTAAAGCGCTGGAAATGGTGATTGGCCCACGTATCCACCACTATTTAGACACCATTTCAGAAACAACGCGTGCTGTGGTCTATGGAGTTGGCCTGACTGCAATTGCGCAAGCACTCTTGGCAGGCCTGAGCTATTTTGTTGCTGGTGTCCCAAACCCAATGGTACTGACCATTGTGACCTTTATCTTTGCACTCATTCCTTTTGGCCCTCCTGTGGCATATAGTGCCGTGTCTTTATGGTTATTCTCTCAAGGGCAGACTATTGAAGCGATTGGAGTGATGGTGTGGGGGGTTTGTGTGGTCAGCACAGCAGACAATGTGATTCGCCCATTGGTGATCTCAGGTGCAACGCAAATTCCGTTCTTACTGATCATGTTTGGTGTATTGGGTGGTTTAGCCAGCTTTGGTATGGTCGGCTTATTTGTCGGCCCCGTGATTCTAGCAGTACTGTTAGCCATTTGGCGCGAATGGCTACATGAACAAGTCAATGAACCCCTAATGATGCCGAAAGCGACATTGGCTTACGATCCACCCGAAGAGCCTTTAGATACGCCCAAAAAATAAGTTCAGTGAAATGACTTGAACGCATGCTTTCCTCGAAAGTATGCGTTTTTTATATCAGATACAAAAACACTCTACGGACAACATTGAACCGAAGCCCTGCCTTTGTTTGAATGGTTCTGAATTTTAAGGAAAAAAGGATCCAACATGTTGTCTTCTGCTTTCAAATTAAGCGCACTTGTGACTTTAATCGGTTTAGGGACTGTAGCATGTACCACTACACCCACTGAAACCAATACGATGATCAAAGACGTCGATGTACACACCGTTTCAACTGCAGGTGTGGGACAAAAAATTGGCACCATTCGTTTTATTGATAGCCCTGTTGGTTTAGCGATTCAAACCAATTTAACTCAACTTCCACCCGGTCCACACGGTTTTCATATCCATGAAAAAGGTTCGTGTGATGTAGCTGAAAAAGAAGGAAAACCTGTGGCTGCTTTAGCCGCTGGGGGACACTTTAACCCAGAAAAAGCACCAAACCATGGCACACCACTCAATGGCCATATGGGTGATTTACCAATCTTGAATGTCGATTCGGCAGGTAATGCAAAAGTCAATTTACTCGCTCCTCGCTTAAGTTTAGCTGACGTTGAGGGCTTAGCGGTGATGGTACATGCAGGTGGTGATAATTATTCAGACACCCCTAAACCACTTGGCGGTGGCGGTGACCGTATCGCCTGTGGCTTAATTAAATAAGGCTATCGCCTTTGCACTGTGAATAAAACAGTGTTCTGACCTCGTATCTGTGGATAAGTTTCAACTTATACACAATGCAGCGGAGCCATGCTCTGCTGCATTTTTTATTGTCATAGGTGAATTTTTCATGCAATGGAGCACCGCATTAAATTGACAGTGCCCTGAAAAAAGTTCAGGCTAAAACCAAAATAAAACTAAGCCTAGACTATTACATCGTGAACAATTTTCGTCAGTGGTTTCAGTCCTTTCAGTCCAATGCAATTTTTATGTATTGCTTGCAAATTTTGATTGTGCTGAGTGGTACAACCTTAGGTTTATATTTCTTAGGACTGCAACAGCTCATCGTTCCGACCACATTAGGTGCAATTGCAACAGCCCTGACCGACTTCGACGATAGGCTCAGTATTCGTCTCAGAAACCTTGCCTATGTCTGTGTCTTGTTCTTTAGCGTCAGTAGCATCTTAGATTTTTTGCATCCTTATAAATTCTTTTTCATCTTATATTTATCACTGTCTAGTGCTTGTTTTATTTTACTGGGGGCACTGGGGCAACGCTATGCAGCGATGAGCTTTGGCACCATTCTACTTTCCCTATACAGCATGTTTGGCCTAGGTGAATATTCGGTTTGGTACTTTCAACCCAGTTGTTTTGTCTTGGGAGCATTGTGGTATGGCTGTACCGCCATTGTGTTTTATATTCTTAAACCCACCTTGGCCGTTCAGGACAACTTAGCCCGCTGTTTTAATCAAGTTGCCGATTTGCTCAACGCGAAAGCACATCTATTCGACCCAGACAATCGAGACAATGTAGAAGCGCTGCTCTACGATTTATCCTTACAAAACAGTACTGTGGTGCAAAGTTTTAACCACACCAAAAGCTCACTACTGACGCGACTAAAAGCATCTCGCGCCAACCAAAATACAATTTATTGGCTCAACCTCTATTTTCTCGTTCAAGACATTCATGAACAAGCCAGCTCTAATTATTTGCACTATGAGCAGTTACATCAAAACTTTAGCCGAACTGATCTCATTTTTCGTATTCAAAAAAATATTCGACTGCAAGCCCTTGCCTGTCAGGCTTTGGCACGGTGTATTTTGAACAATCAAACCTATGTATCAGATCCAACGACCACTCAGGCGTTGCTGAATTTACACAGTTCCATGCAAGACTGGATTCGAGATCATCCACACAATATTGAAGTCAAAAATCTACAACTGATTTTAAATAATTTGGACAGTGTGCATGAACGTTTTCAGCACCTCAACGAACTACAATCGCGCCAAGAACAGCGTTATCAACAGCATATTGATAACCTCAACTTATATGATGATGATATTCATGATTGGCATGATCTGTGGCTCAAACTCAGCCAACATCTCACTCCCCAATCCGCACTGTTTCGCCATGCGGTGCGTATCGCCTTTGTCTTTGCTGTCGGTTATGGCATCTCGCTTCTGCCCTTTGCGCAACATGGCTATTGGATTTTGCTCACCAGTTTATTTGTTTGCCAAATGCGTTATTTCGCCACCAAAAGCCGCTTAAAAATGCGAACCTTAGGCACTATTTTGGGCGTTGTTTTAGGGATTCCGCTGCTATATTTCGTCCCAAGTATTGAAGGACAACTGCTACTAACCATTATTTTTGGCGTGTGCTTTTTCTATCTCAGTTCCAAGAAATATGCCATGGCGACCCTGATGGCAACACTCATGGTGCTGCTGATTTTTAATTTAAAAGGTGCAGGCTATGCCATTATTTTACCACGAATTATAGACACCCTCATTGGCTGTGCCATTGCTTGGTTCGCAGTGAGTTTTATTTGGCCCGATTGGGACTTCCGCAATATTTCCAACACCATAAAAAAAGCATCCGATGCAACCCTCAACTATTTCAATGCCATTTGTGAACAATATCAACACGGCAAAAATAATAGTCTCGCTTACCGCAGTGCGCGACGTACTGCGCATAATGCCCAAACTGAACTGGCGAACATGATCTCCAGTCTTAGTACTGAACCCAATCCAAACCCAGAACTGGTACATCATGCTTTTCGCTACTTGGTATATAGCCACAGTCAACTCAGTTATATTTCTGCTTTGGGAAGTCACCGAGAATTGGTGCAGGATACGCAAGTGCTGGAACTCATGCTGTGGTGTCAAAATACGCTGAATCATGTACTGCTCCATCAGCAGGCATTAGCTGAACTCGACATCCAGCAAAAACTGGCAGAGATTAAATGCTTAAATGCTCAAGAAACCATGAATCAGAATTTACACTTGGTACTCAAACAAATCAGTCTACTACTGGAAACTCTGCCCGAATTGCTGAAGTTAAAAACTGAACTGCTCGCCCGAGACATTAAATAAAACGGATGACACAACGACGATCTTTAAAAGGTTCATGATGTACGGGTGTATTGTGGTTCATTTTTATCTGGTTCTTGCGTACACTCGAGCTTCATTCTCATAGATTTTTTGACCATGAACATTCAGACATTACGTGTTGTAGGATTTTTAGAAGGGATTTCTTTTTTACTGTTGTTATTCGTTGCGATGCCAATGAAATACATCTTTGATAACCCGATCCTAGTCAAATACGTGGGTATGGGTCATGGCGTATTGTTTATCTTGTTTTTAATTGTGCTGTTTGTGGTATGTGAAAAGCAAAAATGGTCTTTGAAGATGTTTATTTTAGGTTTGATCGCTTCAATCTTACCTTTTGGGCCTTTTGTGTTTGATGCCAAAATTAAAAAATTAGAACCTAAGCAAGCTGAAGCCTGAGTTAAAAAAACTGGCTTTAAAAAGGATTTTTTAGAGCAGTAATAAAAAGCGCCCATTCAAATGAATGCGCGCTTTTTTTGATGTGAACCTCGCTGAATTCAGCGAATAAAATTTTAGTAAACACCACTCTCAAGTCGTTTTTGCATCACTTTTTTCACGGTTGCACGTGGAAAGCTAAACCATAATGCAATCAAAATGAGACAGACTAAACTATAAGCCCAAAGACCAAATGCCACATAAGCCATGCGAACCAGTTCAATCACGAAGAAGAATGTAAACATCATCAATACGGAAACTGCTGCGGCAACCGTCCCTTTGGACACTTCCGATGACATCAAAGCAAAGCGATATAACACAGAAAAACTGATACCTTCGCCGAAGCTCACCAAAGTCATCCCCACAATCAGTAACGGCAAGAAATAGCTTTGGAAAATAGTGCCGAGTACCACCAAGAGCGTACCAACGAACATCAAAGGCAAGCCGAGTAACACAGTTTTACCCAGTGCCATTTTATCGATGACTTTAATCAATACAATGTTGCCCAGAATGAGACCGCCCAAGACGGGGAACTGTGCCAAGCCGTATTGCATACTGCTCAAGCCAAGTTCTTCCACCAAAATCACAGGCGACAGCGCAATCCACAGCATCAAAGGCATCGCGACCATCGGTAGGCCAAATGTGAGCGCCAAAAAGGTCTTATTTTTATAGACCGTTTTATAGTCATCCCAAATATAGCGCAGCGGCTTTTTAGAATGACGCTGTTGTGTTGCAGGCATTTTGGCTTTTAAACCAAACCAACTTAAAAAAGCCAAAAAGGCGATGCCAATAAAGCCCCAATGCCATGACACATGGTCAATCATAAACGCGCCCACTACTGGACCAAGCAGCGGTGCCAGCAAAGAAATATTGGCCATGAGTGCCATGACTTTAATGGCATCACGCTCTTCAAAACTTTCCTGTACTGCGGCATAACCCACAGCAGAAATCATCGATAACCCCACGCCTTGTAAAAAGCGGAGCGCCAAAAAGGACTCAATATTTTGAGTGAGTAAAATCGCGAGGCAAGTCAGCACAAAAAATGCCACACCTGCGAGCAACACTTTTTTACGGCCTAACCGGTCTGAGAGTGGCCCAAGTAGCCACGCGACACAGGCACCGCCCAGTAAATAAAAGGACATAGACGATGGTGCCCATGCACTGCTTACCCCAAAGTCTTGAGTAATCGCGAGCATGGCAGGCTGGACTAAATCGTTACCGATATAGACCGAAAATTCGAATAAAACCAATGCCAAAGGAAACATCAATGTGGCACGGCTTAACTTTAAAGTTTGTACGTTTTGCATTGTTATCTACATATAAAATGCGTACAAGCCTGAGCGAAGTCCGTTGGAGGGAGAGACGACTAAGCCCAATGGCAAGCACTGAGAAAATTTATTAAATTACGTTTTTTGAATGCGCTGAGATTTCGCGGCTTAATACACCGTATTCACAAGGTGTCTAAGATAGATCAAACGATTTCAGTTGTGAGATTTTTATAACTCAAACTAAATACACCCACTAGTTTAAGTGGGTGTATTTTAGCAGTTTATAACTTGATAAATTGTAATTTTTCTTACAGTAGCTAAGCTGAGATTTCAGTTTTGACTTTTATCGTGTTCGGTTCACGAGTGAGATGATCTGGCTTCATAAAGAAAGAACAAATGATTGCAAATACAGCCATCCCCACAATATAACTAATGATTAAATGCGGACTGCCATCGCCAATACTCAAGAGTTTAGTTGCAATAAGCGGAGCTAAACCCCCTCCTAATACACCTGCAAATTGCACAGAAATGGAAATGCCACTGTAACGAATTTCAGCTGGAAATTGACGGGCAAATAGCTGGGCTTGTGGTGCATACATAATGGGGAAAACCACACCAATACCTAACACAATCGCCGTCCAAACCAATACTGGGTCTTTGGTCCCCAACATGGTGAAAAATGGATAGCAATATAATGCCAAGACCAAGAGACCAAACATAAACATATTTCGTTGCCCGACTTTATCCGATAAGTGACCACACAATGGTGTCATCACCATAATTAAGCCTGCACCGCAAATCGTTGCAAATAAAATATCCTGACGCGGAATTCCTAACTTGGTGGTGGTATACGCCAAGGCAAATGTAGAGGCAATATAAAACCAAGCATTTTCCGCTGCACGCGCAAAAATAATCGTCAGCAACTCACGTGGGTGATTTTTAAAGACTTGCATAGCAGGAACTTTAATTTCCTGTGCCTGCTCTTTCACTTTTTCGAAGTCAGGTGATTCAGGCACTTTTACGCGAATATACCAACCTACTCCTAATAACAGAATGCTGGCAAGGAATGGTAATCGCCATCCCCAACTAAATAAGCTAGCTTCAGGCAGTAAAGAAACAGCGCCTAAAGCAAGAGAAGCCAGTAATAAACCTCCGCCTGCACTGGCCTGAGGCAAACTCCCCCAGAAACCTTTGCCACCTTCGGGTGCATGCTCAACTGCCATCAAAACAGCACCGCCCCACTCGCCCCCCATCGCCATACCTTGAATAAATCGAAGAATGACCAAACAGAAGGTTGCCCAATAACCAATACTTTCATAAGTCGGTAACAGCCCGATCAAAACCGTCGGAACTCCCATCATAATCAAGGTGGTTAACAACATGGTTTTACGACCAATCTTGTCGCCAAAGTGTCCAAAAACAATCCCACCTAGCGGTCGTCCGATAAATCCCACCGCATAGGTGGCGAAAGCAGCTAATACCCCAGTTAAAGGGTCTAAATTGGGGAAAAACAATTTATTAAAAATCAGCGCCGCAGCGGCACCATAAATAAAAAAATCGTACCATTCTATGGTCGTTCCCACCATGCTGGAGATTCCAGCCAAACGGTGAGAAGACTTTTTATGTGGAAGACCCGATCCTTGTATCTGCTCCATACCCACCTCTTGCAATTCTTAGTATTGTCTGCTTTCTGTCACGTTTAAAATCTGTCCTGATTTTTAAACCACGTGACTATAACGATATTGGTTATGATTTCATGAGCTTTAAAGCTATGACGACTCATAACTTTAAGAAAAATATTATAAAAGTGAACTAAAATTCACTAATTTATTAATGTGGATTAATCTTGAAATAGAGTCAATCTACTTAATTACTTAAGTAGTTTTCATAAAGTATTTTTTATTTAAGTTACAATAGCTTAAAAATAGATTCTTGATTTTTAAGCGCTGAGGATGCACTTAGCTACCCCAATATCTGGATCAAAAATGCATCATTGAAAACAATAGAAAGGATAAAAAGGTCATTTTTTACAATTGCTAATTCAGCACAATTTACTATATTGCTTCATATACTAAGTATGGATACTTATTATGATTCACTATAATAAATTGGCTTTTGATTTTAGCCCCGCACCTATCGTGGTGCTCAGTAATCGGCATATGGTCGAAATGAATCATGCCTTTGCTCAGATGTTTGGTTATGAACGTGAAGAGCTTCTTCATCACTCCATTATTAAAATTTTCCCCAGTATTGAAGACTATGAAAAAGTCGGAAATGATGCTTTGCAAAGCCTATTGCAAAAAAATAGCCTGCATTATTCGGATCAACGCTTTATGCAGCATAAAAGTGGAGAGATTTTCTGGACACATACCCATGGACGTACACTCCCCCTGAAGATCCTTTTCAATTGATGGTGTGGCATTTTGAACGTAAAGAACAGCATCCGCTGACCAGTAAACAGAAGTTAACCAAACGCGAGTCTGAGATTACGCAACTCATTGTAAATGGACTAACCTGTAAAGAAATTGCACGAAAACTTTGCTTGTCACATCGTACAGTCGAGGTTCATAAAGCCAATTTAATGAAGAAGCTAGGTGCTCATTCTAAAAGTGAGCTCAGCTCTAAAATTATTATTCAGAATCGACTGACGCATTTTTAAGACGTCATCTTTGTTCGAATGATTCAACATGACCATGATAAAAAGGCGTAAACCCAATACGCCTTTTTATTACCAACAAAACAAGGATCTATTTCAATCAAGAACACTTCGCTGTTTGGAAGTTCTTGGTATTTTTACCGCGCGCACATTGGTAAGAGGTTTTCGTCGCAGTTTTTTCCCAGTCGCCATCGACCAACTTAAAGTTATACACGGTACGCACCGACTTCACCGAATCATCTAACAACCCTGTTTCAGTCACTTTAACTTCTGCCGCAGTCGGTGACTCAACCGTATTAAAGTACTGACGGATTTCAACCGTAGCCAACTCATTACGCAAATCTGGACGCTCTTTAAGTACCTGAGCCAACGGCGTATCTGACGAGCCGACTTTATTCACTAACTCTTTGGTCGTCGCACAACCAGACAATAATCCCACACATACGGCTGAAGCTAAAATAAGACGCAACATAAATCCCACCCAAAATTCATTATTTATCAGTCCATCATGCCTTTTTTAGGCCTATTACACTATTTAGTAAATGTAATTCAGTTCCTTCAGTCATAAAAAAGCGCATCACCATGGATGCGCTTTTAAAATTCAATTCGAACTTAAAGGTCGAATAATTTACCTGGGTTCATAATTCCGTTTGGATCGAAAACTTGCTTCAATGCCTTCATATATTCAATTTCTTCTGCTGAACGCGTGTAGTCAAGGTATGGTTTTTTGGTCATACCAACACCGTGCTCCGCAGAAATTGAACCGTCGTATTTTTTCACAGTTTCGAAGACATATTTATTAACCACCTGACATTTGGCAAAGAACTCATCCTTGCTTAAATCAGCCGGTTTTAAAATATTTAAGTGTAAATTACCGTCACCAATATGGCCGAACCAACAGATTTCAAAGTCTGGATAGTTACTTGCCACAATCGCATCAATTTGTTTAATAAATGCAGGAACGTGGGTAATCAACACTGAAATGTCGTTTTTGTATGGTGTAAATGGAGCAATCGACTCAGAAATGTCTTCACGTAAACGCCATAAGCTTTCCACTTGATCGAGGCTTTGGCTCAACACGCCATCCAGTACCCAGCCTTGTTCCATGCAATGCTCAAAAATTTCCATCGCCTTGTCCATAATTGGCTCAAATGGCGCTTCAAATTCTAACAACACATAGAATGGACATTCGGTTTCAAATGGACGTTGTACATGACCATGTGCCAACACTTTTTGCATTGCCAGTTCACCAAAGAACTCAAATGCAGTCAGGTCAATTTTTGCTTGGAAAGCATGCAGTACAGGCATCACAGCATCAAAGTCAGGCACGCCCAACACCATTACTTGAAGGTCTTGCGGTTGGCGTTCCAGCTTGATTTCAGCTTCAGTCACCAAGCCCAGTGTCCCTTCACCACCAATGAATAAATGTTGTAGTGCATAACCCGTCGCGGTTTTGATCATGCCTTTGTTCAAACGCAGCACATCACCCTTACCCGTGACTACAGTTAAACCGAGTACCCAGTTACGCGTCATGCCGTATTTAATGACTTTAATACCGCCTGCATTGGTGCCAATGTTTCCACCAATTTGACTCGAACCCGCAGAAGCAAAATCGACGGGGTAATACATGCCTTGCTCTTCAGCATAGTTTTGCAACTGTTCAGTCACCACGCCTGCTTGGACTCGAACCATACGGTCTGCTGGGAAGAATTCCAAGATTTGGTTCATCTTGTCCATGCTCACCACAATTTCACCGTTGGCAGCGACTGCACCGGCAGATAAGCCAGTACGACCACCCGATGGTGTAATCGCAAAATTAAACTCATTTGCAAGTTTCACAATCGCTTGCACTTGTTCCGTGCTCGATGGGAAAACGATGACTGACGGGTTTGGATCAAAATGTTTGGTATGATCGCGTCCCCAATTTTCAAGGCTATCCGCATCGGTTTTAATGCGGTTTTCACCTACAATTGCTGTCAATTGGGTCAATAACTCTGGGGTTAAAGCGACTGGAGCATTCATCGTTTTCAGACCTTGCAAGAAGTAAACAAGTTGTTTCTGGCGCTAGGATTCTCTGCATGAAAAGCGCTTCATTTCAGTCTTTCCATGCCCTAAGGCTCAGGCAGTTCGTGAGGATTTAAGCAGCAATGTGCAACTGGCTTATTTTCACGGAGTCATATTATAAGGCATTTTTTCTGTTTCCCGCAGAAAAAGCTGTTTTATTCAGGATACCTTTGAAATGATTAGTTTAATTAGACCAAAAAGACTTTTTTACGCACTATAGCGACTAAAAATACCCAATAGAGTCTGTATAAAGGAAATGTATATCGGGCGCGGTACGTGCTATTATATCGCCACTAAATTTGGCCTTTGTAGCGGAGCCGTAATGAGCCAACATCTTTCACTTCCTAAAGATAAAATTCGTTTCTTGTTGTTAGAAGGCGTTCACCAAAACGCAATCGACACACTAAATGCTGCCGGATACACCAACATCGATTATCGTAAAACTGCGCTTGAAGGTGAAGCGTTGAAAGAAGCGATTAAAGATGCACATTTCATTGGTATTCGTTCCCGTACACAACTCACTGAAGAAGTGTTTGAAGCAGCGAATAAATTAATCGCTGTTGGTTGTTTCTGTATTGGTACCAACCAAGTGAACTTAAATGCTGCGATGGTTCGTGGTATTCCAGTATTTAACGCGCCATACTCAAATACACGTTCAGTGGCTGAACTTGTACTTGCTGAAGCTATTCTTCTTCTTCGCCGTGTACCTGAAAAATCGACAGATACACATGCAGGCGGTTGGAACAAGTCAGCGGTTGGTTCGTTCGAAACTCGTGGCAAAACTTTAGGGATTGTCGGTTACGGTTCAATCGGTTCACAACTTTCTGTCCTTGCTGAAAGCTTAGGTATGAAAGTGATCTACTTCGACACAGTAACAAAACTACCATTAGGTAATGCACGTCAAGTCGGTAGCTTAAACGAACTTTTAGCCAATGCTGATGTTGTTTCTTTGCATGTACCTGATGTTCCGTCTACACGTAACTTCATGACCAAAGAAAAATTTGCACAAATGAAAGAAGGTGCAATCTTCATCAATGCGGCACGTGGTACATGTGTCGTGATTGAAGACTTAGCAGATGCCTTGAAATCAGGTCATGTTGCTGGTGCTGCGGTTGACGTGTTCCCGAAAGAACCAAAAGCCAATGGTGAAGAGTTCATTTCTCCACTACGTAACATTCCAAACGTGATCTTAACTCCTCACGTGGGTGGTTCGACCATGGAAGCGCAAGCAAACATTGGTTTAGAAGTGGCTGAGAAATTCGTTTCTTATTCAGATAAAGGTATGACTTTATCTGCGGTGAACTTCCCAGAAATCGCGTTACCGTTGACCGAAGGTAAACACCGTTTACTTCACATCCACAAAAACGTGCCAGGCGTGTTGTCAAAAATCAACAACTTGTTTGCTGAACACGGCATCAACATTTCTGGTCAGTCTTTAATGACCAAAGGTGATGTTGGTTACTTGGTGATGGATGTAGACGCAACAGCATCTCAAGAAGCTTTAGATACTCTACAAGACGTTGAAGGCACAATCCGCGTTCGCGTATTGTTCTAATTCGACTCTATTTAAAAACCACAGCTGCCAAGCTGTGGTTTTTTTATTTTTGAATACTTGTTAAAATTTTATGTGCGACCCAAGCACATTCTCCGCTACTTTTCGCAAGTATTCACCTCCCTATCTAGTATTCTAATAATGCCAAATCTAAAAAGTACTCCCCACCTTCAAGCGACCTTTTTATTGCTGATTGCAATGCTCAGCTTGCAAAGTAGTGGTTCACTGGCCAAAGTGCTGTTCGATCAATTTCCCATTTTAACCGTTTCCGCCATGCGCTTACTGTTGGGATCAATCATTTTGGCCGTATTGTTTAAAATTTGGCAGGTTGACTTTAAGCAAGTCAAATATAAAGCCATTCTCAGCTATGGTTTTGCTTTGGCAGGCATGAACCTATTGTTTTATTTATCCATTGCTCGCCTGCCGCTCGGCATTGCAGTGTCGTTCGAGTTTATTGGCCCACTCAGTGTTGCTCTGTTTTATGCCAAACAACGCTTTGACTTTGTTTGGGTCGGGCTGGCGATTCTAGGCTTGGTTTTACTGTTTCCATTCGACCAAGCTGCTCAACCTTTAGACCCTCTTGGGATCGCATTTGCACTAGGTGCAGGTGCATGTTGGGCCTTGTATATCGTGGCGGGGCAGCGCCCATCGGGTGTTTCGGGCAACCATACCGTGTGCTTAGGCATGTTTGTCGGCATGCTGATATTAATGCCGCTCGCCCTATTCAGTGGTTTACCCACAAATGTGTTTGAACCCTCAAACCTGATCTATTTCGTAGCTTTGGCAGTTTTGGCCAGCGCTCTGCCTTTTAGCTTGGAAATGATTGCGCTACGCAATTTAACCGCTTTAAGTTTTGGGACGCTCATGAGTCTTGAACCTGCTATCGCAGCACTATCCGGTTTTGTCTTTCTAGGCGAACAACTATTGTGGTCACAGTGGCTTGCGCTCAGTGTGATTATCATGGCATCTATTGGTTGTACTTATACAGCCCAGAAAAACCGCCAAGCCGCAGTTTAAACGATGTGATTCGATGTTTGAATTTAGCTTTTAAATCCAAAGGCTGTATCGATTACTTTTAAATTCATGTCGTTGCATTTAAAAAATCAGCTTATTCAGCAGCCAACTTGGGTGCTGAATCGTTATACTAATCCACCGTCTTAAAATAACAGGTCGCTATGACCTAATGTGTGCATGATGCCTAATTCTCAACTGATGGCAGTGATGTTCATGGTCTTGTCCATGCTGTCCTATCAAATCAGTGCTTCTTTTGCCAAGCAGTTGATTGCCGTGCTGGATCCCCTCACCGTGGTGACCCTTAGACTGTGCTTTGCCGCAATTTTAATTGTGCTGATGTTCCGCTCATGGAGCATCATTAAACGCCTACCGCATTTAAAGTGGAAAGATTTACTGAGCTATACGGCAGCCTTATGCCTCATGAATATTTTATTCTACGCTTCACTGGGTAGACTGCCGCAAGGTATTGCCGTAGGTTTAGAGTTTTTAGGCCCTTTAACTTTAGCGCTACTCTCGATCAAACAACGTCGTGATTATATTTGGGTCGGATTAGCGATTTTAGGTATTGCGCTGATGGTGCCTTGGCATCAAGCCAATGCAACCAACTTCTCTTTCTTAGGTGCTGCATTTGCGGTTTCAGCGGGTGCTTGCTGGGCGCTGTATATCTATTTTGGGCAAAAAGTCGTCCGTCAAAATATCGGCATGCATGCCCTCAGTATTGCTATTGTGATCTCAGCCTTGGTGCTTCTGCCGATTAGTGCCACGCATAATCCTACAGCGCTAATGCAAACGGAATACTGGCCCAAAGCCTTATTGATTGCACTACTCGCCACAACCATTCCCTATGCTCTAGACCTCATGGCTTTGAAACGTTTAAGTAAACTCAGCTATGGGACGCTTTCAAGTTTGTCGCCGGCTTTAGCAGCCTTGGCAGGTTGGTTACTACTGAAAGAACAAATTAGCATGTGGCAAACGCTGGCGCTAGTTTGCATTATGATTGCCTCCGTTGGTGTTACCTTTAGAGCCAAACCGCAAAGTGATGATGCGCTTTAAATCACAAAAGATGGCACTCGCCATCTTTTGTTTGAAATGGACTTAAACCAAACTGTCTTTTTCAATTTTTTTGTACTTTTTGTATTCCTGCTGATACTGCTTGGCGAGCGCAGTCTTTTGAGCATCGAGTAAGATTTTTCCTGCTTGCTGAAAAAAACCATGCTCCTCTTCTTGTAAGTGATGATGTACCGTTTCCGATAATTTTTTTGCAATTGCCAACCAGCCCGGATTTGAGAATTCCGTCTCAGTCAATTGTTCCAATAACTCATCCATTTTATGGTGTTCTGCCAAAGCATGGCGGGTAATGTTGAGGCCCGAATCAGTCATCATTAACGGGATATAAAAATAACGGTCTTCTGCAACAGCATGAGCAAATAATTCATTTTTAAGGCGTTCAAATAGCTCACGGCGCTCAGGCGTATCCCCTGAAGTTTGGAGTAGTCGTTCAGCCAAATTTCGTTGTATAACGTGACTTTCTCTTAAGGCTTCAAATATATTCATTCTATGCTCCAGTTCCGTTCAACTTAAAACATCATTTTTTATTGAAAAGCTTCTTGGCACAGCATTGAGTGCGCTGTATTGATCTTAAATGCAATAAACGAGAAATGAGGTCACAGACTGCGCGTTTTTTGTAATGAAGTTTTAAAGGTATCGCACCATTACATCAAAAACATTTGATAGCTCAATCTTACAATCAGAATCGTCACCAAAATAAGAAATAAAATACGAATAAAGCCGCTGCCATATTTCAGCGCCATTTTTACCCCACAAATAGACCCGATCATATTTGCGACGGCCATCGTGCCTCCTACAGCAAAGAGCACATGCCCCGAGGGAATGAAAAAGCTTAGCGCTGCAAGATTGGTCATCACATTGCCAATTTTAGCCAATGCCGCCGCATGTAAAAAATCAACGCGTAAATAGCGAATAAAATAGAAAATAAAGAAACTGCCCGTACCTGGGCCAAACAAACCATCATAAAAACCAATGGCTAAACTTCCGATTCCCGCCAACAGCAAAATTTTAGGCGTCACACGCTGCGCCATATGCACTTGCCCAAATTGCTTCTTCATGAAGGTATATACCGCCATCACAATCAACATGACCAAGACAAAGGGTTGGAGGACTTCTTTTGGAATCATGGCCACACTGGCCGCGCCCCCAAATGAACTGATGGTGGCACACACTGCGACCACAGCCAAAAGTTTCCATTCAAAGCGAACTTTGCGGGCAAAGGAAACGGCGGAAGTGGCTGTACCCACCACTGCCGCTAATTTGTTGGTGCCAAATAAAGTGGCAGGTGCCATCGACGGAAATGCATTCATCAAAGCGGGAATTTGGATCAGCCCACCACCACCGACGGCAGCGTCAATTGCGCCTGCACAAAAGGCAAAAAAGATCAGACTGATAATAATGTCGATGTCCACGCCTTATCCTTTTTTACCGAGTGATATATTTCGATTATAGATTTAAAACCCGCTTTGGAACCAATCTTTTCTTATCCGTAATTTCAGCCAAACCTAAGCATTTTTCCCCATCGAAAACCAAGACCTGCGCTTCCGCTGTATGCTCAATATTACTTTCCATACCGCGACTAAAGTATTCACTGCGCCCTTCTGGAACTTGTACTTTAGGAAAATGATCTACGGGTGCATACACAGGTAACAACAGTGCTTCGCGCTCTTGTTCAGACAAACTTTCCAAATACTCAATGGTATAACTTGGAATGAGATCAAAATGACCCGTTTTAATGCGATGTAAATAAGTCAAATGACCATAAGTCCCCAATGCCTTCGCAATATCTTCGCCTAAAACACGAATATATGTGCCTTTTGAACAGGTAATATCAAGGGTGACACTGTTTGCTGTGAATGAAAGCAGCTCAATCGCAGAGATGGTAATCGGGCGTGCTTCACGCTCAATCTCAATCCCTTTACGGGCTAGCTCATATAAAGGACGACCATCTTTCTTCAAAGCGGAATACATCGGCGGCACTTGCTGAATATCACCCATAAACTGAGCCAAAACGGGCTGAATCAGCTCTTCGGTTAACTCAGGTACAACCTGCTCTAACAACTGCTCGCCTTCTACATCACCTGTGGTGGTACTGTGACCCAGCTGGATTGTGGTTTGATAGCGCTTCACTGAGTCCAACAAAAAGTGCGAAAACTTGGTCGCTTCGCCCAAACAAATCGGCAACAGTCCCGATGCTAATGGATCAAGCGCTCCTGTATGCCCCGCCTTTTGCGCACGGTATAACCAACGCACTTTTTGCAATGCCGCATTTGAACTGATCCCCAATGGCTTATTCAATAAAAATACACCATTCACTGCACGGCGCTGGATTTTTGAAGCAGATGATTTCATAACATAGACACGTCTTAAAGCTGCCGCAATACTATCAACCGCTTGTCTAGTTTTACAACTTTTCTGTTGTTTATTTACCCTTTTGTTTCAGAATAAATCGAGTTCAGTCATATGAACCAAATAAAAAATACAATAGGGATGTTAGGCATAGGATATGCAAAAAAAGAAATTATGGCTCATTTTCGCCGTGATCATCGTTGTCATTCTCGGATTTCTCATTTGGCTCGCACCCAATGCAACTGTTGGCTCAAACCAAGAGTCGATTCGCTCTAGCACTCAAAATACTACAGGCTTATTACCCGCAGCATCAGACTTGCCACATGCATCAGGGTTGCCTTTTGTCAGTAACAGCCAACAGGACACTGAAGTCAACTGCCAACTGGTGCTCGACCAAAGTAATCGCTTAGTTGTAAATGAACAGACTCGTAATTGTTTTGAATATTTTATTACCCAATATGGTGAAAAAAATATTGACCAGATCAAGCAAGATTTTAAAGCCTATATCCAGCAAGGTTATAAAGAACCTGCGCTTAAGCAAATTTTAGATCTTTGGACTCGTTATTTAGATTATCGTGTGCAATTGGGTAGTCTGAAGGAGCCAAACCTAAATAAAGAAGACCCTGAGTACTATCGTAAAATTTTTACTTTGATGAAAAACCTACGCAGCCAATTCTTTTCCGACTATGAAATCGAAGGCCTCTTTGGCGCTGAAAATACCTATCATGAATATACATTAGACCGTATGAGCATCATGACAGATCAGTCCTTAACTGAAGTACAAAAAGCGCAGAAACTGAAAGAACTGTTTGCTCAACTGCCTGAAGATTGGAAAGAAAACCTAGAACAACTTTCCAAATTCGAAGATCTGCGTAAACTAACCTCAGATATTAAAGCGCGCGGTGGCTCTGCCGAAGAAATTCGCCAAATGCGCCAGAATCTTGTCGGTGCCGAAGCGACAATACGTCTAGAAAAACTCGACCAAGATCGAAGCAATTGGAAATCTCGGGTCAATACTTACTTAGAACAACGCGACAACATTCTCAACAGCAACATGAGTCAAGACGCGCAGCAGCAAGCCATTCAAAAACTACGTGATCAACAGTTTAATAATTCACAAGAACAACTTCGACTAGGAGCCTTTGAAACCACGCATGATACGGGAGGAAAACTTCCGTTCGCAGATTAAAGCTATACCGTGTTTGACTTTTTCAGGATGAAAAAAATGTTTATAACGAAAAGAATGATACAAACAATGTCACTCGTGGGTCTGGTTACCAGCCTTGGACTCAGCGCAACCACAGCCACAGCTGGTTTACAGACGGTGACTGCAAGCGTAAAAAGTAATTATGCTCAAACTAAATATCCATTGCTATTTACCCATGGCATGTTTGGGTTCAGCCGAGTGGGCGTTGCCGAACTTGGACTGGATTACTGGTATCAAATTTTACCCGACTTGGCTCGAAATGGAGCAACCACCTTTGCAGCACAAATTTCCCCTTTAGAATCAACTGAAGTACGGGGTGAACAGTTACTACAACAAGTTGAAGAGGTCATCGCCCTGACAGGCAAGCCCAAGGTTAATTTGATTGGACATAGTCATGGTGGACCAACCATTCGCTATGTAGAAGCAGTTAAACCGCAATATGTGGCCTCACTGACAGGTGTGGGAGCAACATTTAGAGGTTCAAAAGTGGCAGACCAGCTTCTTGCCAATCAAGGTGGAACACAACTGCTCAGCCTAACGGCTGATTATATTATTGGTCCTATGCTTGCTTATGGGCAAAGTAACCCTGCATTAAAAAGCAATTTAACAGCATCACTCACCTCAATTAGTGAGCAAGGTTCCAGTGTTTTTAATCAGAAATATCCAACAACAGCACTGGCTTCAGACTGTAACAAGAGCGGTGCAACATCCAGCAATGGCGTGTATTACTATTCGTGGACAGGCACGTCTCAAGTCACGAACATTCTCGATGTTGCAGATAGTGCGATCTCACTGTTGGGGCCTTTGGCCTATGGACATTTAGACAATGATGGTTTAGTGGCACGCTGTAGTACACACTTCGGTAAAGTCATCCGTGATAACTATGACTGGAATCATTTAGATGAGGTCAACCAAGTTATGGGACTACGTGGACTATTTAGCGCAGACCCTGTTGATGTCTATCGCCAACATGCCAATCGCTTAAAAATGCAAGGACTCTAGTTCTAATTTTCCCTTCGAATCTTTAACGTTTCGGAGGGATGCCTCCTAGAATTATCCAGTTACAAACTGTATTTAATTTAATCGGATTTCTCTACGCTCCTCCTCCCTCACCTTTATACTCATTTTTGACAACTTAAATTGTCGTCATAAAAAATAAAAAACGAGGATGATCAATGAAATATGGATTATTGATAGCTGGACTGCTGTCGACCTGCACACTTGCTGCTACACAAACGCAAGCAGCTGCTTCACAAATTAAATCAAACTACGTTGCCTCTAATTATGCAAAGACCAAATACCCTTTGGTTTTTGCACATGGTATGGGTGGCTGGATTCGAGCAGGAACCGATGAACTTGGTGTGGATTACTGGTATCAAATCTTGCCAGATTTAGCCCGTAACGGTGCAAACGCATGGGCAACACGCGTTTCTCCATTCAACACATCTGAAGTTCGTGGTGAACAACTGCTGCAACAAGTTGATGAAATCTTAGCGATTACAGGAGCACCCAAAGTCAATTTGCTTGGTCATAGTCACGGCGGACATAGTATTGCCTATGTCTCAAATGTTATGCCCAATAAAATCGCGTCTGCAACAGCCATTTCTAGTCCTTTAAAAGGCTCTCCTGTGGCGGATTTGATTATTTCCGCGCAAGGTACGCCGCTAGAACAACCGCTGGTAGGCTTAATCAACTTTGGGTCCAAGGCTATTGTTTGGGCACAACAGCAAGATCCGAACTCACTTCCACATGATGCACTCGGTGCTGGTAAAAGTTTAAGTCAAGCTGGTTCTAAAGCTTTTGCACAGAAATATCCACTGGGTATGCCAAAAACAAGCTGTGGTGAAGGCTTAGCGAAAGAAAATGGAGTTTATTTTTACTCTTTCTCTGGCAACTCAACGTTGACGAACGTACTTGATCCAGACTCATTACTGGCGGCGACAGGCTTACTCATGCAAGCGCCCAATGATAACGATGGCTTAGTCTCACGTTGTAGTGCCAAGTATGGTAAGACCGTGCGCGATAACTATAATTGGAACCATTTAGATGTGATTAACCAGTTCTTTGGACTACGTTCTATTTTTGCTCCAGACCCTGTGGATGTTTATCGTCAACACGCCAACCGTTTGAAGCTTCAAGGACTCTAAAATTTAGGCATAAAAAATGCGCCATTGGGCGCATTTTTTTACTCGTATAAAACTTAAAATTAAGCTTTAACTTTACGAGCTGGTAACTTTTCACGAATACGTGCAGCTTTACCAGACAATTCACGTAGGTAGTAAAGTTTAGCACGACGAACGTCACCACGACGTTTCACTTCGATTTTAGCAACGATTGGAGAGTGAGTTTGGAAAACACGCTCAACACCAACACCGCTAGAAATTTTACGTACTGTGAACGCAGAGTTCAAGCCACGGTTTTTCTTCGCGATTACAACACCTTCAAATGCCTGAAGACGCTCACGGTCACCCTCTTTTACTTTAACCTGAACGATAACTGTATCGCCTGGTGCAAAAGCTGGGATGTCTTGTTTAAGCTGTGCATTTTCAACAGCTTGTACTAAAGGATGCTTACCGCTCATGGGGTATCTCCAATATGTGCGGGTCAGAAGAGGTCTGATATCCGCTGGGTATAGAGGCTAAATCGCATAGACCCGATTATCTTTCTCTTTATGCTTGACCACTTCAATGCACAAAGAGCCTATTAAAAGAATACTCTGAATTAAGTATTCAAATCTGTTAGCCATTTCTTTTGCTGCTTCGTCAACTCCACATTTTCCACCAACTCAGGTCGGCGTTGTTGTGTTCGTTGATAACGCTGCAAAAACCGCCATTTCTCAATATTGGCATGATGTCCCGATTTTAAGACTTCAGGGACATCCAAACCTTCAAAATGGTCTGGCTTGGTATATTGTGGGCAGTCCAAAAGACCATCCACAAATGAGTCTTGCACATGAGACTGTTCATCAGACATTGCACCCGGAAGTCTCCGAATAATACTGTCTAATAAAACCATCGCAGGAAGCTCGCCACCCGATAAAACGTAATCCCCTATGGACCATTCCTGATCAACATACTTTTGGATCAAACGTTCATCAACCCCTTCATAACGACCACACAATACAATCAATCCATCATAGTCGACAAACTGTTGTACTGCAGGCTCATTTAAGGTTTTTCCTTGCGGTGACATATACACCACAGGAACATGAACTGCACCTGCTTGCATGGCAAGCTTTTTGGCATGTTGAATTGCTTTTGCCAGAGGCTCAGCCATCATCACCATACCTGGACCACCACCAAATGGACGTTCATCCACTCGTTTGTAGTTGCCCTCAGCATAATCACGAGGATTAATACAAGTTACTTGTACTAAATCACTTTTTGCTGCACGCCCGCTAATACCGTAGGCTGTAATCGCTTCAAACATTTCAGGAAAAAGCGTAATGACTGCAAAAAACATCGCAGACCCCCGTATTTCCAAAAATAATTAGTAATCTACGCCCCAATTCACGTAGATACGACCAGCTTCGAGATCAACGCGTTGCACCACATCTTTATGCCATGGAATCATACGCTCTTCAGCATCAACGCTGTCTGGTGTTGCGTGAACCACCATCACATCATTGGCACCTGTCTCAAACATTTCATGGATTTTTCCGAGATTTACTTCTTGTTCTTCATCATCCAAACCTAACACTGTTAAGCCTTTCAAATCTGACCAGTAAAACTCATCCATTCCTGCTTTAGGAAGTTGCGCTTTTGAAATCCAGACATTTGCGCCAACTAGGTTATCTGCTGCAGTGCGATCAATGACGCCTTTGAGCGAAACAACTAAGCCTTTGCCATGCGGTTTCCAACGTTTTACATCTATTGTTTGCCAACCTGCTTTGGTTTCAATGTACCAAGGCAGATAGTCAAAGATGTTGCTCATCGGTTCTGTATTGGAATAGATCCAGAGCCACCCATTTAATCCATATGCTGAACGTAACTGTCCAATCTGAATACGATCTTCGGGAACATTCTGTGTTGGTGTCATGGGCTACCTACTACTTAATTAGCAAAAATTATGCAGTAGCTGCAGCTTTCTTAGCTTGAGCAGCTAAAGAAGCAACACGTTCAGATGGTTGAGCACCTTGAGCAACCCAGTGTGCAAAACGGTCAGCATCTAAACGAAGTTTTTCTGCTTTACCTTGAGCTGTTGGGTTGAAGAAACCAATACGTTCGATGAAACGACCGTCACGTGCATTACGGCTATCAGTTACAATAACTTGATAGAACGGACGTTTTTTAGCACCACCGCGTGCAAGACGAATAACTACCATGATACAACCTTATAGTTTTTACGGATTATCCCTGCCCCGACCACCGGAACATTTCAAACCCCTTTCATAGAGGGCAATATTTTACGTTATCTTTGCTGCGAAAGAAAGATTAAAATTTGTTTATCCACAGTTTTGAATTTGGATTTTATCTGCCGTCCCAGTTGGATGTTTCACTTAGGGCACAAGTCGATGCACCTTTAGTCCAGCATTTTTCCCCGCGGTGATTCAAAATACTAACCCCATCATTTTCCTGAATGGTTCCATCAATGGGAGTGGCTGTTAATGTCCATGTATTTGCTGCAACATCTGTTAAAGATACTTCATACAATGGATCACTATCTTGTGGAATTTCAAGATTATCATTTGCATTGAGTGTATAACCTAATGTTTCCAATGTGATCGGGTTACCATTCGCCAATAAAAACCTAAAGTTGGATACTTTATAACGCTGAATTTGGTTAGCTAGGGCAACCAGTTCAGCCTGAGCTTCTACACGCTTTGTTTTTCGTACATGCTCTTGATAAGATGGATATGCGATAGCAGCCAAGATACCAATAATTGCAACCACAATCATGAGTTCAATAAGCGTAAATCCTTTATTCATTTACCACTCCTCACTACCATTCGCGGTACTGCCACAACTCTCAAAATCAACATTTGCTGTAGTTTTATTCTTACAACGCATCCCTGTACTTGTAAGTAGCATCGTATAATTTTTATCGTCCGAACTCACAGCTTGAATTGCCCAATTCCGACCTGCAGCATCATCATCTGTTAACTCTAAATCTGGATCATTTCCATCTCTGATCGTCAATGTATATTTAATCGCAGAGCCGGTTGCTCCCACAGGTAATACTGCACTTGTCGTCGTAAATCCTCGATAACTAAAATTACGCGCTTTATGCCGATCTAACAAAGTAGCTAATCGCTGTATCTCTTGTTGTGCCTGACTGGCTACCGCGCGTCGTACATACTCTTGGTATGACGGTATAGCAATTGCTGCGAAAATCGCAACAATTACTACAACAACCATTAGTTCAATCAATGTAAATCCAGAGGACTTTATTATTTTTTTCATAGTTCCTCCTTAAATTAACGTCGATCGTACCAACGCTGAGGAATCAGTTTATTCCCAGTATTGTAACGTTTATCTAAAATAGCATTGCCCGTAACCCCTGATGTATCTACGTTTGCAACAATAAGTCGCTGCATCCCACTACCATCACCTGCACCAACAGCACCACCCACGATACCTGCCCCCATACTTAGCCTATAAGAAGTAGATGTCCCACCATTACATTGCCCATACGGCATACAGAATAAAGTCATGAAGCTTTCACCCTTTACACCAGCCCCACAGTCTCCTGACATTCCATTTCGACTTCCATCAAAAGTAGTTACAAACATGTCATTATTGATAACCAATGGTGTCGACATCACCTTCTCACTCTGTACTAGAGAGGACTTAAATAAGTAGTACCAACCCTGAGTTAAGGCATAAGGAGCTCTATAAGTGGTAATAGCAAATCTATTGGTATTATCAAGTGCAACGAGTTGATTAATTGCAGTAGTTCCAACACTACTTCCCTCAGCCAATAAACTCACACCTTTGGTATGTAAATCATTCGACGTAACACTATAGGCATTTGCACTCGTTAAGTTAAATAAATCACTTCTCGCTACGTCTTTATCATATAAGTTAAAAACACCATCGTGTTTATAATCGGTACTTGTACTATATTCTGCGAGAGGTTGACTTCGGTTTCCACTACCAATCGATACAACACCAAAAATTGTTCCACCTTCTGAATATGTTGAGAAACTAGGCATCTCATAGAAACGTGGACTGTATGTACCATTGTTTAAATTAAGTACTTTTGTAGGCTGTTTGGCAAATAATGCTGTATTCGCACCAGCTTTATTATTTAAATCGATACGCCAAACTTGACCACCTAAGTCACCAAAGTATAAGTGATCAGTTAATCCATCAGAGTCTCTATCTACAGCTTTAATCTGACTCACCACACTATATTTCATGTCTACATCATAAGAACTGGCTGTACCATTTGTTGGAGCATAAGTCGGGCCAGGGTTTGCTGTTGTTGGTGATGTATGCACTGTTGCATTCGCACTTGCCCACCACAACAAACTACCATCGAGCGCATCAAACATATACACACCAGAACCAATCTTATTGGTTTGAGCATAGTCATTATATTCATAACCACGGTAATATTTGATTTTTGCTTGTTTAGCTGCGCGTTCTGCCGCTGTAGTCTCAGGCATACTACTAATGGATGTTGGTAGCCCCTCCGCATCATAACCACCACCAACTAACATAACCAGTTTTTTGGTCCCTTTCCAATTGATCCAAGTCAATGTAGGCTTAGACCAACTTTGCCCCATACACGCAAGCGGATTTGCACTCGAACACTGACTTAATGCAGGCGGGGTTATAGTAAATTTAAGTGTTGGATTATTGATATCAGCTAAGTCCAGCGCATAATAATTACGCCCACCCATACGTAAACCGCCATAAACAATCTGTTTACCTGATCGACTATTTAAACCCGCCCCAACAGTTAACATATCATCTGCTGCATTCACATATTCAGTATAAGAAGTCCAAGGACCATCGACCCCATAATACAACTTATCCATTCCACCAATCGTGGTATCAAAGTTTAACAATGCATCCTTTTGGTTTTCCACCATACTATTCGGTAAAAATGCGAATTTTTCTTCTCCAGTATCTGCATCAACTATATGCAAAACACCTTGCGTGGTTCCAAATAAAATATAGTCATCTCGCTCTTCAGAGCCTAGAACACCATTTTCATATGTCACTTTCCCTTGATTTGTAAGAAGTAATGGCGAAGAATGCATTACAGCACCCACCTGACGCAACTCCTCGGCTTGAGCAATCGACGTATTTGTAATGGTTTGAGGTTGTTTGGCATTTACACGATAACCAAGCAATGATAATAAATATCCTCTAGCTGGATCAGTGCTGTTGACCAAAGTTAAATCCAACGCTCTTAATGTAGTTGCATCTAAATATTCATTATTTGTTGCTGTTGCAGGTCTGTCTGTTAATATTTTGCGCTGTATTGCACCATTCGTATTTGAACGTAGTTTTAACCGTGATTTGACACCACCAACCAATCTATTTTTACTGCTACCAAGAATGGATTCATCATCCTGATTTACACCCGTAACCGCATCGGCAGACCATAAATCGTAGTTATCACCAATTTTACCTTGGCTATTGACAAAAACATCATCGTTTTTATCGACCAGCGTACCTGTACTAGTAACTTTATACTTTTTCAGATTACCCGCCCATAATTGATAGCTCTTATCAGGGGTCGGTTGGAACTGTGGATAATATGCATAATTTTGCAATGCAGCAGGATTTAATTGATCATTTGGGATCGTTGATGTTCCTGTTGTTACAGCTGGAATTTCTGTTGACAAGTTATTAATAAAATCGTTTACGCTATCAATAACGTCTTGAGAACTTGTACCCGCATACCAACCACCTTGACCACGGATACCCCAACGCGCTGCACGTTTTTCGTCATTATCATCATTCACCGTGCCTAGTAATGCGATATTTTCTTCTTCAGATAAGTTTTTATTATACGAAGGGATTGAGTTATAAGCTGAGCCAAATCCAACAACAGCTGTTTTGAGTTTTAAGTCACGTGGGCTAGCATTGGTTGTTTGATTCAAGATACGCGTACTAAATTTTTCTACACAATCCCACCCACCACTTGAATCAGAACAGGTAAATGCACTACTTCCAGCTAACGCAGTTTGCATTAAACTCTGTGCCGAATTATTCCCATTTGGAACACCATCGGTTAGAACATAAATACCTTGACCACTACACTGCTTGGTATCTGCATCTGGCTCTAACTGTGCAGATAAAGAGGTTGGCATTTTATATTTTGAGTAATCAGTTGCTAATACACCACTACCCGCAGCATATTGTCCAGATGCCGAATTGGTCGCAGAATAATAACATGTTGCAGAAAAAGAACCATTACTTGCGGCTAAATTACACGATTGCGCTCCATAAGTTCGAGCAACCGATGAATAACGATTACCAGTATAAGTACAAGTAGAACCAGTAAGCCCACTACACTCATACCAATAACTATTATAATATGCATATCTATTACGATTTGAAGTAGAGGTACCCAACATATACGCAGCAGCTTCTGCATACGCATTCGCTGTTGGTGTACCGCCATTAGCCTCAAGATTCGCTACTTCTGTCATTAGGCTTTTACGATGTGTTTCAGAAGCTAAGGTGGCTTCAGTATCTAAACCTAGCCTTTGAACAGGAATACGAACTTGCCCCCGAGTACCATCACCATTAATAGAATAGGTTGTCAATCCAAAAAATTTATCTTTACCAATGGCATTTGCGCCATATAAAAGCTGGTACATTGCATCCTTAACTAAAGTGATACGATCATAATAAGGAGTAGATGCTCCATTCTTATAATAATATTGCGGGTTGCCACCACCATCATCATCAAGTCCAGAAAGACTTGGTTCACTAGTTAGCGCATAAGTACAATCCGTTTTATTTACTGATGTACTCCCTGATGCAGCTCCTCCACAACGATACCATTTACGGTTATTTCTCCCACCAGAGCGCATGTAATAATATTCTCGACTACTAATTTCACAATAACGTCGATTATAAGAAATTCCATTCCCACTAAATGCCGTCTCTCTCGCACCGCTGCTACAACTGGTAAGCTCCTGATTATTTGCATCAAAATATCTCATACTTCCTGAAATATCCAATACAAACATTAAAGAGATATTTCCTGAGCGTGCTTGTTGATAAATCTCAATATCACTCGCATATGAAGCAGTTGCACTAAACACAAATCCTGCCATAAGAGCTGATAAGCTCACAGCCAATGCTTTCTTTAAAGGATGAGCTATAAGTTGTTCTTTCTTTTTAATTTTCATTTCATTCACCCTTAAAGAAATGCCTGACCTAACGTATATTCAGTGACATGTGTTGTAAAAGGTACATTTAAATCCGATAGACAATTTGCTACACCATTCGTTGAACTATTACTAATATGACTATCTAAACAATCATCAATATCATCTGTATCTGCTGAAGTAAGTGCAGGCATTAGTGAAGTCGTATTCACAATCACTCGATCTGTTTTTTGAATTTTAGATAGTTCTTCATCCGTGCCACGAACTGAGTCTTGGAATGGTGTAGATGATACCGAATTTGTAAAACTCACAGATACTTGGGTCATGACAGCTCTACGTTCGCTGGTAAAAAAGTTTGCATTATTCGCTCCTGTTCGACAGAAGCCACTTACTCCTTGATCCGTATTCACAATATTTCCACTATCATTCACATAGACCATGCTCGCTTGCGACAAAGTAAAGAATTGAGCTCGGCTGCCTCTATAGCAAAACACTAACTCTTTACCTTTGTTTTCAGGACCTTTAATAAAACCAAACATGCCATCAGCTGCTAAACTGCGTAATAAATTATTTGTATCCTCAACATTAAATGTTGCAGCATCAGAGTTTTGAATCATGAGTTGTTGAGCTTGACTATTGGTCGCAATATTTAATGACACCATACTTTGACGAATAGCTAATGTACCAATAATAGTGATCGCCAATAAAAGGATTAATACGACGATGAGTGTCGAGCCATGTTGTTGTTTAATCATCATTCTCTCTCCCCCAACGCGTTACGTATTGCAACCTCTTGAGTCACGACCTGACGAATAAAACCTTGCGGATTCCCATTCGCTCCAATTGCTACATCTTGATCTAACACTACAAAAGCATTGTCTTGTGCTGTCGACACCTCTTGACCCGTAGACTGGCCTGAGCGTGCGAGCACACCTAAACTCACCCCTAAAATACGCGGTTTAGTCCCTGTCAATGCCATATATTCGTGAATACCTATATATCGACGGTTACCAGTAGCATTACTCACATTAAGCAATACACGAAAATGATCAACGCGTTTCATAATGATTTCACCAGCATCACCATAACGAGCAAGATTGGTGTCACTATAGTTACCAGCATCACATGCCAAAGCTAAAGGGTTCCCCTCCCCAGCCCCAGCATTTGCATCTATTCGCAAAAAATAACGCTGAATAACCATACGATCTACTGTCGTAATTTCACGCCCTTCGCAATCAAAACCACCTGTTTGTGCTGGTTTATACTGAATTACGAGTTGATCACTGTTTTGAGTTACATTCGATGCACCAGTCCACTCATTATCACGACCAACTGCATCACCATTACTTTGGCTTAATAAAACATCACCCACACCAGCTTGAATTCCTGTAGGCAAATTGGATTGACTCAAAACAACTCCCCCATGAAGTAAAGCGTCATTCATCGCAGCTTCAACAGTATCTAGATTGGCTAATCTAAGATCCTGAGTTATATAGTTAAGCCCAAAATTTGCATTGTCTTGTAAGTCCGCCATCCCTTGTTGTACTTGACTACTTTTCACCCCTGTCAAAAACAACATTGCTGCTGCTGCAACCACAATGAGTCCAAGAGCTAGAGCAATCATGAGTTCAATAAGTGTAAAGCCTTTTTGTATTTTCATTAGTAGGCCTCCATGACTACACAAGTCGATTCATCACGGTAAGCACCTGCTGTAGTACAGTTATTTAAACCATCTGCATTGGTTGCACTGGTATCCCCCCAAGCAACATAAATGCATCTTCGACCATTGCTCACCTCTGGACAAGCAAACATATTGACTGTCATCCCCACCCGTTGAGCAGACAAATTTGTAAGTGCAGCATCAAAACGCGCCATTTGTGCTGGCGTACAAAATGCTGTGTAACAATTCGGATTGGTGATATTGGTTGCATTTCCCGCAACAGCCGTAGCATACACACCCAACTGATCACGATTAACACGAATTTTCTCAGCTAAATCTCGTGCCAAATTAATTGCTTGCACACGGTTAGCCCCCTCACTAGATGCCTCAATTGCTCGATATTGCAACGCTACAAAACCAAGTACACCAACTGCAAGAATCAGCAAGGCAACCAATACTTCTATTAACCCAACACCTGCTTGCTTTTTTATAGTTATCATGAACAATCCCCTTCAACGATCTGCTGGATCGCCCCCATTTTAGATATCGTGACCATTCTGGAATATTTAGGATCAGAAGATGCATCACAAATTTCAAAACTCGTATCTGTGGCAATGATTTGATTTGCTGCTGGATCTTTCACTAGGCCTGTCGGCATAAAAACTATTTCTGTCGCACGACCAGTCTTTAAACTGGACTTACCGACTGGCATCCAATTCAACGTATCGTCAGTATTTTCATCCGCAGACAATAATTCAACTGTAATTTCTCTACGCTCTAAAGCAGCTTTTGCCCTTGCCTGATTTAAAGTAGCAACCAATTCTTTTGTACTTTTATTTAAATTTTGGCGCTGTAACATATCCCCGAAAGAAGGTGCAGCCATCATCGCGATAATTGCCATAACAGCAATCGTCACCATCAGCTCAATTAAGGTGAACCCTTTATGTTTATTTTGCATACTCCCTCCCCCAAGGCAACAAAACTTTACCCTATTTAAAATCATATTCTAATTCTTTACACAATCAGCACAATACAGGATAAAAGGCATAAAAAAACAGATGATTGCCAATTTACAATCATCTGTCAATTTTTCAATAAAATTAGAATGTTAACCAATCCACCTTTTAGGCTTGAGTTACCGCAATACGTAACTCTTTTGGCAAACTAAAGGTAATATTTTCTTCCGTTCCAGCAAGCTCTTGTGGTGGTGTTGCGCCCCAATCTTGTAATCGTTGAATTACTTGCTTAATTAAAATTTCAGGTGCAGATGCACCCGCTGTGACGCCAACCTTGGCGATATTTTCAAACCATGCCTGTTGAAGTTCATCTGCATTATCGACCAAATAAGCGGCTTTACCCATTCGCTCGGCCAATTCTCGTAAACGGTTCGAATTAGATGAATTTGGTGAACCGACCACCAACACCACATCACATTGGGTTGCTAAATCACGCACCGCATCTTGACGGTTTTGAGTTGCATAACAAATGTCATCTTTACGCGGCCCTTGAATCTCAGGAAATTTCGCCCGTAACGCATCAATCACTTTTGCAGTATCGTCGATCGATAACGTGGTTTGAGTAACAAAAGCCACGCGCTCAGGATGATGCACTTGAAGCTCGGCCACGTCTTGCTCATCTTCAACCAAATAAATCGCACCACCATTTTTCAGGTCATATTGCCCCATGGTACCTTCAACTTCAGGGTGGCCTTCATGACCAATTAAGATGGCCTCAACCCCCTCACGGGCATATTTAGTGACCTCAATATGAACCTTGGTCACCAATGGACAGGTTGCATCAAAAACCTTTAAACCACGACGTTCGGCTTCGATCTGTACTGCTTTAGAAACCCCATGCGCACTAAAAATTACAATATTGTCATCAGGTACTTCATCCAATTCATCGACAAAAATTGCGCCACGTTGACGTAAATCGTCCACGACAAATTTATTGTGCACCACTTCATGTCGTACATAAATGGGCGGATTAAAGCACTCAAGCGCACGATTTACGATGGCAATCGCACGGTCAACACCTGCACAAAAACCACGTGGATTGGCCAATACAATTTCCATATGTTCCTCGATACCACTTTTCAATCAGCGGAAACTAATAAAATAAATGCAAACAAAGTGACGCCTTGCTATTTCGTTTAAACCTTGTCTGCTCTAAAATAGAGAAGATATTTTATCATATCAGGAAAAATATCATGTCGGGTCTCTTGTTTGTCGTTTCTGCAGCTTCAGGAACAGGCAAAACATCCCTCGTAAAAGCCCTCCTTGACCGTGTAACGAACCTTCACGTTTCTGTTTCTCATACTACACGTGGGCAACGTCCCGGCGAACTTGATGGTGTACATTACCATTTTACCGAAAAAGACTCATTTTTGGCCTTGGTTGAGCAAGGTGGTTTTATTGAATACGCCGAAGTATTTGGTAATTACTACGGTACAGCTCAAGCTACTGTGAAAGAACAACTCGCAAAAGGCCATGATGTTCTATTAGAAATTGACTGGCAAGGCGCACAGCAAGTTCGTAAGCTTTTTCCTGACTCTAAACAAATTTTCATTTTACCACCAAGCCAGTTTGATCTGCGTCAACGTCTGTCTAACCGCGGTACAGACTCGGTTGAAGTGATTGAGCGTCGTTTAGGCTGTGCAGTTGAAGACATGCAACAATATGTTAACTTCGACTATGTAATTATTAATGATGACTTTAATAAAGCTTTGCACGATCTTGAGTCTGTGATTATTGCCAATCGTTTAGTCATTACTCAACAAGCGAGCCGTCATCAAAAAATGATTTCTGAGCTGATCACCCCTGTTGAAAAGTGATTAAAACTTGAGTCTACAGACAAAGCACCTTATACTGCACAGTCTGTTTAATTTTAGCCTTTGTAACGAGAACTCTTATGGCACGCGTAACCGTTGAAGATTGTTTAGACCATGTAGACAACCGCTTTGAGCTTGTACTAGTGGCAAGCAAACGCGCGCGTCAATTGGCACGTCAAGGCATTGAACCTACTGTTGAGTGGGACAATGACAAACCGACTGTTGTTGCATTACGTGAAATCGCAATCGGTCATGTTTCTAAAGATATTTTGAAACAACGTGAGCAAGACTACCAAACTTCAAGTCTTGATCTTGCACTTTCTGCAAACAATTTGAATTTAGATGGTTTTTCTTTCCAATAAGAAAAATTTATCGTTTAAAAGCCTAGTTTTTAACTAGGCTTTTTTATTGGATAACTTTTATATTTGTGCAATACACGTTATAACTAGAAGATAGGATTCATCGTGGTTTAGGTGTATCTTTTTTGCTTTTCTCTCAATGAATAAATTGACAACTCATGCAATATGCTTTTCATTAGGGAATCAGTAAAATTTTCTTGTAATTGCTACGTCTTAAAGGTGTTTTATGCCAGGCCCAATGGTCAGCCAAGCTAAACAACAGCTCAAAACTATTATCGATGCTTACTTAACTGAAAGCGACGTCGAGCGAGTGCTTGCGGCCTGTGATTATGCGGATATTGCCCATGATGGTATTACCCGTAAAAGTGGCGAACCCTATATTTTGCACCCAATTGCGGTAAGTTGTATTTTAGCGCATATGCGTCTAGATGCCGAAACCCTGATGGCGGCACTTTTACATGATGTGATTGAAGATACAGACTTTAGCAAAGAAGATATTACAGAAAAATTTGGAAAAACTGTCGCCGAACTGGTCGATGGCGTCACCAAGCTTAGCCAATCCAGCGATAAAGAATATAACAAAGCCGCTTCTTTCCGAAAAATTCTGCAAGCCACACTACAAGACCCACGTGTCATTATTATTAAACTGGCTGATCGCTATCACAACATGACCACCTTGGATGCATTGCGTCCTGATAAGCGTGCACGTATTGCCCAAGAAACCTTTGATATTTTTGTCCCAATGGCACGTATTGTTGGTATGAATGAGATGGGCGATAACCTCGAACATTTGTGTTATCAAAATCTTGATCTCGACATGTATAACAATGTCCAAGAAGCCCTCCTACAAACCAAACCCAAACGCTGTGAATATCAAAGCAAATGGGAAAATAATCTCACTGAGCTGTTAAAAACCCATCAAATCTCGGGTCGCATTAAAAAGAAAAATAACAATATCGAACTATTACGCCACTTTGTTAAAAATGATATTGATCTACATGAACTCACGCATAGTCACGCCTTTGAAATTATTCTAAATAGCATTGCTGACTGTGACCGCTTAGCCGATGTGTTGCGAGAGAGTTTTCAAGTTTTACACTTTGCAGACCATATTCGTAAACCCCTCCCAGGTGGTAACCAATCACTGCTACTACGCTTAAAAGGTGAAAACACAACCTTATCAGTCACCATTCAAACCGAGCTGATGCGTAAAGCGGCGCGTTTTGGTGTGGTCCTAGGCGATAGTGCTCCACAAGCTTGCCGCTCTGCGATTCAAGCCTCGATGCAGAACTTGAATGTCTTGATCGATGGAGCCTGTGCTAAAACCACTTTTAGCGAACTGCTCGATTATTTACACCAAGAGAAAATTTGGGTGTATACCCCACAAGGTCATCTACACGAGTTACCGCAAGGGGCAACGGTAGTCGACTTTGCATATTCTGCCAGCTTATTTTTAGGTAACCATGCGGTAGGTGCGAAAATCAATGGGGAAACTAAACCACTTTCTACGCCATTACACAGTGGTCAGGTGATTGAAATTATTACTGATGTTTTGGCCACCCCAAACCCTGATTGGCTCAGCTTCGTCAATACGCAAAAAGCCCGTCGTGCCTTACAAAATATATTGCGTGAACAAGACATCGAAGAACAACGCCTTGTTGGACAGCAAGCTTTAAATCGCGCTTTAAAGCTCTTCAATGTATCCATTAAAGATTTAACCGAATCAGATTGGTTAGAGCTTTTACAATGGCGACATATCGAAAGTAAAGACCAATTATTCGAGCAAATTGCCGTGGGCGATTTACTGCCGCAGTTGGTCGCGAATCATTTGTTTGCGCATGACCAAAGTGCACAGGAATCTGACCGACTCATTCAAGGTACTGAAGGTGTCGATGTCAAATACGCGCATTGCTGTAACCCTGTGTTGGGTGACCCAATTCAAGGACATTTATCACGCCGCGGCCTTATTGTGCATCGTGCGCGTTGTCACAATCTGCTGCATGAACAACATCTACACCCTGAAAACATCATGCCGTTGCAATGGACTAATGAGAACGAAGAAGAAATTAGTTTCACTGCATATTTATTGATTAACATGGCCATGGATGATGAACAAATTTCCGACCTAATTTATCAATGCCGTAAAGAAAAAATTGGGGTCGAAATGGTACGCAATCAAGATGACAAGACTTATGTCAATGTTGTGGTACACAATCGCAAGCAAATTGCAAAAATCATTCGCGATCTACGTATGCATTTTGGCTTCCCGCGTATTAGTCGACTGGCTCAACCAGTGAGTATTGCGGAAACATCGATTGCGAGTTAATTGTTTAAATCCGCACCTTTTAATGCCAATCTAGGCTATGATTGATGGTGAATAAAATAGGAGAACACGATGTCCCGCCAAGTAATTCATACTGAAAATGCCCCTGCTGCGATCGGCACTTATTCGCAAGCAATCTTAGTCGGCAATACACTTTACCTTTCTGGTCAGATCGGTTTAGACCCATACAGTATGGAGTTGGTTGAAGGCATTGAAGCACAAATTCGCCGTGTATTTGATAATTTAAAAGCTGTCTGCGAAGCTGCTGGTGGAACGCTGGCAGATATCGCGAAGTTGAATATTTTCTTAACCGATCTTTCAAACTTCCAGTTGGTCAACCAAATTATGGGCGAATATTTTGCACAACCTTACCCTGCACGCGCAGCGATCGGTGTAGCCAGCCTACCTAAAAATGCGTTAATAGAGATGGACGGTATTGTGATTATTAATCAATAAGTTATATTTTTAAAAAAAAGCCACCGATTGAGTGGCTTTTTTTTATCCAAAACTCCAATAAAGACAAATGAGATTTCAAATGATTTTTATTGACAAAAGATAACAATTATCAATAATATCACTTATCTTATTTCTTTCATGTGGCTTGCTGAAATGTACGTGTGCTTATGCCGTGGTATTACAGATCAAGATATTAAAGACGCTATTGAAAATGGTGCGGGCAGTTATCGCGAAGTTCGCGAGATGCTGGATCTCGGAACATGCTGTGGTCGCTGTGCACCGGAAGCACGCTCAATTATCAGTGCTGAAGTATCTGCCATTGCCTCACGCTTAGCCATTGCGGCCTAGATATTTGATTGATTTGCTAGAAAACCATAATTATAAATTTACTCTGTATGAGTAGCTCCTCCCCCGCTTATGACTCTAGGCGGGTTTTCTTTTGTAAAACACCCAAAATAGAATTTCGATCCCGCATGCTTTTGATTGCGATTTTCATTTGCTGTTCTATAAATTACTCGCCAAAAACCACTTTGTTGTTTAAGATATTTCTCATAAGTTATTGATATTATTTTTAAGCCGCAGTTTGAATGGAGCTTTCTCATGAAAGGCAATCGTGATGTAATTAATCAGTTAAATCAGGTGCTTTATCATCATTTAACTGCCATTAACCAAAACTTCCTACACTCTCGTATGTTTAATGACTGGGGAATTGAGCAACTCGGTTCTGCCGAGTATAAAGAATCGATACGCCAAATGAAGCATGCTGACAAAATCATTGAACGTATTCTTTTTTTAGAAGGTCTACCAAACTTACAACACTTGGGTAAACTCTACATCGGCCAACATACTGTTGAAGTTCTTAACTGTGATGTCCGTAAAACCAAAGAGAACATTGAATCCATTCAAGCCGCTATTAAGCTTTCCGAAGAGCAGTTGGACTACGTTACTCGAGATCTTGTTCAAGAGATTTTAGAAAAAGAAGAAGAATGGTTAGACTGGACAATCACACAACTCGATCTAGTTGAAACCATCGGTGTAGAGAATTATATTCAAAGTCAAATTTAAGACTTTTTCATCAATAAAAAACCCGCATATGCAGGTTTTTTATTATGGTTTTAGGTTTACTTCCAAGGGCGAAGATCGACGATCTTAAGTACTTCACCTTTGTCTTTATTGATTAAAACAGTCATATCAACAGCATTTGCTTTTAGAGGAACAAAGCTAGTTGCTTGAGGATATTTAGATAAAATACTATCAACTTGTTTTGCATTATTATATTGTTTTAACAGCATTACACTTTGAGCCTGCTCTTGTATTTTTTCTGTGACTTTAGATAAGTCTACATAATTTTCTGGTCGCTGCGCTAGAGATATACCACTCAAAACTTCATCAAAGACTTGTTCCGACTTTAGCTTAGGATCCTGAGACAACATTACAGCTCTAAAAATAGGACGCTCAAACAGAGCTAACTGGTAGTCTGATTTCCCAGTATCTCCCACAATCTGACTACATTGAATAAGCTCAAATTTATTTTGATTAAAAACAATCCAACATGGTTTTGCCAAAACCATGCTGGATAAGCCATATATCAATGCAATAAGTTGAATCAGACCAATGATAGCCAAGTCAAACTTGAGTGTCTTTTTATATTTTCTGTATACAATAAAAGTAAGCAAAGGACCTAGAACAATATCAATCATGACCATAATTAATAAAATCTCTTTACCTCCTGTAGCTGTCAGTAGCGGGTAAGGGTATAACAAAAAATATACAATCAAAAAAACGATAAATAGAATTAAAACTGATACGAATAGATGTATTAAAAATGCATTAAACTTTTCACGAAATAGTTGAAGCGTATCCGTCATTTACTTTCCCTTCACTTTGTTTACAATATGTAAAATTTTTAAAATTATACTTCAATGCAAAATTATATCTCCAAGATATTACTTATTCTTATTCCCTTTTTTTGCTTCATTGCCTATTCCAGCTTAAGTATTTATTGGACCAGCTATCCCTATGATGCATGGCGTATTTATGAAATACTTATTTTATTTACTTTTGCTTTTTCCGCTTTTTTAATTAAAAATCAATATCTTATAGAATCAAGGAAAGCGCATTTATTAACCTTTATTTCAATTATTTCGATATCATTCTTAGCAATATTAACCATAAGCTTCTCCACAGCCTTTGATCGTGCGATGGCAGAAGCCAGTTTAATTTTTTTACTCATCAATTTTACTTTAATTTATTCATTTTTAATAAAAAACTACTCTAAACTTTCCAAAAACATTGCTACATCTATTGCATTTTTACCAATGTTGAGCCTTATTTTCTTACCAATTGCACTAGTTAATCGACTACAAGGAGGAGACGGTGTTTGGACGCAATCCTTTACGAATATTAGAATGTTGGATGATGCTCTACTTCCATGTTTATTTCTCATTTGGTTACAGCCAATTTATTCTAATTTTGACTTTCAAAAAAATAAGCTATTAAAAAGTAGCTTATATATTGTGTCCACTATTTACCTCTTAAGCTTTCTATTCCATGGTGCACGTGCCTGCTTACTATCTATTTTTATTGGTCTCTGTGTCAGTTTAATATTTACACCCAATCATCAACGTAAATTTTTAAAACTCCCGATCATTTCTTTTATTTTGGCTTTAGTCATATTTAACCTCTATCACCTCTCACTTTCTGAAGCGATAGGCCCATCTATTAACCGCATTACCAGTAGTGGAAGGCTCGATTTATGGGAAAAAGCTGTACATCTTTGGTTTGAACACCCTATCCTTGGCGTTGGTGGAAATAACTTTATGTTACATACACCATTTCTATTACCAACTCACCCGCACAACTTTTTTCTAAAATCACTATCAGAATGGGGTATTGCAATCTTTATTCTCATATTAAGCTTAATTCCCATCATACAAGCAGTCTATAAGCAACGTAAAAATATCCCCATCTTCCTTATCGCAGGAGCAATTGCTATTTTCTTTAATAGTTTACTTTCTGGAAGTTTCGTATACCCAGTAAGCCAAATTATCAGCCTTACATTTATAGCTTTTTTACTGAGTTTTTTAAAAGTTTATACTATTTCAGAACCAACGAATTATTTTCAATATAACAAAAAACTATGGGCCATTATTTCATACTTATCATTAATTTCCCTATTGTATATTCATGGACAAGATATATTATGCGATACATGTATAAGTATTGATGATTTCGGTGCTCCTAATTTTTGGGATCAAGGGCGAGCTATACATCTACTACCTATATCCAATTTACATAAATAATGAAACTAACAATTTTGCTCATATTAATTTGCAATTATTGACAACTTCTGACAATTTTTTTGTCAGATATGATCTATAAAACACAAGACACTGATTTATATTAAAATATGTTTGGTATTGTTTTTGCTCTGTTTCATATAATGAAGGAGAATTTTAATGAAAATAAACATGGGATTTACATTGATTGAACTCATAATTGCTGTTGCCATTATTTGCATACTCGCAGCGATATCAATTAATTTATATCAAAGCTATATGATTAAAAGTCGCATTAACTCAGCTTTTTATGAGATCTCAGAAGGTATAGCCTCCTATGAAATTAATGCAAATCATAACTATTTAGCCATTACAACTGCTGAAGATATCAGCTTGCAAAGCTCTACACACTTTTGCATAATTAGTGTTACCGCTCCAGACACCTTCGGTGTTGCAGATAAAGCCATTAGTTGTAAGCTCAAAAATAAAAATGGGATAGGAAATTTAGCTGAACTCTATTTCTCACGTAATACCAATGGTCATTTTTCATGTGAAAGTATTGATATTCCAAATAAATACTTACCTACACCTTGTATTTAATTTATTAGTTTAGCTTTAAATCAATTAATTTGAATTCAAAAAAAGAGAGCCTTAGCTCTCTTTTTTTTGAATTCAAATTATGAACATGAACCAGGTTTATACTTCGCTTCCAAACTACCACCTGTTGCACAGCTCCATGTACCTGTAGCAGCATCACGATTCAAAGTTAAAGTTTTACCATTAATTTTTGTTGCATTACCATTCTTCAATGTACATTCAATACCAGTAAAGTTTGGTGATGTACCGACTAAAGAAACCGTACAATAACGCGCACTACTAGCGGTTACACCGATAAAACCAGGATCGGAAGCAGTGATAGAAGGTGTCTTACCTTCATTTACAGCTAACTCAAATTGCGTTTTTGCTGGCGTGATTTCTGCTAAACCTGATGCAGCTTGAGATTTCGCAATATAATCTTGGTAAGCAGGAATCGCAATCGCTGCAAGAATACCGATAATCGCAACAACGATCATTAGCTCGATAAGGGTGAAACCCTTTTGAACTGATTTCATAACATTCTCCACAAATGTTTTGTTAATTTTTTATAAGCTTTTTAAGCTACTTTGTAATTAGCATGTATTATGCCAACTTTTATTATATTTATTTTCAAATAAAAAACAGCACTTTATTTCACTATTTAAAAATTTATTTTTTGGCATTGTATTTTTTATGTAAAAAACTGACAAATATTGTCAGTTTACCTCTTTCTAGTTCAACATAATTGGCGAATTGCTCAATTCATCAGCTTTGTCTTCTATCTTATTGGCATAAAAATGATCCAAAATACTCCCAATTTGTGTAACACCGTCGGTTAAAGCCAGCCGATACTCTCGCTGTGCCATTTTTTCAATAATGCTCTGACAGACCTCACTCCATACCTGCTGTGTGGTGGCTTGCTGTATCCCACGGTCAATGACAATCTCGACTTTGCGTTCACACAAATTTAAGTAAAGCAAAATCCCGCTATTCAACTCTGTATCCCAGACACCCAGCTCAGCGAAAAGCTGTTTTGCACGTCCACGCGTATCTAAATAATAGGCTTCTCGTCCAGGCATATGCCCTTCGATTACTACCTGAATTTCCCCAATGTGCCCATGTTCAGCAGCAGCCACCGCTTGCGCAATCGCATGCTGATCTTGCTGATTAAAAAAGCGTTTACTCGCTGGCATATGTAATAAATGCTTTAGCCAACGTTTAAAACTGGGTTGTACAATTTCATCTAGCTTTGGTTTAGTGACGATTTCCGTCGTTTCAGTTGTTGTTACCATGACCCTGATGCTCCTCCACCGCCGAAGCCGCCGCCCCCGCCACTATATCCACCTCCACCAAAACCGCCGCCGCCACGACCTCCGCGCCCACCTCCCCCGCCAGAAGAGAGAAAGAGCTGAAAAATCGTTTGGGCTAAAGTCGTGATGAGTAAAAAGAAAATACCGCCACCAATCAGTAAACTGGTGACTAAACCTGCTCCATTCACCAAGCCTGCCACGGTTCCTGCAACTGCAGCCGTCGAAGCACTTAAACGTTTACCCACCACAAATGAGCCAATTGCACCAGCAATGAGAATAAATATAGCCGTACTAAAGGTTTTACTTTTGGCCTCCTGCTCGCGAATGGCTTGGTCTTGGCGTTCTTGTAGTTGTTGCGCCGCTTGGGCTGCAACTTCAGGATCAAGATTTAAAATACGTTCAATTTCAAGAAGTCCCGCATTGATCCCTTGAGCATACTGACCTTGCTTAAAATACGGTGTGATTTGTTGGTTAATAATGCGATTCGCAATAATGTCAGGAATAACTCCTTCCAAACCATAACCCGTAAGAATTTGCATACGCCGGTCATTAACGGCAATTGCTATCAGTAAACCGTTGTCTTGTTTTGCTGAACCAAGTTTCCATTGGTCTGCAATACGCATGGTAAAACCAAAAATATCCTCTTGACCTGTGGTGGGTACTATCACTACGCCTATTTGGGCTTTTCCTGTGTCATGTAAGGCGCGAATTTTTTGACCAATGGCTTGTTGATCTTCAGTACTTAAAATATGTGCTTGATCGACCACTGGTTCATTTAAGGTCGGTAACGCTCGTATCGATTCACCTTCTACCATATCATTGGTAACAGGCGGCTGTGGTACGGCATCAGTACTGGTAGAGCTTACGTTATTAGAACCCGCCTCTTGCAGACCTTGAATAATTTTTCCAGCAATGGCTGTTTCAGCCCCATTGTCTGTTGCTGTAGCAACCTCTGCCCATGTTAATGAACTTAGACACAACAGTCCTGCTAAAATGAATGCAAGCACCCATTTATATGAAATGCGTACGAACTGCTGCTGTCCTATCATTCATTCACCCTATGGTTACGATTACTTTAAGTCACAGCTAGTTAAATGACACCGTTGGTGCTTTTTGCACACTTTGCTCTGCACTAAAATTCGGTTTGGTGTCCATTCCAATCACCTTGGCAGTCATGACTTGTGGGAACTGACGCGCATAGGAGTTAAAGTCTTGTACTGTACTAATGTAGCGATTACGCGCCACAGCAATTCGGTTTTCCGTGCCTTCGAGTTGAACCTGTAAATCACGGAATTGTTCATTGGCTTTTAAGTCTGGATAGTTTTCTGAGACCGCAATTAAACGCGACAATGCACCTGTCATTTGCGCCTGCGCTTCTTGATATTTTTGGAATAATGCAGGGTCTTCTAATACTTCTTTATCGACTTTTAAACCCGCCACATTGGCACGAGCTTGTGTGACTTCGGTTAGGACTTGCTCTTCATGCTTAGCATACCCCTTCACCACATTAACCAAGTTCGGCACCAAATCTGCACGGCGTTGATATTGGTTTTGTACTTCCGACCACGCAGCTGTAACTGCCTCATCTTTGACCTGCAAGGTATTATAACCACAGCCCGATAGCGTTAACGTGCTCGCAAGGGTAACAGCGACAGCAGTTTTTTTCATAAAATTCATTCAGCTATCCTCTTTCTTTTGTATTTATTGCAATAACCTGATTGTAAACACATTTGATTATCCTTTTGTTGCTTTTAGTTAAAGCACCTAAAAATGAAAAACTGAGGAATCTTCACTCGGTTTTGATTATTCATTTTTATACTTAAACTAAACAACCGCGTGCAACTCTTGCTGAAAACTTTCTAGTTGATAGTCGTCTGCCAAGCGGGTTTTCCAGTATTTCAGCAGTTGGCTGTAATCAATATCTGAAGGATGAAAGTTAGTTTGGTAGTAAGACAGATATTCAGGTAGCAATTGCACAAACATCTTCACCAATAAATACAATCCAAAAAGATTCCCACCCAATTTCGGTACACTCTTTTTAAAATCTTGTAAAAATAATCGACTGGCCGAATAAAAAGTCAAACTGGCAAAGCCTGTTGTTACACTGCGCATGATTAAACGACGAATCTTGTCATCGCCATAAACATCTTGATAAACATCGAACGCAACCGCGCGATGCTCAATTTCTTCAATGGCATGCCACACCCAGAGTTTAACTGCATCATCATCCAAGGTACTCAATACCTCAGGATGTCTTAAGATATAGCCGCCTAGAAGTGCAGTAAAATGTTCAAAAGCACAGGTGATTGCGAGCTGAATTTTAGGATGCAGATTTTTCACATAATCATCTTTACGTGCTAACCACGCCTGAAAACGGTCGAGATTATAATCATCACGGCGCCATGCAGCATTAAATGCCGTGTGTGCTTGAGAATGCATCGCCTCTTGACCAATAAATGCCGCAATCTGCGCTTGAAGATTGTCATCCTTCACTTGGTCACGTACATTGCGCACACTATGCACAAAGAACTGCTCACCGATGGGAAAAGTCGAAGACAATGCCGTCAGTAAATGCGACATGACCGGTGAATTGGCAAAATAATGCCGGCGAATGGCTTTGGGGTTGAATTGCAAACGTCGAATCGTAATACCCTGAGCTTTTGGACGATGTTGATATAATTTTTCTGTCGTCACTTGAGTCATGTCCATTTCCTAACATTTAACCGAGCGATCTTCAGTATCTGAATTTAGAGGCGATTCACATATGGCAAAAATGCTTAGTGCATTTGCAAATTCGTCCATTTTTACCAGACTCTCCACCAGATCTTTTTCGACTTATCCCGATCCACCTCTTTCATATCATCTCAGGCAAACAGTGATCAATAAAAAACCCGCCGAAGCGGGTTTTTGTGTTGAACGATTTAGATTAAATGTCTAAATAATCCAAAATACCTTCAGCCGCTTGACGGCCTTCCCAAATCGCTGTGACAACAAGGTCTGAACCACGAACCATATCACCACCCGCAAAGATTTTCGGGTTTGAGGTTTGGAATTTATAGGTTTGCTGTTCAGCTGCAACCACACGACCTGAACCATCAAGGTTAATATTCACATTTGTAAACCAATCCGCAGGGCTGGTACGGAAACCAAATGCCAATAAAACTGCATCTGCAGGTAAAATCTCTTCTGAACCCGGAATTGGTTCTGGACTGCGACGACCACGGCTATCTGGCTCGCCAAGTTGAGTCGTAACCACTTTCACGCCCGTGACTTTGCCATTTTCACCGATGATTTCAATCGGTTGACGGTTAAACAAGAAGTTCACACCTTCTTCTTTGGCATTTTGCACTTCACGACGTGAACCTGGCATGTTTTCTTCGTCACGACGGTATGCACAGCTCACCACTTCTGCACCCTGACGGATAGAGGTACGGTTACAGTCCATTGCTGTGTCACCACCGCCAAGAACAATCACTTTTTTACCTTCAACACTGATGTACTCACTTGGGTCTTTTTCCCAACCTTGAGTACGGTTGACATTGGCAATCAAGAAATCCAATGCATCATAGACACCATTTAGATCTTCACCTGCGAAGCCACCTTTCATGTAGGTATAAGTACCCATACCCATGAACACCGCATCGTATTCAGTAAGCAATTGATCGATGGTGATATCTGTACCAATTTCAGTATTTAAACGGAATTCCACGCCCATGCCCGTGAAGATTTCACGGCGACGCTTCATCACATCTTTTTCCATTTTAAATTCTGGAATACCAAAAGTCAGTAGACCACCAATTTCAGGGCGTTTGTCGAATACTACAGGTTTAACCCCGCTACGCACCAAAATATCAGCACAGCCTAGACCCGCAGGGCCTGCACCAATGATCGCGACTTTTTTATCTGTCCACTTTACTGAAGACATATCTGGACGCCAGCCCAGTGCAAACGCAGTGTCATTGATATATTTTTCAGCGTTACCAATCGTCACTGCACCAAAACCATCGTTTAAGGTACAAGCCCCTTCACATAAACGGTCTTGCGGACAAACACGACCACATACTTCTGGCAACGTGTTGGTTTGGTGACACAGCTCTGCTGCTTGGAAAATACGGCCTTCAGCAATCAACTTTAACCAGTTTGGAATGTAGTTATGTACTGGACATTTCCATTCACAATATGGGTTACCACACCCTAAACAACGGTGGGTCTGATTTGCTGCCACTTCCGCTGTAAAAGGTTTATAAATTTCCACAAACTCTGCTTTGCGGACCTGAATCTCTTTTTTCTCTGGATCTTGGCGTGCTACATCCAGAAATTGAAAGTCATTGTTTAGGCGCTCTGCCATGTCTCTCTCCGTGGGTAGGTGCGGCCCGTTTATCTATCGTCTGCACCTGCCTATGTATCAGCAGTAGTGGAATTATTGTGGATCAGCTTGAGTGGTTTTCAACAAAGTCTGTAAGTTGGCAGCTTTCGGTTTCACCAACCAGAATTTACGACTGTAGAAATCAAACTCGTTACGGATCTTGTACGCCCAAGCACTACCAGTCTCAGCAATGTGTTCATCTAAGATACGGCTTAAGAACTCTTTATGTTCTTCCATCGATTCAGTCGAAATACGATTCAGCTCAATCAGCTCGTGGTTGTAATGATCAACGAAGTCATTATCAAGGTCAAGAACGTAAGCAAAACCGCCTGTCATACCTGCACCGAAGTTATGACCCACTTTACCAAGTACGGTCACGATACCGCCCGTCATATATTCACAGCAGTGATCGCCCGCACCTTCAATCACGGCGAAAGCACCCGAGTTACGGACTGCAAAACGCTCACCTGCTGTACCTGCTGCGAACAATTTACCACCCGTTGCACCATATAAACAGGTGTTACCAATGATTGCAGTTTCTTGGGTTTGGAAAGGTGAACCTTTTGGCGGGAAGATCGACACACGACCACCTGCCATACCTTTACCCACGTAGTCGTTCGCATCACCCTCTAAACGAATGTGCAAACCACCTGCGTTCCAAACGCCGAGAGATTGACCCGCAGTACCGACCAAGTTCATCTTCACTGGGTGCGCTTCCATGCTGAGGTTGCCATAACGACGCGCAATCTCACCAGAAATACGAGCACCAATTGAACGGTCACAGTTGCCAATGCTGAAGTGATATTCACCAGTGGTCCCAGCTTCAATTGCTGGCAACATTTCTGCCACCATTTTCTCAGCAAGCAAGCCTTTATCAAACGGTGCGTTACCTTCAACTTCACAGTACTGTGCCTTACCTTGCGCAGAAGGATGTGACTCCAGTAATGCGCTCAAATCAAGGTGTGCATGTTTCTCCGTTTCACCTGGAAGCATTTCAAGCAAATCTGTACGACCAATCAAGTCTTTGAGGCTTGAAACACCCAACGCTGCCAACCACTCACGTGTTTCTTCAGCAATGAAGGTGAAGAAGTTGATGAGCATTTGTGGCTCGCCAATATAATGTTCTTGGCGTAAATGATCTTGTTGAGTTGCAACACCCGTTGCACAGTTATTCAGGTGACAAATACGCAGGTATTTACAACCTAAAGCAATCATTGGCGTAGAACCAAAGCCAAAGCTTTCTGCACCTAAAATGGCTGCTTTCACCACATCTAGACCTGTTTTCAAACCACCGTCGGTTTGAACACGAACTTTACCGCGCAGGTCATTGACACGAAGTGCTTGATGCGCTTCAGAAAGACCCAACTCCCAAGGCGAACCTGCATGGTGAATTGAAGACAATGGAGAGGCTGCTGTACCACCGTCATAACCTGAAATGGTAATGAAGTCGGCATAGGCTTTTGCCACACCTGCTGCAATGGTACCTACACCCGGCTCAGACACCAGTTTCACTGAGACCATCGCTTGAGGATTGACTTGTTTTAAGTCAAAGATCAATTGTGATAAATCTTCAATCGAGTAAATATCATGGTGCGGTGGTGGAGAAATTAAGGTCACTCCCGGCACAGAATAACGTAAACGTGCAATTAAGCCATTCACTTTACCACCTGGTAATTGACCACCTTCACCCGGTTTAGCCCCTTGCGCTACTTTAATCTGCAAGACTTCAGCAGAGGTTAAATATGCAGGTGTTACACCAAAACGACCTGATGCAATCTGTTTGATTTTCGAGTTACGAATCGTGCCATAACGCGCTGGATCTTCACCGCCCTCACCAGAGTTTGAACGGCCACCAATGGTATTCATCGCAATCGCAATCGCCTCATGCGCTTCAGGAGACAATGCACCTAAAGACATGCCTGCAGAGTCGAAGCGCGGTAAAATCGCTTCTACAGACTCCACTTGATCTAGAGCAATCGAGTTATCTGTTTTTAACTTTAATAGGTCGCGAATTGTTGCCACTGGACGGTTATTCACCAGCTCAGCATATTCTTTAAAGTCTGTATATTGACCAGAACGCACTGATTTATGCAAAGCATTGATCACGTCTGGGTTGAATGCATGGTACTCCTTGTCGAAGACAAATTTCAGCAAACCACCTTGATCGATTGGTTTACGTGTTTTCCATGCAGTTTCAGCCAATTTCTTCTGATCATTTTCAAGGTCAACAAAGGTTGCACCTTTGATACGGCTCGGTACACCCGTGAAGCATTTTGAAACCACTTCTTCAGACAGACCCACCGCTTCAAACAACTGACCACCACGGTAAGAGGCCACCGTAGAAATCCCCATTTTTGAAAGGACTTTTAACAAGCCTTTTTCAATGCCTTTACGAAAATTCACTTGCGCTTGGATTGGGTCACCCAATAGCTCACCTTTTGCAACCAAGTCATTGATCACGTCATAAGCAAGGTAAGGATAAATCGCAGTTGCACCAAAACCGAGAATAACCGCAAATTGGTGCGGATCACGTGCCAGCGCCGTTTCAACAATAATATTGGCATCCGTACGTAAACCGACATTAATCAGGTAGTGATGCACTGCACCAGTTGCCATCAATGCATTGGCAGGTAAGAAACCTTGGCGGATTTTCTTGTCAGACAACACCAATAAGGTTTTGCCGTCACGAATCGCTTGTGCTGCTTCTTCACAGATACGCGCAATCGCTGCTTCTAGACCTTCATCTTCCGCATAATTTAAATCGATATCTGCAATTTCATAACCTTTACGACCCAGCGTACGGATTTGATGCATTTTCGAATTTGACAGTACAGGGCTTGAAATGATCAAGCGATCCGCATGCTCAGGGCTTTGTTCAAAAACGTTTTGCTCACGCCCTAAACACGTTTCCAATGACATCACAATCGATTCACGTAATGGGTCGATTGGTGGGTTGGTGACCTGAGCAAACTGTTGACGGAAGTAATCCGATACATGACGCACTTGGCGAGACAAAACCGCCATTGGCGTATCATCACCCATTGAACCCACTGCTTCCTGACCGCTTTCAGCGATTGGGCGAAGCAATTGGTCACGCTCTTCAAAGGTCACCATAAACATTTTTTGTGATGCTTTAAGGTCGTCGCCTTTTAAGCCTTGATCACATAAATATTCTTCAAGCTCTGGACTACCTTGTACACGAACCGAGTTTTCACGTAACCATTCACGGTAAGGGCGCATTTTTTTCAAGTGCGTGCTGACATCTTTAGTGTCGAGCATTTTACCTGTGAAGGTATCAATCACTAGAATTTGACCTGGACCGACACGACCTTTAGAAATCACGTCTTCAGGCTCGTAGCCCCATACACCAATTTCAGATGCCAGTGTGATGTAACCATTTTTGGTAATCACCCAACGAGCTGGACGTAAACCATTACGGTCCAACATACAAATTGCATGACGACCATCTTGAATCACGAGACCAGCAGGACCATCCCACGCTTCCATATGCTTCGAGTTAAACTCATAGAATGCACGTAAATCGGCATCTAACGTCTCCACGTTCTGCCATGCTGGCGGAACCAACATACGCAATGCACGGAACAAGTCCATACCGCCGCCCACAAGAATTTCAAGCATGTTATCTAAACTTGAAGAATCCGAGCCAGTACGGTTCACGATTGGATTGAGCTCAGTTAAACCAGGCAATAATGGGTTTTCAAACTTTGGCGTACGCGCCATCGCCCAGTTACGGTTCGCAGTAATGGTATTAATTTCACCATTGTGTGCAAGATAGCGGAATGGCTGAGCCAAAGGCCAACGCGGCAAAGTATTGGTCGAGAAACGTTGGTGGAACACCACAATATGTGACTCAAGACGTGGATCTGCCAAGTCTGTGTAAAAATCAGCAATCGCTTCAGGCATCATCAAGCCTTTATAGCTAATCACTGTTGAACATAATGTGGTTACATAAAATGATGAGTCATTGCTAAGCTGCTGTTCTGCACGACGACGTGCCAAGAAGAGTTTACGGTTAAACTCAACTTCAGACACACCCATTGGGCAGTTCACAATAATTTGCTCAAATGCAGGAAGTGACTGCATCGCAATCGAACCTAAAGCATCGTTATTGGTCGGGACCACACGCCACGCCAATACTCGGCAACCTTCAGATTCAATTTCTTTAGTTAGAATTTGTTTTGCATGTACTGCAATTGCTGGATCGAGGCTTAAGAACACCGTACCGACAGCAAAAACTTCACTGAGTGTAATATCACTGAGTTTTTTCGCTTCTTCACGGAAAAACTGTTTTGGCATTGCTAAGAGTAAACCGCAACCATCCCCTGTCTTACCATCTGCAGCAATACCACCGCGGTGGGTCATACAGCTCAGACTGTGCATAGCAGTCTTGACAAGATCATGGCTTGCATCACCCTGCATATGGGCGATTAAACCAAAACCACAGTTATCTTTAAACTCATCCGGTTGGTATAAACCTTGAGCGGGAGCTACAGTATTAGGCGATGGCATGTGCATAGCGTACCCTTCTTTCTACAGGCCCTGTCGGGCGTCTAACAATCTAATTACTTCTTGCCGATTCGTTCAATTGACTCATATTCAGATTCTGATTGAAGTACAGCATTTTTTCTTCACACCCAAGATAGACTGATTTTCGTCTTTATGCATGTCTTAATTGAAAAAATGTATGCAGCAGTCACGCACTTTTTTAAGGCACTTGGCCGCTACTATTTCGCTCATAAATCGAATCTTTTTTGCGCCAAAACAGTGACATCAACTCAATTCATGCACCATTAAAGCAAGTTTTATGCCAATTATTTATTTTGTGTGTTAAGCGCTTTAGTTTTATTAGGTTTGTGTTTTTTACGTAAAAATTTAGTTCGAGGACAATCCATTTATTGCACCATATCTGTGCACATATAGAATTTACATTTTTTGATGCGCCATAATGAACCAATTTTAATTAAATGGGTCGGTCACTTCAGGTTCATTTGTTTTATTTTGTGGCGCATTCTCTACGGTTGTTTGTGACTTTTGCACATCAACCACATTTCCATCCGCATCACGACGAGTAACCGTCGTCGATGTTGTCGATTGTTTATTTTGTGCAACTGCTGCACGTACCGCTTGTTGACGCGCAGCAAGAGTGGCTTCATCAATCACGGGCACAGCGGCTGGTTTCAACTGCACGGCATAGAGCTTATTGCTAAGTCCAAGTTCATCAGAACCGAGATCATTGACATATTCAGCATAGCTTTCAATTTTTTCAACTTTGGGTTGCACCGACTTCGGCAACGTCAGTTTTAAATCCGCCAATGCCTTTTGCGCCTCATTGGCATTTTTATACACACCATAGATCAGCACATATTGCTCAATTTGGTTTTCACCCGTCAGTCTTAAGTAACTAAACGCTTGACGATCAGATTGTCTTTGCAAAAAGCGCTTAATAATCGCCTCTTCTGAGACTCTAAACAGTTCAACTGTACTGTTCTTTTTATTTTCCTGAATAAATTTGGTCCCACGGAATTCAGCTTCATGCTGCGCGATTGCTACAACACGTGTCGTCATATCCAAAGGTTTTACTTCATCGAGGAATGAACCTAAATGTGCGGTTGTTGCGACTTTTTCTGGCTGAATTTGTAACTCAACTTCAGATTCAGCTTTTTTTTCAACTTCAACCACAGTCTCTTGATCTGTAATGGCCCAAAAGACTAAGGCGCCAAACAAGCATACCCCTCCGAATGCAAGCCAAATATAATTTTGCTTTGTCTGCCACTGGGTTCGAAGGGTTGTTGCCATAATAAAGTTATGCCTGCTCTTGGTTGGCTAAAATCGCCTGTTTCATCAATTCTACATCAAATGTTTTGGTAATGATGGCCTGTCCTACCGCTTGCATCAAAACCAAACGCAGTTGCCCGTTCAAGACTTTTTTATCATGAGCCATATACGCCAAAAAGTCATCGAGGGGAATCTGCGGACATACTATCGGTAAATTCGCGCGTTGAATGATATTTTTTGTACGCGCCAAATCTTCTGCACTGATCCATCCCATACGCTGCGATAAATCTGCTGCCATCACCATACCTGTTGCCACAGCTTCACCATGGAGCCATTCACCATAGCCTAGATAAGATTCGATCGCATGTCCAAAGGTATGCCCAAGATTCAATAATGCACGCTCACCTTGTTCTTTTTCATCATTGGCAACAATACGCGCTTTATGGGCACAAGAACGATACACAGCTTCAGCCAGTGCAGCTTCATCACCCTGCACCAAAGCATCTATATGTTGTTCCAACCAAGTGAGAAAATCAGCATCACCCAAAAGTGCGTACTTAATCACTTCTGCCAAACCTGCGGATAACTCACGTGATGGCAGCGTTTTAAGTTGAGACATATCCGCCAAGACCACTTGCGGTTGTTGAAATGCCCCGATCATGTTTTTACCCAGCGGATGATTAATCCCTGTTTTACCACCGACACTCGAATCAACCTGTGAAAGAAGTGTCGTTGGCACCTGAATAAAATAAACCCCACGCTGGAAGCATGCTGAAGCAAAGCCAGCCATGTCCCCAATCACACCACCGCCTAAAGCTAAAACTGTACAATCACGGTTGAAGCCTGACGCTAACAGTGCATCAAAAATCAGGTTGAGGTGCTCAATATTCTTATATTTTTCACCATCGGGCAAAATACAGGTTGCAACTGTTTTTCCCAATGCTTCAATTGCTGCCACGTAACGCGCTAAATACAAAGGCGCGACCGTTTCATTACTCACAATCATCACTTGGCGCCCGTGAATATACGGCTCAAGTAAAGCTTTCGGATCTAAATCACTGCCAATAAAGATCGGGTAACGGCGTTCGCCAAGTTCAACATATAAGGTTTGCATGGATCAAATCACTTCAAAACTGAATCAAAACTACTTTACAAGAATCAAGTTTAAGATACGCTGCGCAAGATCACGTGCAGCCCCTTGATTAGTCTCGATAATATAATGGGCAACTTCACGATATAAAGGATCTCGAACGCTGAGTAAGTCAGTTAACTTTTGTTCAGGATTCTCCACTTGAAGCAGTGGGCGATTTTTATCACGATAGGTTCGCTGTAGTTGAATCTCTACAGGAGTATAAAGATAAACAACGATACCACGTTGTTTGAGAAATGCGCGATTTGGAGCCTGAGTCACCGCCCCACCACCTGTGGCCAAGACCAAGTTGGGTCGAGAGGTTAACTCATCAATTACAACCGTTTCACGACTACGAAATCCAAGCTCACCCTCTTTTTCAAAGATCCATGGAATCGTTGCCCCTGTTTTACGCTCAATCTCATGATCGCTATCAAGAAATTCACGTCCTAACAGTTCAGCTAAATGTCGTCCTACCGTTGTTTTTCCAGCCCCCATAGGCCCTACCAAATAAATATTTGGTAGGGTTTCAAACTCTTTGCTTGGCAAGGAGTCACCTTTTAGATTTGTTCAAATTGAAAATATATTAATGATTTCTTGAAACACTGTCATTAACAATTCGTGGTGTCACAAAAATCAATAACTCAGTTTGTATCGTCGTTTTGACATTATTCTTAAATAAGTTACCCACCACAGGTAAATCACCCAAGAATGGCACTTTTTGATAGTCATTACGTTTCGTATCATCAAAAATACCACCCAGTACGACGGTCTCACCATCATCTACCAACACATTGGTTTGTAATTCACTGGTGTCAATCGCAAGACCATCATTAGTAATGTCACCAATCGAGTCTTTTTCAACCATGAGCGCCATTTGAACTTTACCATCTGGGGTAATGCTTGGAGTCACTTCTAACTTTAAATTTGCTGCACGGAATTCGGTTTTTAAGCCTTCTGTCGCACTCCATGTTTGATAAGGAATCTCTGTACCACGCAAGATATAGGCTTTCTGTTTATCGCCAGTAAGTACTTTAGGCGCTGATAGCACTTCACCATGACCATCCGCTTGAAGTGCGCTTAACTCAAGGTTCAACATATAGTCTGAAATTTTCAATAAACCAAAGTTAAACGTACCAGCAGTGTTTGTTGCTAAATCCACACCCAAATCAAAACTTGGCTGGAAATCTCCGCCCCACACTGGGCTATTGCCCAGCTTCTTCGCACTCCACTTAATCCCCAATTCACGAGAAAAGTCTGTTGATGCTGTGACAATACGGGCTTCGACCATCACCTGTTTCACTGCGACATCCAACAAGTCAATCATGCGACGGATCTTGTCAATATTTTGCTGCGTATCATTAATGATTAGCGTATTGGTACGCGAATCAGAAACCGCACTACCACGAGCACTCAATAAACTTTCCAAAGCCAATGACTCTGAACCCGCTGTACGGTTCGACTCACTTCCTTTGCTATCACGAGAGTCTTCCAACAACTTCAGTACATCTGCCGATTTTGCATAACTCAATTGAATGTAATCGGTTTGAATGGGTGAAAGCTTAATACTTTGTGCGATGGCTTTGGCTTCATCTTCCTCAGATTTGATCAGTTCAGCTACAGGTGCAATCCAAATCACATTGCCATTGCGGCGCTTATCCAAGTTCTTAGTTTTCATAATGATATCAAGCGCCTGATCCCACGGAACATCTTTAAGGCGTAAGGTAATATTGCCTTGTACTGTGTCAGAAGCCACCATGTTAATGCCTGTAAAATCAGCTAAGAGCTGTAATACACGTCGCACTTCAATATCTTGGAAATCCAAAGAAATCTTTTTGCCCGTATAAGCACTTGGTGCTTTAGGCTTCATTGGGTTTTTATCTTCAGGACGCTTTAAACTAATCGTGAGCTTATCTTCTGCCTGATAAGCCATATATTCAAAACTGCCATTCGATTGGATCGTGATCAGGCCGTTACTGCCATCGTTTTGTGCATCAATGGTCGATACAGGCGTGGCGAAATCATTCACATTGAGACGGCGTGATAAGTGGGCAGGAATTTTATTCCCCAAAACGCGCACCACAATTTTACTGCCTTGCTGTTTCACATCGACAGGGGTATTGCTACCTTTTAAATCAATCACAACTTGGCCTTCGCCGTCTGAACCGCGTTGGAATCCAATATTTGAAATACCTTGCTCTGAACGCGCCGCAGCAACAGGTGTTGCTAGCGCTGGGTTCGCTGAGTTAATTTTCAGAATAAAGGTATTACCTTCAACACGTGTAGTAAATGCACCGGCATCAGCCAAATTTACAGTTAAACGTGAACGCTGCGCATCTGAAGTTACATCTACTGTACTTGCTTCAGCCGTTGCCACCGCAATACTGCCTTGTTTTAAGCTCTGCTGTGCTTTATCAAAATCCAAAACCAAACGTGATGGCTGTTCCAACTGATAGGCTTGCGGCTGTGGTGGCAAACCGTTGAACATGACACGAATTTCCGTTCCCTGCCCCGGAATTTGCATCGGCACAATATTCGTAATACTGACTTGCGCACTTGCAGCCTGCATCACCGCCATTGCAATTGCACCCATTGAAAACTGACGGAACATATGGTTCATCGTATTGCCATCCCCAAATATAAAATCTTTAGCACTATTTTTCATTTTTATTCCTTTTCCTTTTTTAAGGCGCCGGCCCAATTAATACTAGGCTTCTCGGGCGCTCGACATAGCCCTCACGCCCATCCGTAATAATTTCAATCAAATCAATTTGTGTGGCAGTGATATTAATCACACGACCATGATTCATCCCCAAATAACTACCACGCTGCACGCGTTCAATTTCACCATCTGGTGTTTGAATCAACGCCAAAATTTGTCCATTTTGTCCGCGCATGCTGCCTTTCATGTTAAGCGATTCAATCGCATAACTTTCCAAGGGTTGTAATTGGCGCGATAGGTTTGGATAGACACGCTTTCCAGCCATAATCTTCAGTTCAGCCGCTAACGAGCTTGGCATAAACGGGCTCTTTAATTGGTGCGCAGCATAGTTAAAGGTCGGTACAGGTGGGAAATCTGGTGCTGGCTCAATCGGCAATGGTGGCTGATTGCGAATTTCAGCCATTTGCATATTGACCGCATCAATACGTGAATCACAACCGACAAGGAATAGTCCTACGCAGAGACTAAGTAAGAGGTTTTGATATTTCATTACTCGGCACCTCCCGCATCGGCTTTCTTATCATTTTTTGTATCTTTTACATCAACATCCGTTGTAGCCGTCGCCCCGACATAACGGTAAGTTTTAGCCTTTACACTGTATGAAATTTGCGGAATATCCGTCTTTTTATCATTGTTACTTGATGCTGAGATATCGAAGTCATGCAAGGTCACAATACGCGGCAAAGCTGCAATTCCACTGACAAATGAACCAAAAGAATGATAATCACCCGTCGCTTCAATGGAAATCGGTTGTTCGATAAAGAACTCTTGGCGAATTTCTGGCTCTAAACGAATATTTTTAAACTTTAATCCAGCATTTACGCCGCTCACATTGATATCTTCAACCAAACCCGGAATTTCAGTTTCTTTCGGCAACTGTTCTAACTGCTGATTGAAATTGGCTTCCATTTCTTGCAATTGCGCTTGATATTGCTGCAAGTTACGTAATTTTGAATCTTTTTCACGAAACTCATTCAGTAAATTTTGTTCTTGTGCATGTGCATTTGAAATCGCATCAAGCTTCGGTTTAATCACGACAAAATAACCCAATGCCCCAATCACTAAAATGATAAAGATCCAACAAGTCAGTTTGACTGAAAAGGGCCAACTACCGTAATTGTTTGGATCTAAGGTATTAAACTGTTGAAAAAACTTATCAACCGTCATTTTTTTCTTGGTTACAGCATGGTTTTCTGATGTTAATTCTTCAAATTCATCGCGACTCATTGTGCTGCCCCCGCTGTTGAATTATTAACTGTGCTTGTTGCTTCAGGTGTCGTCGTCGCATCAGGCGCTACTGGCTGAGCAATCTCATCTAAATCCGCGGTAACCACAAAGGTGCCATAGGTCTCTTCAATACGTGGCACGATGGAACTTGGTGCTTTATCTTTTTTCTCTTCAGCAACCAAGAATGAATTCATAAAGGCATTGCGATACCATGCTGATGCTTCCAGGTTACGTAAGAATTCCGCAACTGTATTCGGGCTTTCCGCTTTCCCTTCAATAGTAAATTTATCACCTGTGCGCACAAACTTAGTAATGTACATATTACTTGGTGTAACACGTACCATTTCATCGACCAAACGAACAGCCACAGGACGTTGACCTTGCAAACCTTGGATCAACTTCATCCGTTCTACAATCGCATTGCGCTGTTCTTGCAGACCTTCCAATGACTTTAATTGAACATCTAAGTTTTGATTGGTACTCATCACCAACTGATTGGCCTGTTCTTGATCTTCAAGTTTTTGACTGTAAAAGAACCAAGCCAAAGCAACAGCTAAAACTCCAACTAATGCAGCCCCAACACAATAGGCAATAAATTCTTTTTTTCGTTTCTCTCTTAACGCATCACGCCAAGGGAGTAGGTTTATTTTTGCCATTAATCAAAACTCCTCAATGCCAATCCACATGCCACCATGAGTGATGAAGCATCATTTTCAATTTTTTTAATGTCGATTTGTGGAGAAAAGCCCATCTGTAAAAATGGGTTGGCAATAGTGACCCGATAACCTAATTTTTGTTGTAATAACTTCGCCAGTCCTGGAATATTGGCATTCCCCCCTGCCAATAAAATATGGTCGATCTCATTAAATTGAGAGGACGAAAAAAAGAACTGCAAAGAACGTGCTGCTTGTTGCACCACAGCTTCAAGAAAAGGTTCAAGTACTTCAATATCATAGTCGTCAGGCAAGGTACGGCTTTTTTTGGCACGTCCAGCTTCTTCAAAAGACAAACCATAACGGTTTTGAATTTCTTGAGTCAGCTGTTTACCACCGAACACCTGCTCACGCGTATAAATGACTTTATTATTCTGCATGACGGACAAGGTGGTCATGGTGTGACCAATGTCCAGAATCCCAACAGTATTTACGCCCATTGGAAGCGTATCTGAAAAGACTTTGAATGCATTTTCAATGGCGAAACTTTCAACATCGGCAATCTTAGGCGTTAAACCACCCAACTCCAATGCTTCGGCACGCGCCTCTACATTTTCAATGCGGGTTGCAACGAGGAGTACATTGACACGATTAGGATTGGCTAAACGGTCTGGAAGGGCTTCAAAGTCCAAACTCGCTTCATCTAATGGGAATGGAATATATTGCTCAGCATCATCACGAATCTGAATTTCACGTTCGTCATCGTTCATATCGGCATCCATTTCAATGATTTTAGTAATCACCATGGACGTCGGAACTGCCAGTGCTACTTCTGTCGATTGAACATTGGCCAAATTTACCGCACGCTCAAGGGCATCACCAACTGCTTCTGGATTCAATATATTTTTTTCGACCACACTTCCTTCTGGTAATGGGACTAATGCATAGCTTTCCACCCAATACCGATTGTTTTTAACAGAAAGTTCCAATACCTTAACAGAAGTCGAACTAATATCTACTCCTATTAACCCCTTACTTGGCTTACGATATAACCTGAGCACAGTATCATTCCTATTATTTTTTTATCCCCAAAAAAAGTAACCCACTAATTAGTCCGCGTCTATAATTTTATACGGATACAATAACTCATCTAACATTCCGTATGTGTACAGGATATACTGACCGCTAATTAGTTTGCCATTAGCTCTTATTAAAACTTACTTGTTATGAAAAAGCTATCTTGTTCGGGCCGTGTTCATCCATTTTTTTTTATAATTATTATAATGTTTGTGTCAATTACAATGGGTTTTTATGGCATGTATCTCTATATTGCCCCATCTTTGCCGCAAATGACAACTCTAAAAAAGGCGCCATTACTAAAACCTTTACAAGTTTATAGTGCGGATAACCAACTTATTTCGGAATACGGTGGCAAGCTATCTGTACCCGTAGATTACGATCAGATCCCTCGAAGTTTTATTCATGCCTTTTTAGCGGCGGAAGATTCTTCTTTTTTTGAGCATAGTGGTATCAGTTTTAAAGGTTTAGGACGTGCAGTCAGTGAAAGTATTACTGGGTCAAACGTCCAAACGGGTGGCTCGACCATCACCATGCAAGTGGCAAAAAACTATTATCTCAGTCCCGAGCGTACGTTAAAACGTAAGTTGACTGAGGTTTTTCTGGCACGAAAAATTGAACAAAATTTGACGAAAGAGGAAATCTTAACCCTCTATGTCAACAAGATTTTCTTGGGTAAAAATGCCTACGGTATCGCAGCGGCAGCTAAAATTTACTACAACAAAAGCTTAAACGAACTCAGCATTGCACAAATGGCGATGATTGCAGGTCTGCCTAAAGCGCCGTCTAAATACAATCCAGTGGTCAACCCCGAACGTGCTTTAGAACGTCGTAACTGGATTTTGGGTCGCATGCTGCAGCTAGGCTATATTAACCAAAGCCAATATGAAAAAGGGATTGCTGAACCAATTAACCTCGATATGCCTGACCGCGGGGTAAGCAACCGATTTCCCTATATCGGTGAAATGGTCCGCAGCGAACTGATTGAAAAGTTCGGCGAGCATGCGATTGACTCTGGTTATAAGGTCTACACCACTATCAACAGCGAACGCCAAGCCTATGCCGAACAAGCGGTACAAGATGGTTTAGAAGCCTATGACCGTCGTCATGGTTGGCGTGGTGCGGAAGCCCATGACAAACCCTTAAGTAGCTTTAGTGCTTTTGCCAATACCTTCCCTGCCGAAGTTACCCGTGTGAATCAAAATAGCTTTGATGCCTTAATGCAAGATGGCTCGACAGTAACCGTGCCATGGTCTGGCATGTCTTGGACACATCCTTATCGCAATGCAAATGCGGTAGGCGGTGCACCGTCAAGAGCATCTCAGATTGTTAAAGTAAAAGACATTGTACGTCTGCGCCCCAATGACAACAAAACCTCATGGGCTTTGGTGCAACTGCCTAAAGTTCAGGGCCAGCTGATTGCACTTAACCCAAACAATGGCGCTGTAGAAGCATTGGTTGGTGGTTATAATTTTTATCAATCTAAATTTAACCGAACCACACAAGGCTGGCGCCAACCAGGTTCGATTATTAAACCCTTTGTCTATGCACTCGCTTTAGAGCGCGGTATGACACCGTATAGCATGGTCAATGACAGCCCGATCACCATTGGGAAATGGTCACCACGTAATGCCGATGGCCGCTATTTAGGTATGATTCCCCTGCGTCGTGCACTCTATTTATCGCGTAACACCGTGTCAGTTCGACTCCTGCAAACCGTGGGCATTGAACGTACACGCCAATTATTTATGGACTTCGGCTTAACCGATGAACAGATTCCGCGCAACTACACCATTGCACTCGGAACACCTCAGGTTTTACCGATTCAAATGGCCACAGGTTACTCAGCCTTTGCCAATGGCGGTTATCGTATTCAACCACACTTCATCAATCGTATTGAAGATGCCTATGGCAAGGTCATTTATCAGAACAATCCTGAATATGCATGTATCAGTTGTATATCTCAACAAGAATCAAACCCTCAGTCTGCTGACACCATCACGCCTGATGATGAAGTAATTGAAGTCACCAACCAAGAGCTGAACCCTGCTGAAAAATCGGTAAACCCTGTTGAGATCAACAGTGACTATCGCCAAGCGCAACGTATTTTAAAATCCAGTTCTGCTTATGATATGGCGAATATTTTAAAAGACGTGATTCAACATGGTACAGGCCGTGCTGCGCTACGTATTGGACGAGATGACTTGGGCGGAAAAACAGGAACCACCAATGATGCAAAAGATGCTTGGTTTGCTGGCTTTAATGGCAAATTGGTGACCGTAGCGTGGGTCGGTTTCGACCAACCAACGACTTTAGGACGCCGCGAATACGGCGGTGTGGCTGCGCTCCCGATATGGACAGACTTCATGGCCAAAGCCTTACAAGGCACGCCTTCGGCTTGGGTTCAACTCGATGCCAAAGCCAAAGCACCGATTCAGCGCCATCAGAAAGAAGCACCTCAGAACAACTTAGGCCCAACCCCACCTTTGGCGCAGCCGTTGTATCGCCCTGCACCAGTGGTGGTTCCGCGTGCTCCTGAGCGTGACTTTGATGATTTGCCAGGTGAAGAGGAAACGCTGGTTCCAAAGAACAGCACCCCACCCACCATGCAAGCACCGAAAGAACAACCAAAACCTAAATCGGATGCGCTCGATCATTTGATTGATCAAGTCCAATAAGAAGAGCCTGCATCTGCGGGCTTTTTTATACTTATGCTTTTTTTTGAAACAGTAAAATTTGATACTGTGCACGTAAGTCAAAAGCTGCTTGAGCCTCTAAGGCTTCACGGCGCTCTTGTTTCGCCTTATAAGCATAAGGGGTCATGGCAATCAGGTTTTGTAAGTCCTGCTGATTGAGCTTAAGCTCAGCATCGACAACATCATCACTCACCAAATCAAACGCATCACTCAACTGTTCTACAAATTTGCTCGGTTCATGCGGCTTAACTTCTTCAAACAAGGCCTCACGCATTGCATATAAATGCTGAGGCGCAGGCGTCACCACCAATAAATATCCTTGCGGTTTGAGTACCCGTAAAATCTCCTGTTTTGGAATCGGGCTAAACAAACTACTACACAGATCAATCGACTGGTCTAACACGGGTAAAGTTGCCCCTGTACCTACCACCCACGTGATATTTTTATTAATTTTCGCAGCCACTTGAACTGCATTTTTTGCAATATCCACACCGATGCATTGCAACACTTCAGCCTGCATCGCATCGGTGTAATAACCTTCACCACAGCCGATATCGAGTAAATTTTCAATACGTAACTCACGTACCTTATTTACCACTGCTTGCTGTAAGGGCATGTAATGACCTGCACTTAAGAATGCACGGCGGGCTTGTACCGACTCAGGCGTATCCCCTGGATTTTTGCTGTGCTTATGTTGGACAACATGCAGATTGACGTAGCCTTGTTTCGCCACATCATAACTATGTGAATTCGCACAGCGCCATGTTCTTTCATTTAAAGTTAAAGCCTCGCGACACACAGGACACATGAGCAGATTCATTATTTTCTCCAAGACATTACCTCAGGCATAAAAAAAGCCGGCAAATGCCGACTCTTTTCATACTTTTGCTTAGCGCAATTTTAAGGTCATTAGCCCTAAAACTACCAGCATAATTGTGATAATCCAGAAACGAATCACCACTTGGGTTTCACGCCAGCCTTTTTTCTCATAATGGTGGTGTAATGGCGCCATCAGGAACACGCGTTTATTACGCATTCTGAGGGAACCAATTTGCAAGAAGACTGATATCGCCTCGACCAAGAACACACCAGCCATAATGGCAAAGACAATTTCCTGACGAACCATGACCGCAATTGTACCAAGCATTGCACCCAATGATAATGCACCCACATCGCCCATGAAGACCTGTGCAGGGTGTGCATTAAACCAAAGGAAGGCTAAACCTGCGCCAATCATGGCTGCACAAATCACCACCAACTCAGAGGCAAAGCGCACATAAGGAATATGTAAATAATTGGCAAAACGAACATCACCAGCCAAATATGCAAATACACCTAAACCAGCAGCAACCAGCACCACAGGCATAATCGCTAAACCGTCCAAACCATCGGTCAGGTTCACGGCATTTGATGCACCATTAATCACCAAATAGGTGAAAATGATAAAACCAATACCCAGCGGAATCACCGACAACGGAATACTTAAATCTTTAAAAAATGGAATCAGCAGATCCAGCATATTCGCGGTATGTACAGGATTGGTCTGTTGCTGCGCAATTACATATAGTGCAATACCAGCGCCCAATGACGCAAGCGAGGTCCAGAAGAATTTTTTACGGGCAGGTAAACCTGCATTGTCTTTATAGCGAATCTTGATCCAGTCATCGGCCCAACCCACTGCACCAAAAATCACCATCACGGCCAAGACAATCCATACATATGGGTTTGATAAATCAGCCCACAACAGTGTGGAGATACCAATTGAGAGTAAAATCAGCACCCCACCCATGGTTGGTGTACCCATTTTTTTGGCATGATTTTCAGGAGCATATGAACTCACGGCTTGACCATATTTGAGTGCTTGCAACTTGCGAATCATCACAGGACCGAGCACTAGACCAATGGTCAGTGCGGTTAAAACACTGAGCAAAGAACGCAATGTTAAATAACGAACCACCTGAAACGAACTATGGTAGCCCGCCAGTTGTTCAAATAACCATAACAACATTTAGAGTTTCTCCATCAAATCAGCCATCAACGTTTCCATATGGGTATAACGAGAACCTTTAAACAGGAAACTCATAGACTGGGGTTGATGTGTTTCAATTAAACTGAGTAAGAACGGCAAAGCCTGCTCTTGAGTTAAAAAAGCCTGCATTTTTTTGCCATATTGCGTGCTGCGTGCGCCTTCTTGTGCCGCAGGTGCAAATTCACCGACAGCCACCACAAAGTTCAGCCCTTTCACTGAGACCAAATCACGCCCCAGCATATAGTGCTGCTGCGCAGCAGAGCTACCTAGCTCACCGATATCGCCTATCACCATCACTCGAACCCCCTCTTGCTGTGCAAGCACTTCAGCAGCTGCACGCATAGAAGTTGGGTTGGCATTATAGGTATCATCAATCAACAAATGATGGCCTTGCTGAATAAAGTTCAAACGCCCTTTTGCACCGACCGCTTGCTCAAGACCAAGCACAATATCATCCAAGCTAATACCAATCGCTAAAGCAAAAGCTGCCGCAGCAGTTGCATTTTGAACATTATGCTCCCCAGCAAACGGCAAATTCACCTGACGCACACCTTGCGGAGTATTTAGCTTAAACGTTGCCGATTGTGCCTGTAACTCAATCTCAGTGGCAAAAATTTCACCCCCCGCACCAAAGCTGAGCACCTGTTCAGTTTGTACTGCTTGGCGAATGCTATCGGCAAAATCATCGGCTGCAGGAACAATAGATGTGCCATTTGGAGCAATATGCGCATAAATCTCAGCCTTAGCACGGCAGATACCATCGCGTCCACCAAACTCACCCAAGTGTGCTGTACCAATATTGATAATGCCTGCAACCAAGGGCTGGACCAAATTCGAAGTATAGTCAATTTCACCTTGATGGCTTGCACCCAATTCCATCACTGCATATTGATGCTCAGGACGTAATTCCAATAACATGACTGGCACACCCAAGTCGTTATTCAGATTGCCACGGGTCACCAACGTTGGTGCTATACGCGACAAAATACTGCCTAACATTTCTTTGGTGGTAGTTTTACCACTACTACCCGTCAGCGCAATCACTTTTAGCTGTGGGTTTTGTGCACGACGATAAGCCCCCAGTTGTCCCAATGCCAAACGTGTATCAGGCACCACCAACTGACAAATCTCCGCATCTATAGGCTGGCTCACAATAGCCACTTGGCAGCCTTGTTCAGCGACTTGCGTAATAAAAGCATGCGCATCAAAACGTTCGCCTTTGAGTGCCAAGAAAGCATCTCCTGCTTCTGCATCACGCGAATCCGTCAAAATACGTTTAATTTCAGTATTTGGCGCTTGATCATTTAGCCAATAACCTTGGGTGGCTTCAAGTAACTGTGCGGCGGTCCATGACACTAAAGGCACTGTGCTGGTTGTTGAGGTATGCATACGACTTCCTTAGTGTGCAGGATAAGCAAAATCAGTAGTGTGGTGCTGTGCATCAATCGCGGATTGCACTTCGACGACATCGTCAAACCAATGCCGAACACCCTCTATTTCTTGATAGTTTTCATGGCCTTTGCCTGCAATCACGACAATATCACCCGCTTGAGCGTGTTGAACGGCAAATTTAATCGCTTCACGACGATCATGGATTTCATGAACCACACGAGTTGAGAAATCAACACCCGCTTTCATATCGGCAAAAATTTGCTCAGGATTTTCGGTCCGTGGGTTATCTGAAGTCAACAACACCACATCTGCTCCGTTTAAAGCAGCTTGGGTCATGAGTGGGCGTTTGCCACGGTCGCGGTCTCCACCACAGCCAAATACTGCCCAGAGTTGCTGTTCTACATGGCGCTTCAACGTGCTTAAGACTTGCACCAAAGCATCAGGCGTATGGGCATAGTCGACCACAAACAAACGCGCATCATCACGAATCACTTGCATACGACCTGGCGCTCCTTGAAGCTGCGCAGTCGTTGCAATCACATCGGCTAAATCAAAGCCTGCTTGTTCAACCATAATTAAACTTGCGACCAAATTTTCAATATTAAAATGACCGAGTAATGGATTCTGTACCTGATATTCGGCCTGTGCCGTACACAAACTAAAGTTCGCACCCGTCAGGCTATATTGAATATTCTTTACCTGATAGTCCGCAGGCTGTGTGGTTGAATAGGTTAAAATTTTCGGTTGGGCTGGATTATTTTCTGCTGCTTGAATCATGACCCCAGCATGTTCATCATCCAGATTGATGACCGCAACTTTCAATGATGGAAATTGAAACAAGCGAGATTTAGCTTCGGCATAGGCCTCAAGCGTGCCATGGTAGTCCAAATGGTCGCGACTTAAGTTGCTATACGCAGCAATTTCAATTTCACTGCCCGCTAAACGGCCTTGTTCCAAACCATGTGAAGAGGCTTCAATCGATGCAAATTCAGCCCCTTGCTTGGTATAGCTATGCAGTGCATTTTGTAAGTGCAGCGCATCCAAGGTGGTATGCGACGATGCTTCTAAATTCGGTAAAATGCCATTACCTGTCGTGCCCATCACAGCACAAGACTGACCTTGCAACATCAACAGCTCAGCAACCAAACGAGAAATCGTGGTTTTACCATTGGTTCCTGTCACCGCTAAAATACGAGCAGGCTGGACTTGGCTAGTGGCCAACAAAAATTGCTTTTGCCAGCCTCCCATCAAGTGACGCACATTCGGCACCACAATACTGTTTTCAAGTGCAAGCTCAGTTTCACTCACCACCGCTAAAGCCCCTTTATCCAAGGCTATTTGTGCAAACTGCACGGTTTTTTCAGGTTGTGAAAGTGATGTCAGCGCAATAAAAATTTGCCCTGCCTGTACTTTACGACTATCAAGAACAAAACCTTGAAATGGCTGTGCCATCCATTCAGCGCTTTGGTTAACGGTGTAGAGTTGTTGAAATGTAATGGACATTCATCACCTATCTCTTGATTACAGGAGCATCTAAAGGTTTATCTAAAGGCACGTTCATTAAACGTAAGGATTCTTGCATAACACGGGCAAATACAGGCGCAGACACCGTACCACCATAGTAGGTCCCTTGCGGGTTTTCGACCACAACCACCATCGCTAAACGCGGGTCGCTAACGGGTGCAACACCAGCAAAAAGTGCACGATATTCATTGGTTGAGTAACCTTTACGGTCAGCACGTAACTTATGTGCGGTTCCTGTTTTACCACCCACACGGTAGCCCGGAATGGTTGCACGAGTCGCGGTACCACCCGGTAAGGTTGCCGTTTCCATCATTAACAAAACTTGATCCGCAATTTTTGGATCAATCATTTGTTCACCACGGGGAGGCGCATCTAACTTATACAAACTCAAAGGCATTTTCACACCTTTGTTAGCCAACATGGCATAAGCATCCACCATTTGCAGCACAGTCGCATTTAAGCCATAGCCATATGCCATGGTCGCCACTTCCGATACATTCCATTTACTTGGTGGAAGAATTAAACCACCACTTTCACCCGGGAATTTAACTGCTGAACGCTGACCAAAACCGAGACGTTTATAAAATGTCGGTAAAGTTGCATAAGGGAGAGACAAGGCAATTTTAGCCACACCCACGTTAGAGGATTTTTGAATAATCCCACCTAAAGTCAGTGGACCGTAGTTATGCGTATCTCGAATAGTGTGGTTACCGACTCGCATCGAACCTGGAGTGGTATTGACCACCGTATTCGGCATATATTTGCCGCTTTCCAAAGCCATTGAAATGGTCAAAGGCTTCATGGTTGAACCCGGTTCGAAAGAGTCAACCGCACCACGGTTACGCATGGCGTCTTTATTGGACAAACTGTTTTTATCGTTCGGGTTATACGACGGCCACGACGCCATCGCTAAAATTTCACCCGTTTTCACATCGACCGCAATCGCTGTTGCAGAACGAGCATTATTGGCTACACCCGCAGCGGTCAGTTCACGGTACATAATGTACTGAAGGCGCGAATCAATACTGAGCGTAATATTCTCGCCCGGCTCAACTTCTTTAACCACCTCGGCATCTTTAAAACGATTGCCCTTTTTATCTCGAACAATTTGCTGCTCACCATCAATACCCGACAGGCGTTGATTCAGCTGCATTTCTAAACCTTCAATGCCCGAACCTTCACTGTTGGTCAAACCAATAATTTGCGCATTCGGTTGTGGCTGCGGATAGTAACGCTTGTAGTTCTTTTCGGTATACACCCCTTGGAACTCACGCTTCGCAATCAGTTCAGCTTGCTGAGGTGGCACTTCTTTTTTCAAGACCAAGTAACGCGAACGCGGACGTTCATTCAGTTTCCGTTTGAGTTCTGCACGATCCATGCCCACGGCATCAGCCAGTTCATCCAGATTTAGGTTTTTGTCTGGTAATTGACGCTTCAATTTACGATTGTGTGGATCTTTGGCTAATTCAGCGGTAATTTCATCAAACAGTTTTTTATTATCAAAATAATCACGTGGATCAATCACCACTTTCATAATCGGCGTACTGATCGCCAAAGGCACACCATGACGGTCATAAATCACACCGCGCATGGCCTTAATTTTTTCTGTTCTTAAAATATTGGCATTGGCTTTATTTTGCAAAAATTCGGTATTGATGACCTGTACGTAAAAAGCACGTCCAACCAAAGCAATAAAGCAGGCTAAAACCACCGCCCACATGAGATAGAAGCGCCACATTTCAACCTGTAGAGCCGATTTTTCAGTCACCGCTTGCTGTTTTTTACGAGTGGGTTTACGCTTTTCTACCATGTTACAGCGGCCTTATTTTTTGTCTTCTGAAGTCGTGGGTAAAGAAATCACTACGGTTTGCGCCGCAGGTGGTGAATACATCCGCAGTTGCGTCACTGCGCGCGTTCCAATTTGTGCAGTTGCGCCAAAAGTTTGCTGTTCAATCAGCAAACGGCCCCACTCTGCATTTAAGTCATCACGCTCGCGCATAAAAGAGCTCATTTCGCGATAGTCATGACGGTATTCAAACACTTGGAACACCACCATCATGGCACTGATAAACACCAGCACCAATAAAATGACATAGGCAATCAGCTTCTTAAACTTTAACTTTGTTGGAATTTTTTCAACGACTTCAGTTTTCATTATTCGCCTTTAAGTGCTAAGCGCTCTGCAACTCTAAGCCATGCACTACGTGAACGTGGATTGGCTTTAACCTCGGCATCACTTGCTTTCACACGTGATACTTTCTTTAAACGACGTGTATCTGGTCGTTGTTGTGGCATACCCCAACCCATGTCTTCCTCAAGTGTCGACTCTTTTTGAATAAATTGTTTAATTAATCGATCTTCTAGCGAATGGAAGCTAATCACAGCCAAGCGACCATTTGGTTTTAATACGTCTACCGCTTGCGGTAGGAAAACTTCAATATCTTCTAATTCTTTATTAATGGCAATACGAATTGCTTGGAAAGTTCGTGTTGCAGCATGTTTATTTTTTTCCCATTTCGGGTGCGCTACTTTCACAATTTCAGCCAACTGCGCGGTCGTTTCAATCAACCCAGCCGCTTTAATGGCTTTGGCAATACGACGGCTATAACGCTCTTCACCGTATTGGAAAATAATATTGGCTAACGCTTCTTCCTCAATATTGACCAGCCACTGCGCTGCAGTTGGACCTTTTGAATTGTCCATACGCATATCCAGTGGTCCATCTTTCATAAAACTAAAGCCACGCTCCGCCTGATCAAGCTGCGGTGAAGACACGCCCAAATCGGCCATAACCCCATCGACCAAGCCAATGCCGCGTACTTCTAACTCATGCTTAAGGTCAGCAAAGCTGGCATGGATAATTTTAAAACGTGTATCTTCTTGTTCTAAAATCGCGGCTGTTTCCAGTGCTTGCGGGTCTTTATCAAAACCATAGACACGTGCATTTTCATCCAGCTTAGACAACAGCAAGCGCGTATGTCCGCCACGACCAAACGTCCCGTCAATGAAAATCCCTGTATTGCGATCTGCTACCAAAGCATCAACAGTTTCGTGAAGTAATACAGAAATATGCGACATAAAGACTCAATATGATCGGAAGGAAAAATGTAACTGCACATTATTACCTTGTTTTAACAAAGCTCCAAACGACTTTTTGTAGGGAAATATTACTTTTCATAGACAAAACCGTTTTTAAACGGCATTCATTATCAAAAAAGCCTCCCAAGGGAGGCTTTTTAAGCAGCAGCTGAAATAATTAACTGGATTATTTACGGCTATTATAGATTTGGTCGAAAGTCGCCCCATTCACAAAGTGAGTCTTTTGAGCATTGGCCCAACCACCAAACACCTCATCAATGGTGAAGGTTTTTAACGGTGGAAATTGCGCTTTATATTTTTCTAAAACCGCAGCATTACGCGGACGATAGAAGTGTTTCGCCGCCATTTCCTGACCCAGTGGTGAATATAAATAGTTGATATAACCCTGTGCTAACCACTTGTTGCCATTTTTCGCCACAGTCTTATCCACGATTGCCACCGAAGGCTCGGTTAAAATCGAGATCGATGGATAAACAATATCGAACTGATTTTTACCTAAAGTTTTTTGTGTCACTAAGGCTTCATTTTCCCAAGTCAACAACACATCACCAATGCGACGTTCTGCAAAGGTGGTCATAGACGCCCGTGCCGCAGAGTCCATGACTTTCACGTTATGGTACATTTTACCCACAAACTCTTTGGCTTTGGCCTCATTACCACCAGGTTGTTTCAGTGCATAACCCCAAGCAGACAGATACACCCAACGCGGTAGACCGCCTGTTTTAGGATTAGGCGTAATAATTTGTACACCCGGTTTGATTAAATCAGACCAGTCCTTAATTTTTTTCGGGTTGCCTTTGCGTACCATGAACACAATGGTCGATGTATAAGGTGCAGAGTTATTTGGGAACTCTTTTTGCCAACCCGGCTGAATTTGACCTGATTTGACAATTTCTTCAATGTCATTGGCTAAGGCCAGGGTCACCACATCCCCTTTTAGACCATCCACGACCGAACGGGCTTGTTTACCTGAACCACCGTGTGACTGTTTAAAGTCGACCGTTTGTCCTGTACGACTTTGCCAATAGGCACCAAAGGATTTATTGAACTCATCGTAAAATTCACGTGTTGCATCATAGGAGACATTGAGCATAGTACGGTCAGCCGCTTGAGCTGATGTCATACTGAATGTCAGACCTGTTGCCACTACGACAGCAGCCCAGAGAGATTTCAAATGCGTTTTCATGGCGTATTAAATTAAATATCAAGAATTATGCTAAATATATGAAACAAAATCATAAATCGCAATTCACTTTTGTTTTTTAAATACTCGTTATTTTAGAATCACTAAGACTTAATGAATTGTTTTTATTTAAAATAATAGCAAACACTTTACTTATTCTTATTATATACATTTTTATGCTTAAAATATAATAAAAGTGGATATACGTATATCCACTTTGATGTCCGAACGTGATTGCGTCAAACCACAGCACGTTTATTTTTCAGTATAAATCTGATCAAAGATCGCACCATTTACAAAGTGAGTTTTCTGCGCTTTGGCCCACCCTCCAAAGACATCATTAATATTAAAGGTTTTTTGCTTTGGAAATTGCGCAAGGTATTTGTTCGCCACCTGTTTATTTCGTGGACGGAAGAAATGCTTCGCCGCCAACTCCTGCCCTTTTGGCGAATACAGATAGTTTAAATAGCCCTTGGCCAAATTTCGATTGCCATTTTTGTCCACGGTTTTGTCTACAATCGCAACCGACGGCTCCGCTAAAATCGAAATAGACGGATAAATAATATCGTATTTGTCTTTACCGAGGCCTTGGGTTGCCAGTAAGGCTTCATTTTCCCAAGACAACAACACATCACCTATGCCTCGTTCAGCAAACGTGGTCAATGAACCTCGTGCGCCTGAATCAAGGACTTTGACGTTTTGATAAAGTTTTTTCACCAATTCTTTGGCTTTAGCATCATTACCTCCCGGTTGTTTTAACGCATAACCCCAAGCCGATAAATAAATCCAACGCGGCGCCCCCCCTGTTTTTGGATTTGGGGTAATGATCTCAACCCCCGGCTTGGTTAAATCATTCCAGTCTTTAATTTGTTTGGGATTACCCTTACGCACTAAAAAAACAATCGTTGAAGTATAAGGTGCAGAATTATTTGGAAATTCTTTTTGCCAGTTTTTATCAATTTGTCCAGTATTCACAATTTCATCAATATCATTGGCCAAGGCCAAGGTCACCACATCTGCTTGTAAACCCGTTGCAACGGCACGTGCTTGCTTACCCGATCCACCATGAGACTGCTTAAAGTTGACCTCCTGCCCAGTTTTGCTTTTCCAATACTGTCCAAAGGCTTGGTTATATTCTTGATAAAACTCACGGGTCGGGTCATAAGACACATTTAAAAAATCTTTTGCCGCATAAGCACTGGCTGCAAAGCCCCCAAGTAATACTAAAATAGATGTCGCTAATATTTTTTTCATTGCTTTATACTCGAACTGAATTTGCTCACTATATAAACAACAAAAAATCAATACAATCATCTATTTATAATTAATTATGGCTTTTATATCTGATAAAAAGATATCTCTAAAAGGACTATTTTGTGCACTTTTAAGGATAACCCCATATCCATCCTCCACAGATCAAGCTCAAAATCTCCATGCTATCTCCACAGTTATTTGGTACAAAAAGCCAAATGATTTATATTTGATGTTTAAATGTCAATTTAGCCCAAATTTGTTTATAATTTTGTAAATTGTGTGACACAGTTCTACTTTTTTATTTGTAAAATCGGTTAAATTGAAACTAGATTACCAATGACTTTAATAAAAATCTGTTCCAATACCATGTTGAGAGGGGGGAAAAGGACATGAAAGCAACATTTTTACATACCGTTACGTTGAGTATCGGCTTGGCTTGTTTTAGCCAACTGGGACATAGTGCAGCCATTCAAAGCAATGACAAAGCCACGATGCCCACTGAAAAAACATCGTTGATTGAAAAAGCGCTCAGCCAACAAAAAGGCAGTGACCGAACTACGATGACGGATAATGATTTAAAAATCATGACCTCAATCAAAGTTGCACCGACACAAAATTTCTTTGCTACACAAAACCAGCGCTTTAGCCGTTTTGTGCAATCATTGTTCCTCTAAACTAAAAATAAGCCACAGTGTCGTAACCTCTCTCAAGTTATGACATTTGCGCGCAAAAGCCTGATCACTGAATGTTGAATTAAGCATTAAGTGGTCGGGCTTTTTCGTTATAATAGACCTCAATTTACATTCTGAATCATAATTGGCTATGACTGTTCGTACTCGTATTGCACCCTCTCCAACTGGCTTCCCGCATGTGGGCACAGCGTATATTGCGTTATTTAACTTATGCTATGCCAAGCAACATGGTGGTGAATTTATTCTGCGGATTGAAGATACCGACCAACTTCGTTCGACTCCTGAATCTGAACAAATGATTTTAGATTCATTGCGTTGGTTAGGATTGAATTGGTCTGAAGGTCCAGATATTGGTGGGCCACATGCACCATATCGCCAGTCTGAACGTATGCATATTTATAAACAATATGCACTGGATTTGGTTGAAAAAGGTCATGCGTTCTACTGCTTTGCAACGAGCGAAGAGTTGGATCAAATGCGTGCAGAACAACAAGCCCGTGGTGAAACACCAAAGTACGATGGTCGTGGTTTAAAATTATCTGCTGAAGAAGTCCAAAGTCGCCTTGCTGCAGGTGAGCCACACGTGATTCGTATGAAAGTGCCCGAAGAAGGCATTTGTACAGTCAATGACTTACTGCGCGGGGAAGTGGAAATTCCTTGGGTGCAAGTGGACATGCAAGTCTTGCTTAAAACAGATGGTTTACCAACCTATCACCTTGCCAATGTGGTCGATGACCATTTGATGCAAATCACCCACGTTTTCCGTGGCGAAGAATGGCTGCCTTCCGCACCTAAACATCAGTTGCTGTATCAATACTTTGGTTGGGAAATGCCTGTACTGGGTCATATGCCATTACTACGTAACCCAGACAAATCAAAACTGTCGAAACGTAAGAACCCAACCTCTATTAACTACTACAAAAATATTGGTGTCTTGCCTGAAGCCTTGCTGAACTACTTAGGCCGTATGGGCTGGTCTATGCCAGATGAACGCGAAAAATTCACATTAGCCGAGATGATTGAACACTTTGATATTCAACGTGTATCCCTCGGTGGCCCAATTTTTGATGTGGAAAAACTGAATTGGCTCAATGGTCAATGGATCAAAGGCTTAAGCCCTGCTGAACTGTTAAATACTTTATTGGCATGGAAAGCAGATCGTAAGATGCTCGAAGACATCGCCGCAGCGATTCAACCTCGTATCAACTTGCTTTCAGAAGCGGTGAACTGGTCTGCGCATTACTTTAACCAGTTCCCAAGCTTGACTAAAGAACAGTTTGAAAGCAAGAAACTGAGCGAAGAACAAGTTCGTCAAAGTCTGCAATTTGCGATTTGGCGTTTGGAAAGCATGTTCACATGGAACAATGACACCGTAAGTCAAACCTTGATGGACTTAGCCAGCCAAATGGAAATTAAGCTTCGTGACTTTATGCCAGCGTTCTTTATTGCCATTGCAGGTTCAACTGCTTCGACCCCAGTGATGCAAACCATGGTCACCATTGGCCCTGACTTAACCTTCGCGCGCTTACGTCATGCCCTTGAAATTGTGGGTGGTCCTAGCAAAAAAGAAGCAAAAGTTTGGGAAAAACTCAATGAAAGCCTAAAATTGCCGAAAAATGACGCAGTTGATGAAGCTTAATTGATTTTTTAGTTGACGCATGGGCGTTATATCCCTAATATAGCGCTCACACAGAGAGACGGTGTTAACCACTCAACGTGATGCCTCAATAAGTCCCTATCGTCTAGAGGCCTAGGACATCGCCCTTTCACGGCGGTAACCGGGGTTCGAATCCCCGTAGGGACGCCATATTTAAGATGGCAACATCTGGTAAAAAACCCAAGCATTATGACTTGGGTTTTTTATTGCCTCAAATTTATCAGCACTTCATTACCACGCTTTTTTGGCTTTCTGCTCTAATCCGATTAGAATACAGCATAGATTCGAATTTTGGAGTTGTAATGCAATATCGTTGTCCTCAATGTCAAAGCCCAAAAATTATGCCTGTTGCTCAAGCAGGGGCTCCAGCAACACGCCCTGTCGTGCCTAAAAGTCTGGTTTTTTTAGTTCCAGCCATTTTTGTATTATTACTTTTGGTGCTCATTAGCATCGCAATGTGGCTATTTGGGGATGGCGCTGGCTCAACATTACAAATTGCAACGGTTGTGGTTTTCATCGTGTGTGTAATTGCAGGCTTCCTATTTTACCGCGACCTTCCTGATTTTAAGATTTCAATGCAAGGCTTCATGCAGTCTCAGAAAAAATGGAAATGCCGTGAATGTGACCATGAGTGGGAAATCTAAGCCTTAACTTAGAACCCGCATCCAAAAAGGGAGTCTATGCACTCCCTTTTTTATCTACCCAAAGAATAAATAATAATTATTATCACCTGTTAGTTTTTCTCGATATAATCAAAAACCTCATCTTACGAAATATTTTTAGGCCTAATCTCTATGAAAAACGCTCTACTCTGCACACTCTTATTCTGTTCAGTGGCTCAAGCGCATGAACCCTATGTCGCTCCACTGGCGTATCACACTGAAAATACCCAAGTCCCTGTATTGAGTGCCTATGCGGAACAAGCCTTTCATCCTGAATATGCCCTAAAAGATGTTTCGTTCAGCGTTTTCCAACCAAACCAAACACAGACTACGATTCAAGCACAAAAGCACTTAGAATCTGCAACTGCATTTGATCTCAAGCTACCGGAAAAAGGCACCTATACCATTTTTGCCAAGACCTCATATCCAATTGAATATGTAAAACATAATCATCAATGGAAAATCTTTGCCGATGTAGCAGCAGACAAAGTCCCTGCCCTAAGCGAGCGTGACTATGTCATACCAAGTGACTTTAAAGGCAAAGTGCCAAGTAAGGTCTCTACGGTTCGCGAATGGAGCATTCAAAGCTATGTGAGCAAAGACAGCACCTCACCTGTTGCTGTAACGCCAGCCCCAATTCAAGTCAACTTCAAAACCCATCCAAATGAAATTACGGTGCAAAAGCCTGTACAACTTCAAATTACTCAAGCAGGCAAAGCCCTCGCACATGCAGAACTCATGGTTCGCGCTCAAGGTGAGCTTGAGCAGCAAGCGAAAAGCACACCTGTCGATGCACAAGGCAATACCACACTCACTTTTGCACAAGCTGGGCAATACCTGATTGAAGTGAGCGAAAAAGCCGATGCCAAAGCAAAACCTAAAAATCAGTATTACACCATTATCAGCGTACAAGTGAATGCCCTTAAAACGCCTTAAGCGACAATTGCTAAGCATAAAAAAACCAGCCCTTAGGCTGGTTTTTTTATGCGGGGATATTATCCGCCAATTTTCTTGTATTTGGTACGTTTCTGAACCGCAGCATCACCTAAACGCGCTAAACGATAGGCTTCGTACTCAGCATAGTTACCTTCGTAGAATTCAGGCTGTTCATTCTCAAACGACAAGATGTGCGTTGCAATACGGTCAAGGAACCAACGGTCGTGCGACACCACCATTACCGTACCTGGGAATACAAGAATTGCATCCTCAAGCGCACGTAAGGTTTCGATATCCAAGTCGTTCGATGGCTCATCCAGTAAGATCACATTTGCGCCCATTTGCAGGATTTTCGCCAGTTGTAAACGGTTACGCTCACCACCTGACAACTCACCTACACGCTTCTGCTGGTCTTGACCTTTAAAGTTAAAGCGACCGATATAAGCACGTGATGCAATTTCATAATCGCCAATTCTTAAGATATCCAAACCGCCAGAAACTTCTTCCCAAACCGTTTTGTTGTTATCCAAGGTGTCACGAATCTGACCCACATACGCTACTTTAACCGACTCACCCAAAGTCACCGTACCTGTATCTGGCTGTTGTTCACCAGTCATCATACGGAACAGTGTGGTTTTACCCGCACCGTTTGGACCCACGATACCCACAATTGCTGTAGGCGGTACGGTAAAGCTGAGGTTTTCGTACAGTACGCGACCATCAAATGATTTGCTGATGCCTTCCACTTCTACGACTTTATTGCCTAGACGTGGGCCAGGTGGAATATAGATTTCAGAAGTTTCGTTACGCTGTTGGAATTCGCGTGAGTTAAGCTCTTCAAAACGCTCCATACGCGCTTTGTTTTTCTTTTGCTGACCTTTGGCATTTGAACGAACCCATTCAAGTTCTTTCTTCAATGCTTTAGCAAAAGATTCTTCTTGCTTGTTCTCTTGCTCTAGACGCGCATTCTTCTGCTCTAACCAAGAAGAATAGTTGCCTTGATATGGAATACCCATACCGCGGTCAAGCTCAAGAATCCATTCCGCCACGTTATCCAAGAAATAACGATCGTGCGTAATCGCCACAATCGTGCCGGCAAAGTCTTTCAAGAAACGCTCTAACCAAGACACAGATTCTGCATCCAAGTGGTTCGTCGGTTCGTCTAGAAGCAACATATCTGGCTTATATAAAAGCAAACGACACAATGCAACACGACGACGCTCACCACCTGAAAGTAGTGTGACATCCGCATCCCAAGCTGGTAGGTTCAAGGCAGCTGCAGCTTGATCCATTTGGTTGCTAAGGTTATGCGCATCCCATGAATGGATAATCGCTTCAAGTTTTTCTTGCTCTTTTGCCAATGCATCAAAGTCTGCATCTTCTGCTGCATATTCAGCAAATACTTCGTCCAAACGCGCCAAAGCATCCAATGGTTCACGTAAACCATCTTCTACGTTTCCACGGACATCTTTATTTGGATCAAGTGGCGGCTCTTGTTCTAAGTAACCGATTTTGATACCCGGTTGCGCACGAGCTTCACCAGAGAAATCTTTGTCTACGCCCGCCATAATACGAAGCAAGGTCGATTTACCTGCACCGTTTAAACCAAGTACACCAATTTTTGCACCCGGGAAAAATGACAAAGAGATGTCTTTTAAGATTTCGCGCTTAGGCGGAACCATCTTAGACACTCGGTTCATCGTATAAATATATTGGGCCACGTAGGACTCCTCAATAGAAAAACCAAAAAATCGCAAGAAGCGAAAAAATATTTGCGGGCATTATACGATGAATACGTTGAAAAAATAAGGCATGAAACCGATCTTCAATGCAATGTTACAACTTTCAGTGCGGTTATTTTTTAAACACCCCTTTTATCTCACTTTTTCGCAGACAAGAAGCTGTTCGTAACTCATCTTTATGAATTTTTTAGATAAATATTCATTATTTTCACACTTTAACTCATATTCATTGATGGTAGACTGTGCAATATTTAACTCACGCAGATGAAGTCCCATGACCTATAAAGATGAAACTTTGGCTATCCATGCTGGTTATAGCCCCGAAGCCACCACCAAAGCAGTGGCAGTACCGATTTATCAAACCACGTCTTATGCCTTTGATAATACGCAACATGGTGCGGATCTATTTGACCTAAAAGTCCAAGGTAATATTTATACCCGAATTATGAACCCGACCACTGCGGTGCTAGAACAACGATTAGCCGCGCTCGAAGGGGGCATTGGTGCGTTGGCCTTGGCCTCTGGCATGGCAGCCATTACTTATGCGATTCAGACGATTACCGAAGCAGGGGACAACATTGCTTCTGTTTCGACCTTGTACGGTGGCACCTATAACCTGTTTGCCCACACTCTACCGAAACAAGGCATTGAAGTCCGTTTCTTTGATTATCAAGACCCTGAAGCACTACGCTGTTTAATTGATGAAAAAACCAAGTTGGTCTTTGTTGAATCGATTGGCAACCCACTGGGCAATATCATTGATCTAGAAGCGATTGCCAAAATCGCACATGAGTATGGCGTGCCTGTGGTGGTCGATAATACCGTCGCAACCCCTGCGCTGCTGAAACCCTTTGAATATGGCGCAGATATTGTGGTGCATTCATTAACCAAATATATTGGCGGGCATGGTAACTCGATTGGCGGTGCGATTGTCGATAGCGGAAAATTTCCTTGGGGCAAGTATCCTGAGCGCTTTAAAGTGCTGAATACGCCAGACCCAAGCTATCACGGCGTGAACTATGTCGAAGCTTTAGGCGAAGCAGCTTATATCGCGCGTGCCCGCGTGGTACCACTACGTAATACCGGCGCTGCGATTAGCCCTTTAAGCGTGTTCTTGATTCTACAAGGCTTAGAAACGCTAAACCTGCGTATGGAACGTCATACTGAAAATGCGCAGAAAGTCGCAGAATATTTACAAGCCCATCCCAAAGTGAAATGGGTCAACTATGCCGGCTTGAAAGATCACCCTCAGCATGGCTTAGCGCAAAAATATGTCAAAGGTAAACCTTCGGCAATTTTATCCTTTGGGGTACAAGATGGCCGTGAAGGTGGCACCCGCTTTATTGATGCTCTGCAACTCTTCACTCGCTTGGTCAATATTGGCGATGCCAAAAGTCTGGCCTGCCACCCTGCCACCACCACACATCGCCAACTGAATGAAGCGGAATTAAAGTCTGCTGGAGTAAGTCTTGATATGGTGCGTTTATCTGTAGGCATTGAACATATTGATGATTTGATTGCAGATTTAGAGCAGGCCTTGGCTCAAGTCTAAAATACAGACCACTAAACTTAAAACCTCAATCACATGATTGAGGTTTTTTATACGCTTGTCTTTTATATTTATAGCCCTTTCACTTCGCTTGAATTCATGTTAAAAACAAGTAATTAGAACCAATAAAATAGAGCTTTTGCTCTAAATTTATTTATTATTTCAATAACTTATGCCGTGATATTTTTAAGCAGTTTAGGTATTATACCGTGAAGGAAAGCCGCTACATTTCTTTGAAAATGCAGCCTTAATAATCGAATATAAAAACAGCCATAACCCTCAAATATTTGACTTAGATCAGGAATGATAACGTGAATTCAAGAATAGATAGACTTTTTAAAGAACGCGTAAATGGAAAAACCGTCTTAATTACAGGCGCTTCAAGTGGTATTGGTTTAACCGTTGCACACAAACTGGCTGACGCAGGAGCACACGTCCTTTTAGTTTCGCGCACCAAAGAAACACTAGATGAAGTTAAAGCAGAAATCGAAGCCAAAGGTGGTTCAGCTTCTGTTTTTCCATGTGACCTAAATGATTTAGACTCGATTGATGAAGTCTCTAAGCAGATTTTAGCTTCAGTCGATCATATTGATATTTTAATTAATAACGCAGGTCGTTCGATCCGCCGTGCTGTACATGAGTCAGCAGAACGCTTCCACGACTTTGAACGCACCATGCAACTCAACTACTTTGGTGCTGTACGTTTAGTCATGAACATCCTGCCACAAATGATGATTCGTCGTGATGGGCATATTATTAACATTAGCTCGATTGGCGTATTGGCAAATGCCACTCGTTTCTCAGCTTATGTGGCATCTAAAGCCGCATTAGATGCATTCAGTCGCTGTCTTTCTGCCGAAGTGCATTCACATAAAATTGCGATTACTTCGGTTTATATGCCTTTGGTACGCACTCCAATGATTGCGCCGACGAAAATTTATAAATACGTTCCGACTCTTTCGCCTGAACAAGCAGCAGATCTAGTTGCTTATGCGATTGTGAAACGCCCGAAGAAAGTGGCAACTAACTTAGGGCGTTTGGCATCAATCACTTATTCAATTGCACCAGACATCAACAATAAGCTCATGTCGATTGGTTATAACTTATTCCCAAGTTCTACCGCGTCTGTGGGCGAACAGCAAAAACTCAACTGGGTACAAAAAGCATATGCACGCTTGTTCCCAGGTGAACACTGGTAAGTTTTCTTACAATTTACCCAACCTTTGATTAAAGGTTGGGTAACTCAATTTTTCACCACTCTTTTATAGTCCTTAATATTCGCTTAAGAAAAAAAGTCCACCATAAGAGCAACAATAAAAGGGGAAAAGAAATGCAGGCACTTTATTTATTCAAGCTTTTTTGCTTCATCTTTGCTGCAATTACCACTTTTAATCTATATACAGAACTCACCCTCTCTCATATTTCAATCTGGCAAGTGCTGATTCATGGCGGTTTGCTGATGATCTTGCTCGAATTTGGCTTTAAGAGCCAACACGCACCACAACAGACTACCCCACTAACGAGTGAAATACGCTCACTAGAAACAGAAGCTGGGCCAACTTCACACCCCCCAAGCATGTATAGCAATATTTTTTCAAAAATAGGTTTAATCTCAATTTTTTCCAGCCTGATTGGACAAAGCCTAATCAGTTAAGACTCATACCTTTTTTGTGGACAAAAGATAAAGACGACGTGCCCCTTCTACTTTTTGTGTTATAAACAGCCGTCTTTTTTTATTTTGTGAATTTATGCGCGCTTTTACTTTCGTACTGCAATATGTGTGTATCGCTTTTGCGATTTATCTCTGCTACCGAGTAGGCAGTAGCCTGTATTTACAAGATTATGTGATGATGGATATCGTGGCCAATGTCGGGACGATTCTAATCTGTATCGATCTTGCTGTTTTCCTGTGGCATAGCCGCAGTACCCAAGCCATAAGCCTCAAAGATTATGCTACTCGACTGGAACAACCCGCTCCAACCTTTGTCAAAGTTTGCCGAAAGCTTGGGCACTTTGGCATTATGCTGATTATCACCAGTTGGATCGTGCCCATCATCAACGGATAAAAGCAACCATAAAAAAACCTCCCACTTGGGAGGTTTTTTATTCAAATCTTAAAGATTATTTCGAACCTTTAATCCCTGCTTGAAGTAACAATGCACCTAAACCGCCAATCTTATTTTCTTGAGGTTTAGCCGTTTGCGGCTTCTTGTTTGTCTGGGCACGCTCGCCTTGCGGACGTGATTGTTGTGGACGTTTACCTTGTGGTTTACGTTCACTACGCTCTGTATTTTCACGACGTGGTTGACGCGGAGCTTTAGGCGCTTCAGCACCTTCAGGGCGCATCGACAAATTCACACGATTACGCTCAGCATCTACAGTGAGTACACGAACTTGTACAATTTGCCCTGGCTTCACCACTTTATGCGGATCTGCAACGAATTCATTGGCCAATTCTGAGATATGGACTAAACCGTCTTGGTGTACACCCACATCCACAAAAGCACCGAAGTTCGTCACATTGGTCACGACACCTTCAAGCTGCATGCCTTCAGTCAGTTGCGCAACTTCGGTAATGTCTTCACGGAATTTTGCTGTACGGAACTCTGGACGTGGATCACGACCTGGTTTTTCCAGTTCAGACAGTACATCTTGAATGGTTGGTAAACCAAATTTCTCATCTGCAAATTCTTCAGCATTCACTTGGCGAATGATTTCAGAGTTACCAATGATATCTTTCACTGTCGTCGCTTTCGCTTCAACAATTTTACCGACCAGCGCATAAGACTCTGGGTGAACAGCAGAAGCATCCAGTGGCTCTGAACCATCTTGAATACGTAAGAAACCTGCCGCTTGTTCAAAAGTACGCTCGCCTAAACGTGGCACTTTCTTCAAATCTTGGCGGTTGTCAAAACGGCCATTTTCTTTACGAAAATCGACAATTTGCTGCGCAATCGACTTATTCAAACCTGCGATATAACCCAAGATAGCAGATGATGCAGTATTAACATCCACACCCACTGAGTTCACACAGTCTTCAACGACAGCTTCAAGGGTTTTCGCTAAACCCGTTTGGTTTACATCATGTTGGTACTGACCTACACCAATCGATTTTGGATCGATTTTCACCAGTTCAGCCAATGGGTCTTGTAAACGACGTGCAATCGACACTGCACCACGAATCGACACATCTAACTCTGGTAACTCCGCAGAAGCCAATTCAGATGCTGAATAAACCGATGCACCCGCTTCTGATACAGAAACACGGGTCAGTTTTAAATCACTGTTTGCAGCCATCATTTCAGCCACAACGCTTTCTGTTTCACGGCTCGCTGTACCATTGCCAATGGCAATCAGGTCAACATTGAACTCGCGGCATAAACGGGCAAGTTCTGCAATTGAACCCGCTTTATCATCTTTGGGTGCAAATGGATAAATCGTGCTATGTGCAAGTACATCACCTGATGCATTCACCACAGCCAATTTCACCCCTGTGCGGATGCCAGGGTCCACACCTAAGGTTGTACGTGCGCCCGCAGGTGCAGATAACAACAAATGACGTAAGTTTTCAGCAAAAACATCCATTGCTTCAGACTCAGCGGCAAGACGCTTTTCGGTGAGCAACGAATGTTCGATGCTTGGACGAACCTTACCTAACCAGAACAATTTAGCTGTTTGTTTTAAGTAATCTTGACGTGCTTGCGGCTGTGCAGTTTCAAGGCCATATTCATTTTCAATACGCGCCAATGGTGCATCATCTTCGCCATCAACTTTTAAACCTAAAACGTTTTCTTGACGGCCACGTAACATAGCCAATAAACGGTGTGACGGGACTTTATTTAAATTTTCAGAAAAGTCGAAGTAATCGCGGAATTTTTTGCCAACTTCTTTTTTCTCATCACTTGCCACTAAACTTTTTAAAGTGGCTGTTTTTGCAAACATTGCCTTGAGTTCAGTGGTCAGTGCAATATTCTGCGCCCAGTCATCAATTAGAATATGTTGAATCGCATCCAACTGACTTTCTAGATCTGGGTAATCTTCATGGCTAAAGCCTGCCAATGCTTCAGCTGGATCAACCGCTTCTGCAAAGATTTTTTTTGCAATCGGGCCTAAGCCTGCTTCTTTGGCTTTAAATGATTTACTGGTCCGTTTTGGACGGTACGGTGCGTAAATTTCTTCTAAAGCATTTTTAGTTTCAGCAGCATTTACACGTGCCAATAAATCATCAGACAATTTGTCTTGTTCTTTTAATGATTCGATTACCTTGTCGCGACGTTCAAATAAGTCACGTAAGTAAGCCAAACGTGTATCGAGCTGACGTAACTGCGCATCATCTAAGCCTTGCGTGACTTCTTTACGGTAACGCGCAATAAATGGAACGCTAGCACCTTCATCAATCAACTTGATGGCAGCCTCGATTTGATTTGGACGTACGGCAATTTCTTTTGCCAACTGCTGAACTAAGTCAGTCATCGTATGTGATCCCACAAGGATATGTACTAAAAGCCATGATTATAAAGACCAAGACTATAAAATCCACAACTGTTTTTATTAATTTAATGGCTTAAATGTGACATATTTCAGGCAAATTTCAGAAATCCATCTCATTTTCAGTGTTAAATCTTATTTTTAGGTATTCTTTGCCATTTTTTTCTATGGGCTAAGATGTATACATTTGGTATCTATGTCTTGATTTTACCTGCAATATTTGTTGCTTTAGAGCATAGTAAAGACATACAAATGAGTCGTATACTCAAGACTGTCCCGACTTTTGTTTACGATGACAATAAAGAATAAAGGAGCACTTCAATGAGTTTAGTTGTACCTGCTGAAAAAACAGATGCTGTACATAGCGACGCAGATCGCGTTGAACGCATTTTAGTGGTAGATGACGATGTGCGTTTACGTACGCTACTCCAACGCTTTTTAGAAGATAAAGGCTTTGTGGTGAAAACAGCGCATGACGCAACCCAAATGGATCGTCTATTACAGCGCGAACTGTTTTCACTGATTGTGCTCGACTTCATGCTCCCTGTTGAAGATGGCTTAAGTATCTGCCGTCGTCTACGCCAATCCAATATTGATACGCCTATTATTATGCTTACCGCACGTGGCAGTGACTCAGACCGTATTGCAGGTCTAGAAGCGGGTGCAGATGACTACTTACCGAAACCATTTAATCCAAATGAGTTGTTAGCACGTATTCGCGCCGTACTGCGCCGCCAAGTACGTGAAGTTCCAGGTGCACCAAGCCAACAAATGGAAGTGGTCAGCTTTGGGCCATGGTCACTTGATTTATCAACACGCACCCTAACGCGTGAAGGTCAAGTCGTAACCCTAACTACAGGTGAGTTTGCGGTCCTGAAAGCCTTGGTACAACATCCACGTGAGCCTTTGACTCGCGACAAATTGATGAACCTTGCGCGTGGCCGTGAATGGGGAGCAATGGAACGTTCGATTGATGTTCAAGTATCGCGCCTACGTCGCCTTGTGGAAGAAAACCCTGCTCGTGCACGTTATATTCAAACGGTTTGGGGTGTAGGTTATGTGTTCGTTCCAGACGGCGCGGAATAATAAGCTCTAATAATGTAAACGTTCACCGAACTTATTGTCCCTAAAAGCCATTCGCTGCTGTTTGAGCCAATTTTACTTTCAAGGCTCGTCAACTTTATTGCGAGTTCAGCGAATGGCAAAAGTTTTGGTTACTTTTTAAAAAGTAACAGAATGAGCTCCTTCTATTACTGATAAAAACGGCAAAACTCTGCTGTATCTTTCAGTAACATTGATAAAAAATAGTCCACAGGAAGCTGGCGTGAAACTCGAACCCATCGACCCTCAGAAGTTTACAGATTACGAAGCGTATTCAGAACGGAAACGCACGCGCTGGGAACGCTTTTTAGATAAAATCAAGCCGCGTTCTGCTGCCATGCGTACCACCGTACTAGTACTCTTCATTGTATTTTTCAGTTTATTTATGTCTTTGTGGTTCTTTTGGCGCACCTTATATCTTCCAGAAATCCAACAACATGCTCGTTATCTTGCTGTTGAAATAGAAATTCTCAACAACCCCGATTTACGGATTTATCATCAAAATACTGAAGTCGATGTCGATGACTGGCTAAGAAGCCGAGTTGGCATTGAATACGTCACCGATCCCAAAGAATATCCCAATGTCAAAGATAAGGTCATCGCCGAATTCTTTACCAACCAAATTGAAGCTAAGTTGGCCAAAGAATTAAAAGTCGAACATGCCACAGTATATTTCCAGTTTAAACCCAGCCCGCGTATTTGGATTCAAACTCCTGAAATGAACGGCAACTGGGTCCGCGAACCACTGAAAACCTATGCCAACTACAGCCCTGAGTTAATTTTCGGTTGGCTGCTTGGCGTACCACTTATTGCAGCAGCCATTATTTTAACCTTGGTTCGTCAGCTCAATCGCCCACTGCGCCGTCTGCAAAATGCTGCCAATAGTTATAGTAAAACAGGCACAGCGCCGTATTTAGAAACCAATCACGGCCCTCAAGAAATTCGCGAGGTCAACCAAGCGTTTAATCACATGATCTATACCCTAGATCAAACTGAACGTGACCGTCGGATTATGTTGGCAGGGATTTCACATGACTTACGCACTCCTCTGACCCGTATTCGACTCAGTGCGGAAATGATGCCCGATGATGATTTTTTAAAAGAAGGACTGATTTATGACGTTGAAGATATGGACGCAATCTTAAATCAGTTCATTTCCTATATGCGTGACGGCTCGGATGAGGAAATCCAAGACACCGATTTAAATATGCTGTTACAAGAATTGGTGGTGCAATTCAAACCATTGGATATTCGTTTTGAACCTGCTGAATTACCGATTATTCAAGCACGTAGCCTGTCTCTTAAACGCCTGATTGGTAATTTGATTAATAATTCAAAACGCTACGGTGCTGAGCCGATTGAACTTTCCGCAACAGTGGAAAATGAACATATTTTAATTAGCGTAGCAGACCATGGTGAAGGTATTCCTGATGATCAAATTGAAGAACTCATGCAACCTTTTGTACGTGGGAATGAAGCCAGAACAGTTCAAGGTAGTGGTTTAGGTCTCGCCATTGTGAAGCGCATTGTCGACATTCACCAAGGTCAACTCAGCATTCATAATCGGGAACAAGGCGGACTTGAAGCAATTATTTCGCTGCCTCTTCATCACAATCAAGATGTTGAAATTTCCAGCAACAACCCACTCGAAAAATTAAAGCAAACCTTGGTTGAGCATTTTTAAACTTTGTACAATAGTTGATCAAACGATTTTGTTCAACTATTCAACAATTTAATTTTACCAAATATATTTCAACCACTTACAAATCATCAGAATCCCTTATACCAACATTTTTTCAAAAAATTAGACCTTAGCCTAACAGGTATGCACAATGTCGTTCTTGATCGGTACAATCGGTGCCAGATCCAGAATATTAACGAGAGTAAACCATGTCTTTAGATCGTATCCGTTTAGCTTCACTTCACGATAAAGTCATCAGTGCAGAAGAAGCGTCTGCTTTTATTGAAGATGGCATGACTGTAGGTATGAGTGGCTTCACTCGTGCTGGCGAAGCGAAAGCTGTACCTTTGGCATTGGTTAAACGTGCACACACAAATCCTTTAAAAATCACATTAATTACTGGTGCTTCTTTAGGTAATGACCTAGACAAGCAATTGACTGAAGCGGGTGTATTGGCACGTCGTTTACCGTTCCAAGTGGACAACACTTTACGTAAAGCCATTAACAATGGCGAAGTGATGTTCATTGACCAACACTTGTCTGAAACTGTTGAGCAAATGCGTAACCTTCAGTTGAAAAAGCCAGATGTAGCGATCATTGAAGCGGTTGCGATCACTGAAGATGGTGGCATCATTCCAACAACGTCTGTAGGTAACTCTGCAAGTTTTGCAATTTTCGCAGAAAAAGTGATTGTTGAAATCAACACCAACTTAAGCCCAGCATTTGAAGGCTTACACGATATTTACATCCCAACTTACCGTCCGACCCGTCAACCGATTCCATTGACTCAAGTAGATGAGCGTATTGGTACGCACGCGATCAATATCGATCCTGCAAAAATCGTGGGTATCGTCATCAACAACGACTTGCACGACTCTCCATCAACAGTAACTGCGCCAGATGATGAAACTCAAGGCATTGCAGATCACTTAATCGCATTCTTTGAAAAAGAAGTGGCTGAAGAGCGTCTACCGAAAAACTTAGGCCCATTACAAGCAGGGATTGGCTCAATTGCCAATGCTGTACTTACAGGCCTTAAAGATTCGAACTTCGAAGACCTCGTGATGTATTCAGAAGTCCTACAAGACTGTACCTTTGAATTGATTGATGCAGGTAAAATGAAGTTTGCTTCAGGTTCATCAATTACCCTTTCAGCTAAATACGGCGAGAAAGTATTTAATAACCTTGAAGCCTACAAAGATAAATTGGTTTTACGTCCGCAAGAGATCTCAAACCACCCTGAATTGGTTCGTCGTTTAGGTATTATCGGCATCAATACTGCACTTGAATTTGATATTTACGGTAACGTAAACTCAACTCACGTCTGTGGTACAAAAATGATGAATGGTATCGGTGGTTCAGGTGACTTCGCACGTAATGCGCACTTGGCAATCTTCGTGACCAAATCAATTGCAAAAGGTGGCGACATTTCTTCAATCGTTCCATTTGCATCACACGTTGACCATGCAGAGCACGACGTGGACATCCTTGTCACTGAACAAGGTCTGGCAGATCTTCGTGGTTTAGCGCCACGTGAGCGTGCTCGTGCGATTATCGACAACTGTGCACACCCACTTTACCGTGATGCATTAAATGATTACTTTGATCGTTCATGTGCAAAAGGTGGTCATACTCCACACTTACTTCGTGAAGCACTTTCTTGGCACTCTAACTTCGAAGAAACAGGTCACATGCTTCCTGTTCAAGCAGAAGCGAAATCTGCTTAATTTAAAGTTTTAAAAAACGCCCGATTGGGCGTTTTTTTATGGCTGATGAAAAGTGTAAGAAAACACTTATCAAAATAAAAAAACTCAATTAATCTAAAGGCATCCAAAAATAAAAATGCCAAGCTCATGTTCATTATTCGCCCCTATCTCGAAACAGATTTAGAAGACGTCATTGCACTTTGGGAGGTATGCGACCTCACTCGCCCTTGGAATAACCCTGAAATTGATATTTTTAGAAAAACTGCGCAAAAAGATGGTTTATTTTTACTGGCTGTTAAAGATGAACAACTCATCGCCACATTGATGGGTGGTTATGATGGCCATCGCGGCTGGATTAATTATTTGGCAGTACATCCACACTTTCAACGCAATGGAGTCGCAACTGCACTCATACAGCAGCTCGAGAAGCGCCTGATTGCCTTAGGTTGCCCCAAACTACAACTGCTTGTACGTAAAGAAAACATCGACGTGCAAAGCTTCTATGAGCAGCTAGGCTATGAGGAAATCGAAGTCGTGTGCTTTGGTAAACGTCTGATTGCCGATTAAGCTCAGACACTCAATGCGCCGATACAGGTAGACGACCCAATCTTAAAAAAATTGGAAATTTAAGCTCAAAGAGTTGGTTCGCGTGATCATCCAACGTAAAGAATGCTTTGAACTCATATAAGGGGTCATCTGAATTTTTCGCTCGATAATGTTTCAGTGCAGACCATGTATTTAAATAATCCAACAATTGAGCAGCAGACCATTGAAATGACATCGACAATTCAGACGTCGCTATTTCCTCAAAGGGAAAAGGAATGGTTTGATAGGCCTCGTCGATATAACGTCGTTCTGCATCCCAATAGCCTCTCAAAGTCTTAAAATAAAGTCGTTCAATACAGCCCTGTAACTCAGGTTGCTGCAGCTGTATCAAACCATAGCCAATGACCGCCAAAATGCCTTCAGGTCGTAAAGTCCGCAGCACCTCTGCATAAAAACCATCAAAATCAAACCAATGAATGGCTTGGGCCACCGTGATTAAATCAAAACTCTGCTCAGCAAAACTGGTGTGCTCTGCAGACTGAACTTGATAACTGACATTTTCAAAATAAGGTGCTTGTTGTAACTGATGAGCACTGATATCTGTCGCCACCACGGCATCAAAATGCGGCGCCAACAATTGAGTCAATTGCCCCGACCCTGCGCCACAGTCCCATGCAAATTGAGGAGTCGCCACATGCTTGAGTATTTCTTGAATCAAACTTGCTGGATAACTTGGACGTGCGAGTTGATAAAGCTGACTTCCCGATGAAAAAAGGTCTTTCATAAGCCATTCTCAGTCTTCTTTTTGACTCAAAATTAGCACATTTTCCATTAACTAAAGCATGATGTTGTCCAACACCTTATACAATCCTACTTTTCATGGGACAAAAAAAGCCCCAAACATTGTTTGAGGCTTTTTTGAATATGGTGGCGAGACCCAGGATCGAACTGGGGACACACGGATTTTCAATCCGTTGCTCTACCTACTGAGCTATCACGCCGATGCCGTGTATTAAGCCGTATCTCGGATGAATAGTCAATAAAAATCATCACTTTTTTATTTGATCGGATAAATTTCAGGCAAAAAAAATCCCTGATGGGATCAGGGATTGAAATCTTTAAATAAGATTTTGAATATGGTGGCGAGACCCAGGATCGAACTGGGGACACACGGATTTTCAATCCGTTGCTCTACCTACTGAGCTATCACGCCGATGTCGCGTATTAAACAGTTTAAGCGAAGCAGCGTCAAGTCCGTTTTCAAAAAAACCATTTGAGTGTTTACTTTTACAGCAAACTCAGCACCCTTCGTACATTTTTTGAGTCATTCTTTACACTTAAAGCGCATTACCATCGCTATTCATGAAAAAAAGCAGCCCAAAGACTGCTTTAAAAAAGCTTAAATTTTACCAATGTGCTCTAAGCAACGGTGAATCGCACCACAACCCGGCTCGAACACTTTCACACCTTTGGCTTCTTCCATTCGACAAACTTCTTCAACCAGCCGCTCCGCAACCCCTCGTCCACGGTTAGCAGGATGTACTACGATGTATTCTAAGGTTTTATTTTCACCCTGCCCACTACACCAAATGGCACCAATGACTTTAGTATTAAATTCTGCGGTGTAAAGTAAGGTATACTGAGCTAGATTTTGCTCAAGTTGTTCTACGGCATCATGCCCATCGCCAAATTCAGGACTGGTGTCGTACAGTCGCTCTAGCTGGCTGCGCAACTCTTCTTTTTCCAGTGAAGTATAAGCGTGTACGGTAATAGGCATTGATAAACCCTCCTGAGCAATCTAATATGCGGTGACTTCGTTACGGCGAAACATTTTACATCAATTATTTGACGTCTTTGAGGAACGTGTCTATGACAGAACGTATCAGTGAAGTGGTAAGAAATACCAACGAAACCAAAATTCGAGTTCGTGTAAACCTCGATGGTACGGGTCAAGGCACGCTCAACACAGGTATTCCCTTTTTAGATCATATGATTGATCAAATCAAGCGACATGGCTTATTTGATATTGATATTGAATGTGATGGCGACTTGGAAATTGATGATCACCACACGGTTGAAGACTGTGGTATCACGCTTGGACAGGCTTTTGCCAAAGCTTTAGGTGACAAAAAAGGTTTACGTCGTTACGGTCATTTTTATGCACCGTTAGATGAATCTTTAAGCCGTGCTGTGGTGGACTTATCAGGCCGTCCGGGTTTGTTTATGGATATTCCATTTACCCGCGCCATGATTGGTCGTTTTGATGTGGATCTCTTCTCTGAGTTTTTCCAAGGCTTTGTGAACCATGCGCTCATGACAGTACACATTGATAACCTCAAAGGGAAAAATAGTCACCACCAAATTGAAAGTGTGTTCAAAGCATTTGCGCGTGCACTTCGTATGGCCTGTGAAATTGACCCACGTGCAACCAACACCATTGCTTCAACCAAAGGTAGTTTGTAATGACCCGTATTGCCCTTCTTGACTATGGTATGGGTAACCTACACTCAGCAGCAAAAGCGCTTGAGCATGTTGGTGCAACGGTCGATGTGACCAATGATCCCAAGTTAGTGGCTCAAGCTGATAAAATTGTGTTCCCTGGCGTAGGTGCTATGCGTGACTGTATGCAAGGCATGCATGAAGCAGGGATTGATGAAGTCGTTCGTCATGCAGCATTTAATAAGCCTGTATTAGCGATTTGTGTCGGTATGCAAGCGCTGATGCAACGCTCTGAAGAAAATGGCGGAGTCGATGCTCTCGGTATTTTTGAAGGCAGTGTGAAACGCTTTCCTGATGTAGACGGCTTGAAAGTACCCCATATGGGTTGGAACCAAGTTCATCAGGCTGATCCGAGTCATCCAATGTGGAAAGACATTGAGCAAGATGCACGTTTTTACTTCGTGCACAGCTTTTATGTTGAACCGAAGAACTCTGGTATTGTGGCGGCGACCTGTGACTACGGTTTAGAGTTCTGCACGGCAATTCATCAAGAAAATTTGTTTGCGACACAGTTTCACCCTGAAAAAAGTCATACTGCAGGTTTGCAACTGCTGAAAAACTTTGTGGAATGGAAAATTTAATTCATTCCCGCTTCTGTTTGATTGGAAAAGCTCAACTTCGGTTGGGCTTTTGTTTATCCAAAATTGATGCATCTAGGCTCAAAATAAATCAGAAACAGCTTAAGTAAATGAGGCGTGTGACCCCGCTCCTGTGCCTTTCAATGTATAAAATCTTTGCTTTACAGCAGACTAGTGTACTCAAGATGGCTGAGATGCCTTTTCATTGTCACCAAATTTGATTATGCTTTGCCTGCTTTTTAGACATTTTTATTTATAAAAAACTTAATTTACAACGATAAGGTAAGTCACTATGACTCAATATGCACAAGAATCTGCGCTGAATGCCGCAGGTCGTTTCGGACGTTTTTCATACCTAGCATGGAACTGTCTACTTGCCATTGTAGCGTCAATTATTCTTGGTATTTTCATCGCCATCTTTCCTAATACATTTGTGAACTTGGAAACAGGCAACTTCGGTGGCGGCATGATTTTTATCGTCCTGATCTATGTTGCGCTGATGTACTTCACTTTTGTATTTACTATTCGTCGCCTACATGACCGCAACCATACGGGCTGGTTATCACTGTTGATGTTGGTGCCTCTTGCCAACGTGATCCTAATGCTTTACCTGATTTTCGCACCAGGTGATGATCGTAGCAACAGCTATGGCTCACCACGCCCAACGGCAGGCTGGGAAGCCGTTTTGGCATGGATTTACATCATGATTTTCGTTTTAGCAATTATCGGCGGTATTGCGGCTGGTTTTATGTCCTAAAATCACCTGTGCAAAACAGCCTGCCTAAGTCGGCTGTTTTGCTAAATCAATGCAAAAGCTTTAGGCTTAAGCAACAATGGCATAGTCAAAGCATGATGGATTCTTCTTTTCAACACATCCTTCCCAGTAAAGTCGAAATTCAACAATTTCCTCGTTTTCAAAATTTGCCAAAACAAGCAATTCATGTCATTCAAAACTTAGAACAGTGTGAAGCAATCCGCGCTGAACTGGAACAGGTTTCCATCTTCGGTTTCGACAGCGAGTCCAAACCGACCTTTCAAGTCGGAGAAGTCTCCACGGGTCCGCATCTCATTCAACTGGCCAGCGTCGAGCAGGCTTATTTGTTTCAAATGAGCCCGCCTATTTGGGCTTTTTTAGCCCCATTTTTGGCAAATCCCACCCAGTTCAAAGTGGGCTTTGGTTTAAAAAATGATGCCCATCTGTTCCGTAAAAAAGGTTTTGAGCTCAAGGGCGTGGTTGAGCTGTCAAAATGCTTTGCCAGCTTTGGTTTGACCAACCCTGTCGGCATTAAAAATGCCATCGCCCTGCTGTTTCAACTCAACTTCCCCAAAAGCAAAAAAGTCAGCACTTCAAATTGGGCGAGGAAAATACTCACGCCTGAACAAGTTGACTATGCCGCTGCCGATGCCTATGCGGCGCTGTTGGTTTTTGAAGAATTGCGGCGTTTAGAGCGACTCCCAAAAGATATTTACAAAGAATTAGAAAAACAACAAAACCTTGTCGTCATGAAAAGCTGTAACAGATGCTTAGAAAATTGCCAATACTTTGCTAAGATGACGGACATTGATTTTATTTAAGATTTGGCTAGGAGCGAAAGCATGCTGATCATCCCTGCAATTGACCTGAAAGATGGCAAATGTGTTCGTTTAAAACAAGGTCGTATGGAAGACGATACGGTTTTTTCTGATGATCCTGTTGCAACTGCACAGCACTGGGTAAATGAAGGCGCGCGTCGCTTACATTTGGTCGATTTAAATGGTGCTTTCGCTGGTACGCCAATTCATAAACCTGTGGTTGAAGCCATTGCTCGCGCACAACCTGAACTGCCAATTCAAATTGGCGGCGGTATTCGCTCACTAGAAACTATTGAACACTACTTAGAAGCGGGTGTGTCTTTTGTCATTATTGGCACCAAAGCTGTTCAAAACCCTGAGTTTGTTGAAGAAGCATGTAAGAAATTTGCAGGTCATATCATTGTCGGCATTGATGCCATGAATGGCATGGTGGCCACCGATGGTTGGGCCAATGTGACCGATGTGAAAGCAACCGATTTGGCCAAACGTTTTGCCGATGCGGGCGTATCGAGCATTGTCTATACCGACATTGCACGTGACGGGATGATGCAAGGGGTCAATGTTGAGCAAACTGTTCAACTGGCACAATACTCTGGCCTACCTGTGATTGCATCAGGTGGTGTGACCAACCTTGATGACGTACGTAACCTCAAAGGTCAACCTGGTATTTTGGGTGCAATTACCGGTCGTGCGATTTACGAAGGCAATTTAAACCTACGTGAAGCACAATTGCTGTTAGATGAACAATCGCTCTAATTGTAGAATTTAAAAAAGAGGTCTATGGACCTCTTTTTTATTCATTAAATGTTGGCGTATAAAATCTGCTGCTTAATAAATCACATTACGAATAAATTTTAACGGTACAGTTCCACGGTTGATGTATTGGTATTCGATGGCACTGGAAAAAACAATCGACTCTCCTACCCCCAAGACTTTTATGTCACCTGCCAAATCCAAAGTTAACTCCCCCTCCATCACATAGAGCATCTCACGCCAACCGACTGGGTCAGGTTCTGCACTATAGTGCTCATTTGGGGCAAGCACCCATGTCCACAATTCAACTTTTTGTGTTGCTGCCGCCGAGGCCATTAATTTTGCTTCACTGTGTGCTTGTGTACCCTGCCAAGCCAGAACGTTGACGACCGCTTGACCTTGCTGTTCAGGTGCAGCAATCATCTGTACAAAATCGACCTCAAGCACATCGGCAATCAAGCTGAGTTTCGCCAAACTAATATTGTCCTGTCCTGATTCAACCCCAGCCACCATGCGACGGCTTAAACCAGCCAAATCCGCTAGTTGTTGCTGGCTCAAGCCTTTTAAGCTTCGATAATGACGCACATTTTGACTGACGTGTTGTAGTACCGCAGGAGACTTCATAGAGATAAATCAAAAAACATTGAGCAATATATTGCACACAAAAACAAAGCATGACAAGCTATGTGCAATATATTGCACACCAGTTCTTTTATGTTGAATACTCAGCTCGGTTCTAAAGCGCCTGTCATTGCACTGATTCTAATTACCTTTATTTGGGGCGGTACCTTCTTGGCCGTGAAATATGCCTTAAATTTCAGCTCCCCCATGTTCTTTGTGGGTTGTCGTTTCGCCTGCGCCGCGACAATTATTGGCTTATTTTCCTATCAGCATTTAAAGCACATCACCCGACAGGACTTATGGGCAGGTGCATTGATTGGCTGTATGATCACTATTGGCTATGGCACACAAACAGTCGGACTACAAACAGTCAGTAGCAGTGAATCTGCCTTTTTAACTGCACTATATGTGCCTTTGGTACCTGTATTGTTGTGGCTGATCTTTCGTAAAGTGCCCCATTTTATGATTTGGATTGGTGCGCTCTGTGCATTTATGGGCTTAGTCTTACTTACAGGCAATAGCCTGAATTCAATTTCACTGAATTTTGGCCAGACCTTAACTCTACTCGGTGCAATCGCTATAGCGATGGAAATTATCCTGATTGGTTATTTTGCCCCAACAGTCGATATTGGTCGAGTGACGGTGATTCAACTGGCGGTTGCCTCTGCGCTCGCCTTTGCAGCCATGCCATTGGCAGGTGAACACCGCATTCCAGACTTTTCATGGCCTTTACTGAGTATCGCACTCGGCTTGGGTCTTGCCAGTGCCGTGATTCAATATGTAATGAATTGGGCACAGCGCTCAGTCAATCCATCTCAAGCGGCAATTATTTATGCAGGAGAGCCTGTATGGGCGGCACTGTTTGGGCGTCTTGCAGGAGAACGCTTAGCACCACTGGCTTTGTTGGGCGGGCTTTTGGTGGTGTTTGGCATTATGATCAGTGAATGGAAACCAAAACTGCTGAAGTCGAAAAAGAACGTCGAACAACTTTAGCCCATCTCCGAAACGCAAAAACTGCTGAATCGAGTGATCAATGGCCATCGATTCAGTAGCTCAGTCAGGTGGTTAGAATGACACCATCTTGCCCGGATTAATCATTGCTCCGAGTCCATACATGCTTTTGGCTATTGGAATGACCAACGGCGCCAGTGCACGGCCAAAAGGAATGTTCTGATGTTGAATACGGGTCAACATATTAAAGTCATCACTCTGACCGCAGAAATCATCCGCAATGGCTTTACCAATACGCACCGTTTGCGCAACACCATGTCCACTCCACCCCTGAACAGCATAGATTGGGTATTGGCTGCCAAATTTGCGACTATCTGCGGCACCATTAACGGTTAAATCGGTCGTGCCACTCCACACAAAATCAAGCTGGACCTGCTCTAACTGAGGAAATACGTGTTGAATACGTCCTAGCAAATAGTCATGGGTTTGTTCAGGACCCCAACACGAACCCGTGCCTTCACCGCCAAATAACAATCGGTTTTTTGAGACCCCGCGGTAGTAATCAATTTGAAACTGGGTGTCGTATACAGGCAGATCCGTCGGCAAAAGTTCTTTCAAATTCAATGCTAAAGGCGCAGTGGTACACACATAAGTATAAAAAGGAATGGTGGTTTGATTGCGTTCTTCTAATAGTTTAAATGAGGCATGATGTACGCCCATCACCACACTTTTACGTGCTTTAATCACGCCTTGCGCTGTGGTCACATAAATACCATCGGCACGTTCTTGGATTGACTGTACTTCTGTCTGTTCATAAATCGTGCCACCGTTTTGACAAAAGCCATAAGCCAAACCACGCGTCAGTGCTAAAGGATGAATATGTCCCCCGAGCTGATCCAATTGACCGCCAAAATAGTTGTCGGATTGCACATGCTCACGTAATTCATCTTGGGTCAGCATTGTGGTATTTTTTTCGTCTAAATACTGACGTGCTTTCATCCCTTCACGCAGTGCATCTAAATGTCCAGGGTGTACCGCAGCCGTCAAGTGTCCATGTTTACGTTGCACATCTAAGTCATATTTTTCAGTGATACTATCAATCAAAGCCATCGCTTCCGTTGAGGTAAAGTGCCATAACTTTTTAGCCTCTTCAAAGCTGAAGTGCTCAATCATGGTTTCGGCTTCCCAACGTGCCAATCCCGGTGTGAGTTGCCCACCATTGCGCCCTGAGGCGGCACTGCCCACTCGGTTTTTTTCAACCAAGACCGTATCGACACCCTGCTCCGATAAATGCAGTGCAGCCGATGCTCCCAGTAAGCCACCGCCTATAACGACCACGTCACATTCGATATCCGCATTTAAAGGCTCAAACTCATGCCATGCTTGTAACGAGCTTTCGTAGTAATTGGCTGGATGACTAAACGCAGCACGCTGCGGGTTCAACCAATTCCACTCTTTACCACTTTGCATTGCAGAACTGGTTTTGTATTCAACGTCGTCTAAAAATGTCGGTTTATTCATCTTCATTTCATTCACACTCAATATTTATCTCATTTTCATGCAGGGTTTAATATGCATTTCCAATCACAATGTTTTGTCTTTTCAATTTCTTATAAATAAATAGACCAATGCCTATCGCCAGCCAAGCGCAACCAAAAATTAGCGCATTTCGTTCTAAATTGACCCAAAGGCAAAGCATCACCAATACAGATAACAAGGGAAGAATCAAATTGAGGCATTTGTTTTTAATGCCTTGGGTTTGTTTTTCCAACAGATAGAACTTCACAAAAACCGAGAAATTCACCGCCGTAAAGGCAATCAAAGCACCGAAGCTAATCATGCTGACCACCGTCGCAAGATCTAGAAAAATGGCCGATAGCGAAATCAAGCCAATACTTAAGACGGCATAAAGTGGCGTACCTAATTTTGCATGGAGCTGCCCAAAGGTTGCTTTGGGGAAAATGCCATCCTTCGCCATAATATGAATCAGACGTGAAGCACTGGCATGAGTGGCTAAACCTGAAGCGAAGGTATTCATGATTTGGGCACATAAAAATACGGCTTGGAAAAGTGCTCCCCCCACATAGAGGACAATTTCAGGTAAGGCTTCGTCAGGGTTGTTAAAACGCACATTGCTTGGAAAATACAGCTGGATAAACCATGAGGCACTAATAAAAATTCCGCCCCCGAGCAACGTGGTAAGCAGCACGGCACGTGGAATATTCTTTTGCGGATCTTTGGTTTCATGGGACATGGTCGTGACCGCATCAAAACCCAAAAATGAAAAACATAAAATCGATGCACCCGCAATCAAAGGCAAAACAGAACTGTCTCCATTAAACAGCGGGGCTAAAGTCAGTACATGATCATAGCCTTGTTCAGAACCCACGCCTTGAATGACTAGATAGATAAATAAAACCATCAGCAGTAAGGGTAAAAGTACAAACAACAGACTTAAATTCGCCAAAATATTGATTCGGAAACAGTTAATAAGCGTAACCAAACCCGTGAATACAACCACCCAGACCCAATACGGCACACTCGGGATCACAGCTTCTAAGTAAATACTTGCCAATAAGGCATTCACCAAGGGCAACAAAATATAATCTAGCAGTGAACACCAGCCGACAAAAAAGCCTGCTTTGGCTCCACACGACTGTGCCGTGTAGTTATAGGCAGAACCTGAGTCACCACTGATTCGGCTAAAACGTGCATAACTAAATGCGGTCAGTAACATTGCAACCAACGCCAAAATATAAGCCAATGGCACACGCCCATCGGTAATCCCAGACACAATCCCAAAGGTATCAAACACGACCATCGGGGTCATATAGGCCACACCAATAATGACCACTTGCCATAGTGACATTTTCTTTAAAGAAAAATCTGCATTTTTCACCGAAATCACCATCTTTCATTTTTAATCTAGTGATTTTGGTTTTTGCAACAACTATGCCATATAATAACAGCTTCGCTATTTTAAAAATATTGAATTAAATGCCAAAGTACGATTTAGAAACCCGAAAAGCAGCGATTCAACGCTATAAACTCACGGATTATAAGGTTGCAGTTTGCAAGGAATTTAACATCTCTCGTGTGACCTTAGACGCATGGATTAAGCTCGAAGAAGAAACAGGCGGCTTGTCTCCAAAAGTAGCCAACAGCCGTGGAGCACCCAGCCATATTAAAGACTGGAGTGCATTTCAAGTATTTGTTAAAAATACAAAATTTCAAAATATTAGCGATTTAGTTCCACTTTTTGAACAACACTTTGGCTATTCGGTTTCTTATGCAGTTTTGGTTCGTGCCATCCATGTTTTGGGGCTAAAACGTCGTCGAGGAAGATTCTACGCTTAGTCAAAAAAGGACTATTTTTTATAATATTCTCTACGTATTAATTCATATAAATAACTGTACATTAATGTAATGTTAATTTATTAAAAATGTAAATTATAATTATTAAAAAA
>NZ_JBBGZP010000014.1:0-190526 GCF_037572605.1 Acinetobacter sp. MYb191 | reverse complement strand
ACATCACGATTACAGATGTCACTAATGCTGATGGCAGCAAAGAATATAAAGTTGCGACGAAGAAAGACGTTAAATTCGATTCAGTCACGCTTGGCGATACGCTCATTAACAATGCTGGCTTAAGCATCAAAGACGGTCCAAGCATTACGGCTCAGGGCATTGATGCAGGTAAAAAGAAAATCACCAATGTTGCCAATGGTGATATTAAGAGTACATCACAAGATGCAGTGAATGGCAGCCAGCTTCACAATACTGCAAACAGCATTAAAAACAGTATTGGTGGTAATACATCACTAAATGCTGATGGTGGTGTAACGACTTCAAATGTGGGTAATACGGGCAAGAACACCATTCATGATGCGATTGACTCAGTTAATAAAGCAGCAGCGGCGGCTAAAACGACTGTGGTTGAAGGCGACAACATCACGGTTACCGATGTCACCAATGCTGATGGTAGCAAAGAATATAAAGTTGCGACGAAGAAAGACGTTAAATTCGATTCAGTCACGCTTGGCGATACGCTCATTAACAATGCTGGCTTAAGCATCAAAGACGGTCCAAGCATTACGGCTCAGGGCATTGATGCAGGTAAAAAGAAAATCATCAATGTTGCCAATGGCGATATCAATGCGTCTTCGAAAGACGCCATCAATGGCAGCCAGCTTCATAATACTGCCAACAGCATTAAAAACAGTATTGGTGGTAATACATCACTAAATGCTGATGGCGGTATAACGACTTCTAATGTTGGTAATACGGGCAAGAACACCATTCATGATGCGATTGACTCAGTTAATAAAGCAGCAGCGGCGGCTAAAACTAGCGTTGTGGAAGGTGATAACATCACGGTTACAGATATTACTAATGCTGATGGTAGCAAAGAATACAAAGTTGCCACGAAAAAAGACGTTAAATTTGACTCAGTAACACTTGGTGATACGCTTATTAACAATGCTGGTTTAAGCATTAAAGACGGTCCAAGCATTACGGCTCAGGGTATTGATGCGGGCAAGAAGAAAATCACCAATGTTGCCAATGGCGATATTAACAGTACATCACAAGATGCAGTGAATGGTAGCCAGCTTCATAATACTGCCAACAGCATTAAAAACAGTATTGGTGGTAATACATCACTAAATGCTGATGGCGGTGTAACGACTTCTAATGTCGGTAATACGGGCAAGAACACCATTCATGATGCGATTGATTCAATTAATACTAAAGTAAACAATGCCAATCAAGGTTGGAATTTAACAGCAAATGGAGAAAATTCAAGTGCTGTTAGACCTAGTGATACTGTTGATTTTACAAACACAGATGGCAACATCCAAGTGAGTAAAAACGGTAATCAAATTAAGATGGATTTAGCTAAAGATCTTAATTTAGGTAAAGATGGCAGTATTCAAACTGGTGATACAACGGTCAATAATGATGGCTTAACCATCAAAGGTGGTCCAAGTGTAACCAAAGATGGTATCGATGCTGGAAGCAAGAAAGTTACAAATGTCGAAGATGGTACGATAGCTAAAGGTTCAAAAGATGCTGTGAACGGTGGTCAGTTACATGATGCGATTAATAACGTGAATAACAATGTAACTAAAGCTAAAACTACAGTTTCAGAAGGCGACAACATTATTGTCAGCCAGTCTACCAATCAAGATGGTAGTACTAACTATAATGTTGCAACCAAGAAAGACGTCAACTTCGACTCTGTAAATACCAACAAAATTAGCGTTGGCGATGTTTCTATAGATAAAGATACAGGCATCAATGCTGGTAATAAGAAGGTGAGTGGAGTTGCTGATGGGTCTATTAGTAAAGATTCAAAAGATGCTATAAATGGATCTCAACTTCATACAAGTAATACTAATATTTATAACCACTTAGGTGGTGGCGCAAACTATGAAACCAATACCGGTCCGACTTATAACGTCGGTGGGGGTTCTCATAATAATGTGGGCGATGCTTTAAGTGCATTGAATAATCGGGACAATCAACTTGATCAAAAAATCACAAATCTAGGTGATCAACTAGAGCAAGTATTTACTAGCACAAATCAACGTATTGATAGTGTAGAAAAACGTGCAAATGCTGGTATTGCTGCTGCTATGGCATTAGAAACGGCTCCTTATGTAGCAGGTAAGTGGACTTATGCAGCCGCTGCAGCTCATCATAGTGGTGAAAATGCGGTAGGTGTGACTTTAAGAAAAACTGCTGATAATGGACGTTGGTCATTAACTGGTGGTATTGCTGCTGCTTCTGAAGGCGATCCGAGTTTCCGTATCGGTGTCAGTGGTGTAATTGATTAATACATAATCGATGAAAACTAAGGAAGGCTGTCTTCAGCTTTCCTTACATATTTAACTTTAGAGATTCAATGATTTATGAAAAAAATTGTTAAAACCATCATCGGTGGTGTATTGCTTGTAACCACAATGTCAATTTATGCTGAGATTGAACCAGTACAAACCCAGCAAGAAGTGGTCTTTCCAGAAATTGAAAATAGTTATTTAGAACAAGTCCAACGTTATGAGTATGCAGATGTAGCGCGTTTAAGTACAGGTTTGACCAAGGATCAATTCCGCCATATTTTAGGAAATCCACATTTTAGTGAAGGTCTTTTCTTTGTTAAAAAATGGAATTATGTTCTAGATATCCGCAAGCCGAACACACAAGATTATAAGCGCTGCCAATTGCGTATCGATTTTGACAAAAAAGGCTTATCTGAACGTTTAAGCTGGAAAGGTGAAGCTTGTGAAGAGCTTATGTTGCGTTCGGAAAATATAGTACCTGTTCCTGAGACCCAAATTGTTGATGAGACAGTTTCACAGCGAAATGCTAATGTCCTTTTTAACTTTGATCGTTTTGATGAGCAAGCCATTATTGAAGGACCTCAAATTCTGAATGGTATAGTTACAAATATCAAAGCTAAGGTATCTCAAAATCCTGTGGTAATTACAGGTTTTACTGACCGTTTAGGTAATGTCGGCTATAACCAGAAACTATCACAAAAACGTGCCTCAACGGTTGCTGATTATTTAGTTAGATCAGGTATATCATCTGAGCGTATTCGTATCGAAGCAAAGGGTGTAACTGAAGAATATCAAAGCTGTGCAGTATCTTCACAGGTGGAAATGGTGCCATGCTTAACACCAAATCGACGTGTGAATATTAGTTGGTAAGCCTTATATAGGACTAGATTTTAATTGAAGAATAGTGATGTTATTAAATTTTTTAATTGAAACCAAGAATTACCCCATCCTGTGATGGGGTAATTTTTTCTAGGCTAATGAATCGCGCTATTCAAAAAACGTACTGAAGAGAACCGCTTTAATATTCTATATAGCTATAAAGTCGCAATTTAGTTACAGGACTATACAGCAAGAGGGCTAGTTTTATTTTGTACTTCTTGAGCAAGAGCTCCACGGAAAATATAGCGGCGGGATTGCATAAAAATTGGAATATAGGTGACTGATAACTCATCTCGTATGGTTAAATTTATGGCTCAAGATTTATGAGCTTTTATTAATATAGAAAACTTATAAAGGCTGGCAGTCTAAACTATCATTAAGTAAGCATCTGAAATATTGATCCAACATCAAATCTCTTGTGCGAAATAAAAGTTTAAGAAACTGTCATCTACATAACTTTGGCAACAGGGCCTTAGGGTGAAAGTACGTAAAAACATCCATTTCATTATAAAAAAGAAAATCTTTGATGTAATATAAATCCATTAAAACTTATAGGTATTTGAAGTTTTTTACTTTAGGTACGCCATAAAAAGGATAGAAGCATGCAACAAGAAGTCATCATAGTCGGTGGTGGTATGGTCGGACTCAGTCTGGCGTTGATGTTAGCCAAACAAAACATTGCGGTGAAACTTTTAGAGGCGATCAAATACCCAAATTATGATGATGTACACCTTGCGCCATACCACTCTAGCTTTGATGCTAGAAACAGCGCCCTGTCTCGTCGTACTGTTCAAATTTACCAAGAACTGGGGCTGTGGAGCACTCTACAAGAACATGCTACGCCTATTTTAGAAGTGAATATTACCGAACAAGGTAGCTTTGGTAAGGCACGTCTTAAAGCAGAACAAGAAAAAGTCGAAAGCTTCGGGCAGGTCATCGAAAACGCATGGCTCGGTCGTGTACTACTGACGGAAGTCCAAAAACAACCGTTCATTGAGCTGATTGATGGTGTACAAGTCACTAAACTGATCCAAGATGCCGATATGGCCTACATAGAAGCCAGTCGTGGAGAAGAACAGTTAACACTCCAAGCGAAAATCGTCATTGCTGCAGATGGACGTGATTCATTCTGCCGTAAAGCCTTAGGAATAGGTGCTTCGGAACATGATTATGACCAAGTCGCTATTGTGACCACGGTACAAACCTCAAAACCGCACAACCATGTGGGTTTTGAGCGTTTTAGTAGCTTAGGGCCATTGGCACTATTACCTCTTCCAGGTGAATGCCGTCGTTCAGTAGTTTGGCCTGTGAAAAAAGGCACAGAAGGTGAATGGTTGGGCGATGAAAATGATCAACATTTCTTAAATGCCTTGCAAGAAACCTATGGCGACCGTGCCGGAAAGTTCCAAAAAACAGGTAAGCGTTTTAGTTTTCCATTATCACAAGTACTGGCAGAAAAGCAGGCTGTAGGACGGGTGGTCTTAATGGGCAATGCTGCGCATACCATTCACCCCGTTGCAGGGCAAGGTTTTAACCTGTGTATGCGAGATGCGCACGTCTTGGTGCGTTATTTAACGGAGCAAATTGCGCAAAATGCCGACTTGGGCGATGCTGAGATGTTACAAGCCTATGAGGCTTCACGTTTGACCGATCAACAACGTGTAATTAAGTTCTGTGATTCGGTGGTACGAGGCTTTAGCAATAGCAATCCAATCTTAAAGTTTATTCGTAATACTGGTTTGGTTGCGTTTGATACGATTCCAGGTATTAAACCGCTCGTTGCCAACTATGCCATGGGGCTAAAAGCATGAGTCATGTTCAAACTGATGTTTTAGATGTCGTGATTATTGGCGGTGGTTTGGTTGGTGGACTGACCGCCTTGCTTTTGGCACAAGGCGGTGTGCAAGCTACCGTACTGGATGCTGCACCTATTTTAGATGAACAAAAGACCTTAGGTGTTGCAAACCCACGTGTTTTGGCACTCAGTCAAGCAACGATACACTTGCTTAAAACCGTTAATGCTTGGGATAAAATTGCCCGTCAGATGCCGTATAGCGGCATGCAGGTGTGGAATAAAAATGGCTATGGTGAAATTAACTTCGGTCATGCGTCCAAGCAGGAACCAAATGGCGAACAAGCCCTAGGTTCTATGGTTGAGCCAAGTTTGCTTAATTTAGCGATTCAACAGCAGATGCTTACTGTACTCAACGATTACCGAACTCAGGTTAAAGTTACCCGCGTCGAAGAAGGTGTTGGGCTATGGTATATCCATTTGGCAGATGGCACGGTGTTGAAAACCAAACTGGTGATTGGTGCAGATGGTGCAAACTCTTTTGTACGGGAACAAGCGTTTATCGATATCGATGTGCTGGACTACAAACAGGCTGGTTTAAGCTGCGCCATTCGTACTGCACAGCCTCATCAACACGTTGCACGTCAGATTTTTTTAGAAACGGGGCCTTTGGCATTTTTACCAATGGCGAGTTTAAAGCCAGAGCAAGCAGGGCATTGGCAGTCTATCGTATGGACGCTCCCCGATGATTATGCAGAAGAATATGCTGCACTTTCAGATGCTGAATTTACCCAGCTATTAACGCGAGAAAGTTATCACATGTTAGGCGAAGTGTTGGAGGCGACACCTCGTGCCACTTTCCCACTCAAAGCACGTACTGCACAGCAATATGTTAAAGCAGGCTTGGCTTTAATTGGTGATGCGGCTCATGTGATTCATCCGTTGGCGGGGCAAGGTGTGAATATTGGTTGTCTTGATGCGGCTGTACTGTGTGATGTATTACTACATGATCTAGCGCGTGGCGTGTGGGCACATGAGCAAACACTGAAGCGTTATGAACACCGCCGTAAAGGACAAAATGATGCCATGATGCATAGCATGTCTGCCATCGGTTGGATGGAAACCACACAACTCTTTCCTGTGGTGTGGGCACGAAACTTTGGTTTGAAACAGGTTGAAAAACTACCTGTATTAAAAGATGCTTTTATGGCACAGGCCAATGGTTTAGGGTTGCTCAAAGAGACGCGTTATGCTGTCTAAGAAAGGAAGTGTTAATTTTTAGCCAGTCGTAAAATAAGATTACGATTTTGATTAAAAAAGATACGATTTTCCATTGAATAAGACTATGCGAAAGGCTGAGAGCTTGTTAAATTTCAACATAATTGGAAACCAGTAATTCATGGGAACCTAAAATGTCATTTGTGGGGAGATTAAGATGACTGATTCAAATGATTATGATGATGTAGAAGACTCAGCAGTCGACGAAGACGAAGCTCAAGCAGCGGAAAAAGGCGCATCAGATTCTTCTGATAATGCTGCAAGCGATGGTGATGTTGCCGAAGCTGAAACACTGACGGTGACTGCAAAATTAAAACAACGCCAAGCACTTGAAGACGAAGTTGCGGCATTCCTTGCTCGCGGTGGCCGAATTACTGAAGTGCCAACAGATGAGTCTGCGAAAGACTAAGAGAGTTAAAAACACCACGCCTGACGTGGTGTTTTTTTTATTGTGTTTTTAAAGCTGATGTACAAGTTACTTATGCTTAAATGAATCCTGTATCGTCACCATTTATTGTGCTAGAGGAATAGCGGATAGAAAGTACTACTTTTTCAATAGACAGGCTATGCCTGTGATGATCGCGCCAACTGTGGCTAAAAGCATGTCTTGATGCGCGTCCCAAATATCACCTTGTTGACCATTGTAGTTTTCAGCATCTTCAGGTGATAAGCCCATCGCAATAAACCATTCAATCCATTCGTAAATGAGGCTACTTGCCATCACAAATTGAATGACCAGCAAGAATAGGGTGAGTTTAGAAAGTTGGGGTAACCACACTTGAAACAGACGATAAAAGAACGGGTAGAGCAGCAGACCGTACGCTAAATGTACAAAGCGATCGTACATATTACGTGTCCAACCTAAACTCTGGTTGAGGTCTAGGTTTAAATATTGGATTGACCATTCATTATAGGGCACATAAGAATATAGATAATGGGCACCGAGTATATGAATCAGCAAAAACCCAATATAAAGCATAAAGCTGATTAAGCTGAGCCCCATTTTATAAAGACAAATGATCAGCGTAACCAACATGAATACGGTTCCGACCTGATGCAAAATATAAGAGCTGAGTTCAAGGGGATGGATCGATGCGAAAGCAATGGCGACAGCGAGTACAATGAGCGCAATCCAATGCGGCTTTTTCAGTTGATAGTCAAAGTGAGCTTTCGTTGTTGTACTTTTCAGGATTGTCATCATTTTTATTGGTTTTTCAATTATGCATATAGGAGATTCTTGTTTGCATTATAGATAAAAAAGCGAAGCCGAAGCTCCGCTTTTTTTCAGTTTCTAAAAATTAGATTTTAGAAATTAAGTCAGCAACTTGTTTTGCTTGTTCAGCTGCGTTACCTGTATAGCTTGCAGGTGTCATTTCCGCTAAACGTGCGCGGTCGGCAGCAGGGACAGCTTCAAGTTCATTACCATTGACGAAGTCAACCATCATGTCACGCGTCATGGCTTGACCACGAGTTAATGCTTTTAATTTTTCGTATGGTTTTTCAACGTTGTAACGACGCATAACGGTTTGAATTGGTTCAGCTAAAACTTCTTGCGCATTGTTCAAGTCTTCATCAATACGTGCAGCGTTGAGTTCAAGTTTACCAATGCCTTTTGAACAAGCTTCAAAAGCGATCAAGCTTTGTGCAAAACCAACACCCATGTTACGTAGTACAGTTGAGTCTGTTAGGTCACGCTGCCAGCGAGAAATAGGAAGTTTTTCGCCAAGGTGTGCCAGTACTGCATTGGCTAAGCCCAAGTTACCTTCTGAGTTTTCAAAGTCAATAGGATTCACTTTGTGTGGCATCGTTGAAGAACCCACTTCACCTTCTTTGAGTTTTTGCTTGAAGAAACCAAGCGAGATATAACCCCAAACGTCACGGTTAAAGTCGATCAAAATCGTATTGAAACGACGTAAAGCATCAAACAGTTCCGCCATATAGTCGTGCGGTTCAATTTGAGTGGTGTACGGGTTAAAGCTTAAACCTAAAGACTCAACGAATGCTTGTGAGTGTGCAGGCCAGTTGATGTCTGGGTAAGCAGAAAGGTGAGCGTTATAGTTACCTACCGCACCATTAATTTTGCCTAAAAGCTCAACTTGTTTGAATTGTTTGATTTGGCGCGCAAGACGATAAGCTACGTTTGCCATTTCTTTACCCAAAGTGGTTGGGCTTGCCGTCTGACCATGTGTACGAGACAACATAGGTTGGTCAGCATGCTTTTCAGACAATGCCACGATTGAGTCAATGATTTGCTGCATAGATGCAATCAATACATCACGACCACTTTTCAGCATTAATGCATGAGACAAGTTGTTGATGTCTTCAGACGTACATGCAAAGTGAATGAATTCACCCGCATTTTTAAGCTCTTCGATGCCTTCAATTTTTTCTTTCAGGAAGTACTCAACGGCTTTAACGTCATGGTTCGTGGTACGTTCGATGTCTTTAATACGGTTGGCGTCGTTTTCAGAAAAGTCAGCAACAATTGCATCAAGTGCAGCATTGGTCGCAGCACTGAAAGCAGGCACTTCAGTGATTTCTGGACGGTTTGCAAGCGCTTGTAACCAACGCACTTCAACAGTCACACGAGCATGGATTAAACCAAACTCAGAGAGGAAAGGACGAAGCGCATCACATTTGCTAGCGTAGCGTCCATCTAATGGAGAAAGTGCGGTTAAAGCGTTCATAGCGATTCCTTAAACTTTGGAATTAAACGTAAAACTAAAAAGCCCGTCGATCATGTGTTAAATCACCTGATACTGTAAACGAGCGAGATCTTGAATATCTTTAAGCAACTTGCGTTTGCTAAACACCATGCCCCATGAACTTCCACCGAGCTGACGCCATAAATGTGCCATTTGTAAGCCAGTAAAGAGGGAAGCTCGAATGCGGTTGGTATGCGATGAGTCTTTAAATGCTTCTGCATTTCCTCGCACCATAATGCGTGGGTTAATTTGCCCAGCAGTGTCGACATAGGTTTGTGCGAGGTTGGCAATGATGCTTGGGTGTAAATAGTTGTTATCGAAAAAAGAAAGCTGTCTTAATATTTTTTGTTGGGACTGTTCAATAATTTCAACGAATTTGGGGTTGCTATACACTTTCTTTTCTAGTTGTAAGAGTGCCATGGCATAGGTCATGGGAAGTTTAGCAGTAGATAATTTGGGAATTCGAGTTTTGGGTGAGGTGTTAAAGGGTTGGGTAATGCTACTTTCTAAAGTTTTTAGTCCTAAGGATATGTCCGCCAGTTGATGAAAGAAGTCTAAAGTTTGTCCGCTTTGGTTGCCCTTTGGTCGGATATTTAAACTGGCTTTAATCAACTGCTCTAAATAGAAGTTACCGCTTTCCCCAATGCTTTGTTGACCGCTCAAGGCGGTCATATGCGTTAGTTGCGCGGACTGAAAAACAGCCGCCAACGCCAAAGCTCGGTTTTGACGTTCGTTCAAAGTTTGAGGCTGTTGAAACGGTAACTCAGCCATGTCTTAAAATCCTTTAAATAAAATCAGGTTTAGGAGCATTGGTATGATGAATCACGCCACCGCCTAAACAAACTTCACCTGAGTAGAATACGACACTCTGACCCGGAGTTACGGCACGTTGGGGTTCATCGAACTCAACACGTACGCCACTTGGGGTAGTCGGATCATTAAAGATCACACAATCTTGGTCATCTTGGCGATAGCGCGTCCGTGAGGTGCAACGGAAACCTGTTTCAGGAATCTGCATTTCACCTGCGACCCAGTCAATCGTTTCACTCCAAAGTGTAGTACTTTGCATGAGTGGATGTTCATGACCTTGACCAATCACCAAACGGTTGTTTTCAATATCTTTGTGTAGAACGAACCATGCGCCTTCAGCCACACCTTTCAAACCACCAATACCAATACCACCGCGTTGACCGAGCGTATAGTACATTAAGCCGTGATGTTCACCAACCTCTTTGCCATCATCTAAGACGATTTTTCCAGCTTGTGCAGGCAAGTATTGTTTTAAGAAGTCATTAAAACGACGTTCACCAATAAAACAGATGCCCGTTGAGTCTTTTTTCTTCGCCGTGACTAAGTCATATTGTTCCGCAATTTTACGTACTTCAGGCTTTTCAATTTCCCCTACAGGGAACAACGTCTTATTAATTTCACGGCCATGCACAGCATGTAAGAAATAGGTCTGGTCTTTGTTTTTATCTAAACCACGCAGTAAAGGTGCGTATTCCTCACCTTTAGAGTTGGTCATAGTTTCGCCGCGACGTGCATAGTGACCAGTCGCAATAAAGTCTGCGCCCAGTTGCATAGCATGATCTAAGAACGCACGGAATTTGATTTCTTTATTACATAAAATATCTGGGTTTGGAGTACGGCCTGCAGCATATTCCGCTAAGAAATGCTCAAATACACGATCCCAATATTCCATAGCAAAGTTAGCGGTGTGTAGCTTAATCCCTAGTTTGTCACAGACCGCTTGAGCATCGGCTAAGTCTTCCATAGCCGTGCAGTATTCCGTGCCGTCGTCTTCTTCCCAGTTCTTCATGAAAAGACCTTCAACTTGATAACCTTGTTGAAGAAGAAGAGCAGCAGAAACAGAAGAATCTACACCACCCGACATACCGACGATGACACGTTGTTGCATAGGACTAGGCATCCAAACTTGAAATAAGGGGAGAATTTTGGTGCTCATAAACGAGCGATAAAGGATATTTTTGACCCGCAAGTGCGTCTTGAACCGCTTTAATCACCAATGGACTACGTGCACGGGCCGTTTCGAGTAGTTCATCCAAAGTCATCCATACTGCACCCACGATACCTGTATCGAGTTCGGCCGTTGGATGGTGATGAAATGACTGCGCTAAAAAGCAGAAACGATAATACGTGCGGTCTGGAAACATGGGCGGTGTATAGGTATAAATGCCCAATAACGCATCTATAGACACTTCATGTCCAGTTTCTTCTATAGTTTCACGAATGGCAGCTTCGATGAGAGTTTCACCTGATTCAACATGGCCTGCAGGCTGGTTAAATACAGTGTGTGTCACACCTGCAGTATGCTCTTCTACAAATAGAAATTTTCCGTCTTTTTCAACAACAGTTGCGACGGTGACGTGAGCTGTCCAAGCGGTCATGTAAAAGCACCATGGGGTAAAAGGAGTATTCTACAAAATTTAGGCGGTGGTGGCTATGTTATGAATATAAAATTAGTAGCTTAGTTCCAAGCTTTAGGTATTGTCTTCATCCGCTAGGATATGTAGGTATTGTGGTGGGCGTGGACTGCCAAGTTACCAGAACTGATTATTCATAATGATTTAAAAGTAAGGCGTTTGGTCAAAGTGATTCCAAACTGGGAGCCAAAACCCGAACTGATTCATCTGGCTTATACCTCGCGACGTGGCTTATTACCATCGGTAAAAGCCTTAATTGATTTTTTAGTGACCGAGTTTGATAAGTATTAATCCGAGGATTCAGCATTTTTAAAGGTAATGCTTGTTATTTGAGCTGATATTAAAAGGGGAGCAAAATGCTCCCAATGATTATGACTCTAAATAATGCCCCGATACTTTGACATAGTTTTGTGCTGAATATGGTAAGAATGCCAACTCTTTTTCTGTCAGAGGGCGAACTTTTTTGGCAGGACTACCGACATATAAATAGCCACTTTCAAGCACTTTACCTGGGGGAACCAGTGTTCCTGCACCAATCATGACATCGTCAGGAATGATGACATCGTCCAAAACAATGCTATTGATACCAATCAAAACACGGTTGCCGATGGTGCAGCCATGTAAGGTGACATGGTGACCAATGGTAACATCTTCACCAATCACTAAAGGCGAGCCATTTGGTTTATCTGCTTTTTTATGACTAACATGCAGCATTGCATGGTCTTGTACATTTGAGTTTTTACCAATCCGAATATGGTTTACATCACCACGAATCACGGCAAAAGGCCATACAGAAACATTTTCAGCCAAGATGACATCACCAATCACTACCGCCATTTCATCGATATAGCAGTTGTTGCCAAGCTGTGGAGTGCTGTTCAAATAGGGGCGAATATTTTTAGCCATATTGGTGTACTGCCTTTGCGTAGGTGCCCATTATAAAATAAAAAAGCACCCAGACTGAGGTGTGGATGCTTTAACTTAAGTCTAAGTGTTGCTTAGAATAAGTTTGAGAAGAATTGTTTGATGTGGTCAAGCATACGTGCAAAGAAACCTGCTTCTTCAACATCTTTTAGCGCAACAAGTGGTTTTTCAGCAATCACTTTACCATCAAGGCTTGCTACATACTTACCAACCACTTGACCTTTTTTCAACGGTGCAGTCAGTTTCGGTTGAACCACCAGTTGTGTTTTGATTGCGTTGGCTTGGCCTTTCGGCATCGTTACGTTGAAGGTTTCAGCTAAACCAATTTGTACGTCATTTTCTTTACCAAACCACACTTTTGATTTTGCTAAAACTTGGTTCGCAGCTTGAACATTTTTAGTTTCAAAGTTTGCATAACCCCACGCTAAAATTTCACGTGTTTGCGTTGCGCGTTCTTGCATGCTTGGCGCACCAAAAATCACAGAAATCAAACGCATTGGGCCACGTTTAGCCGAAGTTGTTAAGCAGTAACCCGCTTCGTCAGTATGACCAGTTTTTAAACCATCCACACTTGGGTCAGTATAAAGCAGGGCATTACGGTTGCCTTGTTTGATACCGTTAAAGGTAAATTCTTTTTCAGAATAAATCGGATAATATTTTGAACTGTCGTGAATGATGTGCTGTGCAAGCGTTGCCATGTCTTTAGCGGTCGAGTAGTGACCTTCAGCAGGCATACCTGTTGAGTTCATGAAGCTGGTATTGGTCATGCCGATACGTTTTGCTTCAGTGTTCATCATGTGAACGAAAGTACCTTCGTTCCCAGCAATGTGCTCAGCCATAGCCTTAGATGCATCATTACCCGATTGGATGATAATGCCGCGTAACATCTCTAATGCAGTCGCAGTACCATTTAATGGCACATACATACATGATTCCGAACTACTACCACGACACCAAGCAGACTCGTTCATCCGAACTTTTTCATCTTCGGTTAGCTCACCCGCCAACAACTTTTGCTCAATAATGAAACTCGTCATCATTTTTGTCATTGACGCTGGTGCTAATTTTTCATTTTCATTTTTAGATGCGAGGATTTGCCCAGTCTCATAATCCATCAGCACATATGATTTATTATTTAGTTCTGGTGGTGAGGATAAGACAGTTGCTGCAAATGAAATGCTTGGTACGAGTAATGCCGCAGCAAGGGCGCTTTTTTGAATCATTCTAAGGGGTTCCGATTTCTTTAGTATAAGCACGAGAGCTTTGCATTTTAGGACAAAGTTCTGCCGACTTCTACGGGAGAAATCGGCTTATTTCAAAGATATTGTAACCAATTGGTATTATTTGCTGTAAGTGCTCAATTCTTTACAAATTTCTTGGTTTTTCGCTTTACCTGCTTTTTTCGCATCGGCTTGAGCTTCGGCTAAAATAGGCTTAAATTTTTTCTCTTTGCTGAGGCTTTTAAGGTATTCAGTCGGGTTTTTCTGTTGCGGTAGATACTCTTTGGCCAAAGTATTGTAGCCATTTTCAAACTGACTCTGGTCTGAAACGAGACTTGGACAAACTTCTGATAGGACATAGATTGCAGCCAACTCTTGCTGCGTCACTTGTTGCAGTGGAGTCACTTCAATATTTTCGTCTTTATTGGCTGCATGAGCCGAACCAATGGCAATCAAAGAAGAACCACAAACTGCCAAAATCACTTTTTTCATTACATTCAAATTCATTCTAAACCCTAAGTGCATACATGTTGTTGCCATAATAGGATGAGCTTAAACAAATTTTAAGTAAATGTAAGCGCAAAAGTGTATAGAAGCTGTTGAAGTCGCTTCATCGTTTTTACATTTTTCAGTCAAATAAAAAAAGGATGAATAACCCCATTATTCATCCTTTTTTGCGATGTAGATGTAGAACTTGAATTAACCTTCAAAGTTTACAACGTCATCACATACTGATTTTTGTTCTGCTTTGTCTGTACCATTAGCATCTGCACGAGCTTCTTTTAGAATCGACTGGTATTCGCTGTCTGACTGCAATTTTGCATAGGTCATCGACTTATCTGAGTAGTCTTGTAAATAGGTTTGAATTAAAGTTTGAATGTTGCTTTCAATTTTAGGGCCTTGACCCACCAAAGCAGGGCAAAATTCGGTCATGACTTGCGCTGCTGCAATATCTTCTTTTACGATGGTGTTGGCTTCTTCCGTGCTTAATCCCTCTAGTGCAAAAGCAGATTGAGAAATCATGATAGCCATGCCTAATCCGAAGAAATTACGTAATGTTAAGCTTTTAATCATTTTTAAAATCACATATTTATGGTGGATGCGGAGACTCAATATATATATTTTCAATTAGAATTCAATGAAAAGTTCTGACCAGTCATTTTTTAATAAAGTTTTTTGTTTTGGACTTTTTAATCGCCAATGATCATCCTAACTCTTCTAATCTTCAGTTTTAGCGGTCTTTAGGATGATCTGCTTGTTGGTGCAGGAATAATATTTAGGGATAAAAAATGCTTACGATAGGTAAGCAGTGAACTCAATAGCCCTTAGATGAGAACTATTGGGTTTGATGTTCAAATGTTGAGAGCTAAAAATTACTATAAACTTCGAATAGCCGTAATTTCATCTTGTGTAATGTCGAGTGATTCTAAGAATTTTTGATGCTCCTCAGGTTCCATCTCTTCAAATTTTTGATGCCACTTAATCATATCTTCTTTTGATAAACCTGCTGCGATCATAATCTCTACCCATTTGGCTTTATTCACGAACTTTTCCTTTAATAAAATGGACTTTTTCAATAACTCAATGATGGCTTTTTGATGAGCTCGTAAGTTATTGATCTCTTGTTCCAATGCCCGAAAATGATTTTCCAAGATCTGCCCTTGGGATATGCTAAGTGGTTCTAAAAGCAAACGAATATCTGAAATGGATAGTCCGTAAGAACGGTAGGAGATGATGCTTTTAAGACGCTCAATTTCACTTTCACCGTACCATCGGTATCCATTTTCAGCGATTAAGCTTGGTTTTAATAAACCCTGTTTCTCATAATAGAGAATAGTCGTTCTGGATAAACCGAGTTTTTTCGCTAAGCGAGATACAGTAAGCATAGTTTCCATCATTCGTTCATTGTCCCATTAAGCTAAACCCTTTACTTATAGACGGGTCAATCAGGAAGATATCAAAAATATAGCAAATTAAATTGATGCGAACAGAACATTTGTCATGGCTTATTTTACAGCTGTCTTTACGGGTAGCGAGCGGCAACATGAGCTTAGCTGTTTAACTCAGCTCAGCTTGGTTTTAAGTCGATTTAGAAAGCGAATGAAAAGTCTATAGATGTTGTGGTGTTGAAAGCCATAAACAGCCTCTATGGGCGAGGTCTTTGAAATTTAAGATTGGTTTCAGTTGTGAGCACTATTATTCAGCATAGACAAAAGAATAAGGTTTGGGTGCGTATCATGACTGAAGAAAAAACATTACATGAGGTGCTGAGCAAGGTGCCTGAAGTCACTTTGTTGTTTTGGATCATTAAAATTGCGGCAACAACACTGGGTGAAACAGCGGGGGATGCCTTATCCATGTCGCTTAATCTGGGATATATCGTAAGTACGGGCATCTTCGCCGTTATTTTTGCAATATTAGTCGCAGCACAGATTAAGGCCAAAAAATATAATGCATTTTTTTATTGGTCTACAATTATTGCAACAACAACTCTAGGGACAACTATAGCGGACTATGTTGATCGGACCTTAGAATTGGGCTATTTAGGTGGCAGTCTAATCTTATTTGGTTTGCTTATTTTATCTTTATTGGCGTGGTACTACAGCAGTGGGTCAATTGCGGTACAGAGTATTCAATCTTCCAAAAGTGAAGCGTTTTATTGGCTGACCATCATGTTTTCCCAAACATTGGGCACAGCGTTAGGTGATTGGACAGCAGATACACAAGGGCTGGGATATACCAGTGCAGCACTTATCTTTGGCGGTTTACTTTTATTGCTGACCATGCTTTATATGTGGACCAAAATCTCTAGAACTTTCTTATTTTGGGTTGCATTTGTACTCACGCGACCATTAGGTGCCGTACTGGGGGATTTCCTAGATAAGCCCATAAGTCACGGAGGACTGGATTTGAGTCGATTTGGTGCATCCTTTATTTTATGTGCTTTTATCATCTTTTGTTTGGTGGCTTTTAAACCCAAAGCAGCAGCGACCGCTCACTAAAAAGCTCTCAGCTTTAACACTTACTCAATGCAAGATGATTAATACAAAAACCGCTATTCTTCATCATGTTTTTTAGTGCAGAACATTTTTAAATTTTATGATCTGAATAGAGATAGCTTTCATTTGAGGGCTATTTCAAGTTCTAGTCATGGAAGCGTCATTTTATAGCTAGAAACTTAAACCTTATTCACCCTCAGATATTTTATACTGCCGTTTAATGTTTTGCGTTTTAACTCCCCAAATGGATGAGGCTGTTCTACTTTGGTGATGCTTAAAACTTTTCATGCTATCAAATACTTCCTGCACCTCCCAGATAAAAGGGTCGAGGCATTGCTTGACCTCAAAAGAAATGCAGCCTTCTTCTTGATGAGTTAATTCAATATGCGCTGGGAGGAGTTCTATCACCATACGGACTTCTTCTTTAGACACACAGATTAACAGGCCATTGAGTTTAACCATAGGACTCTTTATTGATCTTCGATATTGTTAGCGTTGGTTTGTTTAGCCGAATTTATCTCATGTCTGACGCGACTAATCTGGTCATATATGACTTTGCGCATTCGGTTTATTGCACCCAGCGGTTTATGTTCAGCTAATGCATGCCATGGTGTAAAGGATAGGTTTTCACAAAACTTATTTTGCTCAGGGGTATCAAAAACTTGTTGAGGAATATGAATTGTGGCCACCTTATAGAAAGGAGCTTGGTCTTCTTTCCATTCCGTCATTGAGTCTTCAACAGACATTGAGCTGGATGTCCGAGGTTGTACTAGAAATTCCATGCAGGCATCACGATCTTGTAACGTCGTTCGAAGTGCCGCTCTTAAAAAGTCCTTTTGAGGAGTAGCTGGAATCGGGCTAACAACGCTTGAACATGCACGAGCAGAGTACTTTACTGCTTGACGATGCGTGCCGACTCCTAACTGATAGGGAACCATAGACCAGTATCTGGTTTGCAGTGGATTTGAAATTTTATTTCTAGTGTTCAAGGCAATCCAAGTTCCTTTGGCTCCTAATGCAAAAGGGACATGCAGTTTTTTTAGAAATCGATCGCTATTGATATCTTGCATAAATGATAGATAACGAGCAGGGTCATTGGCAAAGAATACAGGGTGATTGATCATAATGAAGTCTTGCGTAGCCGCAGGTTCATCTAAAAGGTTTTTCTCTGGCACGGCTAAAAGTTTGATCGCCATGCCGCGTGCATCTTTTTTTATATCCGCCTGTTTTGCATTACTCGATCCATTCGAAAAACGAATCCATGCTTGATAAGTTTTTCCCGGAATAAAAACACCATAAGCCATGTTTTGAGGCAATGTTTCGTTTATCTTAAATTCTGCACGTACGCAACCATGTGCTTTAGGGTGCGCATCACGTAGCGCGATATCTGTGGAATATTGTTTTCGGATCGTCATTTCAATGATGTTCGCGATTTCTTTAGCAGTGGCGGCCTCATTTGGATAAAGACTTTCACTTAGAGCATGATCTACATTTGGGTATATAAAATCTTTAGGAGAAGTCAACATTACAGGTGGTGTATTCGCTTCTACGTTAGCGGCGATACCTGTGAGTAATATGGCATGAAAAAGTAGACCTAAACGCATAGGCCTTGCGGAGTTAGGCATTGATTGTCTCCTTGCTCTAAAGCTGGATTTTTTTAATTTTTAGCCTGATGATATGGACTTGTTTAGTCTTATTTAAGACACAGAATTATGATTATATCTGTGGCATTTTTTTATTCATGGCTACTGTCTAGAAAAAACTTAATGAGGAGCTAATCTTAGAGGTGCTGAAAATTTGACATTGGTTTAAAATTTGTTCGAAGATGTTTATCTCCCCAAAACCAATAATGATTATAAAAGAGAACGAGCATGAGCGAAAAAAATCAAAGTCATGAATGTTTAGTCTGTGGGCAGAAATTCCTCATTAAAAACCTCATTCCTATGGGGGCAATACGAAAATCTATTACCGAAGAAATTTCACATGATTTTCCAGAATGGTCGCCTCAAAGTTATATATGCCAAGCAGACTTAACCAAATATCGAATTCAGTATGTTCATTCACTGTTAAAGTCTGAAAAGGGGGAGGTGACTGATCTTGAATATGAGGTGATTAAAAGTTTGCAACAACATGAAGTGATCACCAAAAATGTTGAAAATCAGTTGGATCAAAATTGGACTTTAGGGGAAAGGCTGGCAGATAAAATTGCGACCTTTGGCGGTAGTTGGGCTTTTCTCATGTGCTTTGCGACTTTCCTAGCCATTTGGATTATTGTCAATACAGTGGTCATGGTCACGCATCCTGCCGATCCTTATCCCTTTATTTTATTAAATTTAATTTTATCCTGTATTGCAGCGATTCAAGCTCCTGTGATTATGATGAGCCAAAATAGACAGGAAGCCAAAGACCGATTGCGCTCGCAAAATGATTATAAAATTAATTTAAAGGCAGAGTTAGAAATTCAACATTTAAATGAAAAACTAGATCATCTGTTGATGCATCAGTGGAATAGGTTAGCCCAAATACAAGAAATACAACTGGATTTGTTATCCGAAATGAGTAAAAAACGCGAATAACTTGGCTCAATATCCAAACACTTAAAAGCATGTTCTGTAATAGTGAGTCATAGCTAGACTCGCTCTCTTAAATTTTTTAACTCATTGCTTTATATTTATTTGTTTATGTAAGAGCAGAGTGGTTTTACAGAATAAAGAGATCTATATTTTATCTTTTTGAAGGCGTACTCTCCAGTAAACACTTTGAACGTATGCTTAGCTTCTTCTATTTTTAGGCTCTCTCTTTTTTGTACTCTGCTCATGCAAGAGTAAAGTACTCACCCAGATCAATGATTTCATCTTTTCAGATTGCCTGATCTCAATGTATAGTCGTTCTGCATCGAGGACTCTATCTCTTTTTCTTTTCGCTTTAAAGATTTAGTTTTTTCAAGCTACCCGCAAATCTACCTGTTTTAATTGCAGATTAAAAAGACGAAGACGAGTATAAATTAGGTGTATAAAGCTTTTTACCCACTCATATAGATTGAAGAAGATCCATCAGTGAATATTTTAATAGCTAATGACGATGGTGTTTTTGCACCAGGTATTCAAGCGCTCGCACATGCTTTACGTCCATTAGGTCGCGTGGTGATTGTAGCACCTGAAAGTGAACGCAGTGGCTTTTCTAGTGCTTTAACTTTAGATCGACCTTTACGTCCAATCGAAATTGCACCCGACATGTGGGCAGTCAATGGTACACCCGCGGACTGTGTCTATTTGTCCATGAATGGCTTATTTGACTTTGAGTTTGATCTGGTTGTTAGTGGCATCAATAGCGGGGCAAACTTGGGTGATGATGTACTCTACTCAGGTACTGTGGGAGCAGCATTTGAAGGGCGTCTAATGAAACAGCCAGCCATTGCGGTCTCACTTGCAGGCCCTGAAGTCCGTTCGTACAACCGTCCAGAAGATTATCATCATGCTGCACAGTGGGTGCATGACTTTGTGAAACACGGTTTGCCAGCACTGCCACCACGCCATATTTTAAATATTAATATTCCAGATGTTGCTGAGTTACAGGGCGCTAAAATTACTTATCAAGGACGTCGTCGTCAGTCTAAGCCGATTACCAGTCATGTTGACCCACGTGGTCGTCAAGTGTTCTGGATTGGGCTTGCAGGTGAAGCTGTGGCAGAACCGAAAAGAGGTTATGATGAGGTAGAGTCAGACTTTTTCGCTGTGGCGAATGGTTTTGTGAGTATTACGCCTATTCAGATGGATGCAACCAACTATGAAGTTTTGCATGCATTACAAGGGCAAATAAGTGCGTAAAAGGCGCTATAGCTGAGCAATACAAGGAATGTATTCAGCTGTTTGTTATAACTTTGTGAAAATACGCGCAGAGATACTATTTTCACAAACTTTTTTGCTAATCTTAGCGCAAATTAAACTGATTATTTTTTGTATTTTTAGAGAGTAAGATAAATGTCTGTGTTGTCTCAAATTCGTTTCATTGCAATTCCTACAGCACTACTGAAAACTGTCGTGTTATCCACTGCTGTAGTTTCAACTGTTATTTTGAGTGGTTGTGCTTCTAAACCACAGGTTAACAATGCAACACGTTTTGCGAAAGCACCAGACTATTATACAGTTCGTTCAGGCGACACGCTGAGCGGTATTGCAACTCGTTATGGGCTGAGTTATACCTCTGTTGCAGACATGAATGATATTGCTGCGCCGTATCGTATTTATGTGGGGCAGTCATTACATTTAAAAGGTTCGGGTAGTCCGCGTACAACCACGACGCAACCTATTACACAAACCGCTCCAATTCAACGTCAAAATGTTGGTCTCCCGAGTCAAAATACGACCACCACAACCACAACAACTCCTGCTAAAGTACCGACCGCACCTGTTGCGAGCTCGAAAAGTTCAACTTTACGCTGGGTAAAACCAAGTAATGGCGCTGTTTTGCAAGGTTATAATTTAGCAAATAATGTGAAAGGTATTCGCTATGCTGGTAACCAAGGTGATCCAATTTATGCAGCAGCAGATGGCCAAGTGGTGTATGCAGCAGACGGATTGAAAGAATATGGAAACTTAATTTTGATTAAGCATATTGATGGTTATATCACAGCATATGCACACAACAGTGCAATGAATGTGAAGAGCGGTCAAAATGTGACGGCAGGGCAGAAAATTGCAGAAATGGGCTCCACAGGTGCAACACGCACCATGTTAGAGTTCCAAGTACGCTTAGATGGCAAGCCAATCAATCCGACTATAGTTTTACCATTAAATTAAAAAATCTGGATGCAACGCAAAAAATTCACCGTATAATACAATGAGTTGTTTTTATCAAATAGATGAAAACTTCTCATGAATCCAGAGAGAATTTTATGTTAGATCAACTACGGGCAATGGGTGTTTTTGCTTGTGTTGTCGAAAAGAGTTCATTTAGTGGTGCCGCGCGTGAGTTAGGCATCACTACAAGTGCTGTGAGTCAGCAAATTCGTTCTTTAGAGCAAGAGATGGAAGTTGTTCTTTTACATCGCTCAACAAGAAAGTTGAATTTAACTGAAGCAGGTCAGGCTTTTTTCCACAGCTGTCAAGAAATGCTCGCCGCTGCTGAACGTGGCAAAATACGTATCAATGAATTGCGAGATGATCTCGTGGGTGAGCTGCGAATAGCCACTACGCCAGAGTTAGGTGCCAATCATGTGATTCCAGCTTTGTCGCATTGGATGTCTGCACATCGCGGATTATCTATTCATATTGAAGCAGATAATCATTATGTGGATTTGATGAATGGGCGAATTGATATTGCCTTAAGAATGAGTCCAACAGTTGACGATCAAAGCGTACATGTCGTGCCATTGGCGCGCGTGGAACAGATTTTGGTTGCATCACCGAGCTATTTGAATCAGTCTGCACCAATTTCACGACCTGAAGATTTGAAAAATCATGATCTTATTCCGATCACAATTATGAAAAATAATCATGATTTTGATTTTAAAAATGTAGTGACAGGTGACGCGGTTAAACTTGAGATGAAATCAAGAGTAGCCAGTAATAATATTTTAGTAACAAAGACTTTATGCCAACATGGGCATGGGGTTGCACGTATTTTATATTTAGATGTGCAAAAAGAATTGGTTAACGGTTCTTTAGTGGAAGTTCTTCCAGAGTGGAAGCTCCCTAACTTTACGCTATATGCCATCATTTCAAAGCATGAACAACAGCCGATGAAGATCCATCGTTGTTTGGATGCATTGAAACAATACTTTTGCCAATTACCCGGCGGTCGTATTTACCAAGAAGCAAGCTAATTCGATAGAGATTGTAATTGACGATCAGTCAACCCATACAAATGCTTATAAATTTTTAAATGATATAACTACATAATTTGGGTTAAGCGGTTCACATGGATCCGCTTAATATGGAGAGCAGCAGAGAAAGGCCAAAGCACTTACATCTGTTGCTCTTTATTTTTTTTCATTCAAAAGAATAGCAATACTTTTATTTCAAGCTATCTAAGCTTATTCAGCCTGATCTTGTGTTAGTTCTAAAGCGCGTTGGTAAGCAATTTTCTTTTTGATGCCGGTCAAATCCGCCGCTAACTGTGATGCAGCTTTCACTGACAAATCTTGTAAGAGACGCGTTAAAAGCTGGTCGAGTTTTTCTTGTGCCATATCTTTTTCAGTGGTCGCGCCACCAACAACCAATACAATCTCACCTTTTTGTTGATGATGATCGTTTGCAATAAATTCAACCAACTCACCTAAAGTCATCTTCTTGATGGTTTCAAAGGTTTTGGTAATTTCACGGGCAAAACCGACAGGGCGGTCAGCACCAAAGACTTTAGCCATGTCACTGACACTGTCTAAAATACGATGTGGTGCCTCATAAAAAATCAGAGTTTGCGTTTCGTCTTTGAGTTTTTCCAAGCTTGCCAGTCGTTGGGTTTGTTTAGAAGACAAAAAACCTTCAAAGCTGAAACGATCACTGGGTAAGCCGACTGAGCTTAAAGCGGCAATCGCAGCACAAGCGCCTGGTACAGGGATTACGCGGATATTATGCTCTTGTGCTGCACGAACCAATTTAAAACCTGGATCACTGATAAGAGGCGTTCCTGCATCACTGATAAGCGCCATATCTTCACCGTTCAACAAACGCTGAATAAGGATGTCAATTTTGTTGCTTTCGTTATGCTCGTGGCATGCAGTAAGTGGAGTTTGAATATTAAAGTGTTTCAGTAATTGTGCTGAAGTTCGTGTATCCTCAGCAGCAATGATTTTGACTGATTTTAGTACATCAATTGCGCGGTAAGTCATGTCATCTAAGTGCCCAATAGGGGTTGCGACTACAAATAACTGGGCACTCATGGGTTTTCTCCGCGCTGCAAAATAATAAAGTGATAGGTTGGATTGAGTACTTTGATGCATTCAACCGATACCGCGATAAGCATTCTACCTGAATTGTCCGTCGTGGCGTGAGCTAGAATGTTGTCGGCGATGCATTTGCAGGAGTTAGTGAGACATTCGGCTGAAATCTAAACGCCAAGAAAGCTTTAAAACACAGAATGAAATGAATTGATTGGTTCAAGAGACTTGCAGCTGTGGTTTTAAACATCAAGGCGTGAGATTTTTGATCGATATTGAGTTTTTCGAAATACGCTGATTAAAAAAAAATAAAAACGAAGTAGGGAAGATAAAGAGATGAAGCTGGGACAATGGGCAGAGCAACAAGCTTTGACTGTGCTAGAAGAACAGGGGTATGTTCATGTACAGTCCAATTATCACTCGCGCTTTGGAGAAATTGATCTGATTGTACAAAAAGGGCAGGAATTGGTTTTTGTTGAGGTCAAAGCACGCTCAAAAACGCGTTTTGCGCAGGCTATTGAAACAATTTCCTATTCAAAACAACGCAAAATAGCAAAAACGGCCATGTTATTTTTACAAGATCATCCACATTTCCACCAATATTATTGCCGCTTTGATGTGATTTGTTTTGATTTTTTTAAAGAAATTGCAAAAACCATACAGCAAGATTTTTCAAAATTCACTTATGATCAGCAATGGATAGAAAATGCTTTTACTTTTGATCAAGACTTTATTAATCTTTGAACAAAATCAAAGCTGAAATGCTGAATTAAAATAGTTTGAAAAGTTGAGGAGTCTTGCTGAGTGTTCAATCGTATTGCAATGACCGTATTATGCGTCGCAAGTTTATCTGGATGTGCAAGTTTCATTTCGGGTGGGACAGGAACAGCCGCTGTAGGAACAGAAAGCGGTGCACGTTCATTAGGGCAGGTTTTTATTGACTCTTCAATTGAGCGTACTGCAAAAATTAACTTATATAAATTGGACAGCCGTTTTAAACAGTCACGTGTCAATATCGAAAGTTTTCATGGGAATGTCTTGTTAACAGGACAAGTACCCGATCAACACTTACGTCAGTTGGCTGAAGACAATGTACGTGCGATGTCGGATGTCAAAACCGTGCATAACTACATTACAGTTGGAAACCAAATTAGTTATAGCACCATCATGCAAGATACCTCAGTCACGGCAAATACACGTGGCTTGATCATGAAAGCTGCTGTTGTTTCAGATGCGAAAGTCCGTATTCACACCGAAGATGGTGTGTTATATGTGATGGGGCGTTTAAATGGTGCTGAAATTACCGATTTAAACCAAGTGTTACAGCAAGTGGGGAATGTGACTAAAATTATCACACTGGTGGATAATATAGAGCAACAGTCCCAAATGACCAGTGCGTTTGCGTCACCAATGATCAATTCAACACCAACAGAGCAAACGCCTGTTGCGATAGACCCAGACCAAGTTGAGCCAAATAATGTTCAATAAGCTTCAGCCTTTTGTTCAAAGACTGAATCGTTCGGTAGAGTATGCAAGATTACTCTATCGTGACTTTCGTATTTATGATGTCGGTAGTTATGCCCTAAACCGTTTAACACCGCGTAAGGGTTATTCGGTCCAAGAAAATGTGGCCTATGGGTTACGCGCGCGACACCGTTTAGATTTGTTTCGCACGCAAACACCGCGTGAACACCGGCCTCTGATTGTATTTGTGCATGGCGGTGCATGGATGCATGGCGATAAAAAAGATTATCGTTTTATTGGCGAAGCCTTTGCCAAAGAGGGCTTTGATGTGGCGGTGATTAACTATCACTTGGCGCCTGAACATATTTTTCCTGCTTCTATTGATGATCTCAGCTTGGCTTTAAATTATCTCAATGTACATCAACTTAAATATCAAATTTCGACTGAAAAAGTGGTGTTGATGGGGCATTCTGCGGGTGCATTTAATGTGATGTCTGCGCTCTATCATCCGAAGCCATATGAAATACAATGCCGTAGTCAAATTACCGCCATTATTGGTTTGGCAGGCCCTTATCATTTTGACTATAAGGGTGATCCAATCTGTGCGGATGCTTTTGATCAGAACAGACCTTATCAGGAAGTGATGCCATATTATTTCGTCGAGTCGAATACGGTTAAACATTATCTGTTGGTTGCAGAGAATGATGATGTCGTTGGGTTGAGCAATGCCGTTGATTTGGATCGTAGATTGAAAGAAAAAGGCAACTACAGTCAACTTTGGACGGTGCCGCGTATCGGTCATATTTCAATGATTGGTTCAGTATCGAGTTTGTTTAGTCGTTACTTCACGACCAAGCAAAAAATTATGCAGGCACTCGAGGATGCGCTTAAGCACTAATTGGGTTTTAAGGTGTATTTGTTGTAGAGATGGTGAGTGAGCTTAGAGCCACTCACGTGTGTCATCCGCGACTGTTGTGCCTTCTGTCGCATGCATGATCATGGCATGTGCAATGCTGCCTTTGAACGGAATTTCTGGCAATTGATCAAACTTAAAGAATTGAGCATCGCTGATTTCTTCTTCTTGTAAGCAAAGCTCACCCGATGCATATTCTGCTTTAAACGCAATCATTAAGTTACTTGGAAAAGGCCAAGGCTGACTCGCTAAGTATTGAACATTTTTAACTCGAATGCCGACTTCTTCCAAGGTTTCGCGGCGTACAGCTTCTTCTAAGGTTTCACCGACTTCAACGAAGCCCGCAATCAAGCCATACATATTGCTGCGGGTATTACGCGCATTTTTTGCCAACAGAATTTCATCTTCACCTCGTGTAATGACGGTGATGACACAGGGTTGTACCCGTGGATACTGATGATAACCGCAGGCAGGACAGATCATGGCATATTCGCTAGAATGTGCTTCTGTGGCGTGGCCGCAATGGCTACAAAATTTATGATTGCGACGCCATTCTAGCAGCTGAATAGCTCGGCTGGCCTGTTCGAATTGTTTGGTGCTCCAGAGTGGAAGCAACTGGCGAATTGGGATGAGTTCTAAGCCTTCAGGAATCGGCTCATTGTCTAGCAGGTCTCGGGCAATCACTTGATCACCCGAGTGGAAACTTAAATCACTTGCTAGTTTTTCTACACGAGGCAATTGAAAGTTATGGTCCACCAACAATTGCTGTTGGTGGAAAATATAAGCAAGTGAAAGTTCTGACATTAGGCAACAGTCTTTAGTTTTTGGCTACTGTTCAATGCTACATCAAACATACTGTGTAATACAGGCTGTTTGTTTTTTAAGTTATCAATCAGCATATCTGCACTTGCGAGTGCATCAAGTACATGATTCACCTGAGCAGCAGTGAGCGCAGTTTCAGCCGTGATTTGTTGTTGCACAAAATCTGCTGAAATATTCAGAGCGGTTTGCCCATTTTCAGCGCCTAAGAACAACATGGCGCCCGCAACTTCACGTAGTTGCGCAGGAGTATTCTCAAGAGCAGTTAAATCTTGTTCTTGCTGATATTGCGCCAACGCTTGACTACTTAAGTCAATAGATGTTTTAGCCTCTGACAATAACGCAGCATGGGCTTCATCTAAACGGTCTAGTGAAATATTCATGTTGTTCACACGAAGCTGTAGGCGGCTTGAAGTATGGTGACGTTCTAGCACGCCAATCGAGTTCATTGCCGACAAGATCACGTTCATCAACTGCTGCGCAAAACCTTCATCCTTCAGCATATCTGCTTGACTAAGTGATGCTGCTTGACGGTTTAAGTCATTATGTGCTTCATTTAAGTTCAATACTTTGAAGATGTTCGCCAAATCGACCAGTTTTGCTTGGAGCTCTTGGGTTTTCTCAGGCGTCATGTTTTGATAGTTGTACTCAATGTCATTACGGATTTGCGACATTTCGCTGGTCACCAAATCACTAATGGTATGCATCGTGTCGAAATCAGGACCATACAGATGACGACTGAAAACTTGCAGCTGCGTATCTGTGAGTAGGTCATCGCCAATATTGAGTTTGCCACGGATGTGTTGGGATACTTCGTCTTCTTGGCTGATACATAAGCTGAGAATGTTGGCAAGATCGGTGAGGCTGGCTTTGAAACGTTCAGGCGCAGTAAAGAACTGTGCAATGTTACGTTCGATGCTAATCAAAGTACGTAAACGTGGTTCATTAATGAGCAATTGTTCAATTTGATTGAGTGCAACATAGACCAAGTTCCAATACTGTTTACTCGGCGTTTGTTCTGCTAGACCCGCTAAATAAGTTCCCACCAATTTCATTGCTTGTAAATCAAGTTCGCTTTCTTCTTGTTTCAACATTTGACTTAAAGACAGCTTGTACAGGCGGTGAACATATTGAGATTTTTCAAGACTTGGCGCTTGAGGGAGGTTGAAATCTGGGGTGATACAGTCTAGTAAGGACTCGATGTGCTGACCTTCTTGCGTTAAAGGCTTTGCTAATGCAATTTCAAGACGGTTTAAGGTATCGAGTAAAAACTGTGGAATTTTCACTTCTCTTAAGCAAATGAACTCAATATAGCGCTTCAGCATGGTCGTGCCTTCGCTGAGTGCAATCACATCTGGCGTATTAATCTGTGCAGGATTCCCCATGATCTTGCGCATAAGCTCTGCGGAATATTCAGCAATTTTGGCTAAGCTCGACATATCAATCAATGCAAGCACTTGAGCACATTGCTCAAATTGGTTTAATGCATCGTCAATTCCAAAAGGTAAAGTCTGATCTTCTGCTAAGGTGCTCACAGCTGATTCAACCAGCTTAATGGAGTTATCCACTTCATTTTTTATTATCAGCAGCGCCGTTGGATCAAAATGAATAGAGGTTTGGTAAGACATTGATCTGCACCTATCCTAGTGTTTTATCGTGTTTATATGCGGCCCAAAGAAGGCATAGCAACTTGTTCATCACTATAGCCTAACTGAAAAATCTTGTAATACAAAAGTTAACAAAACTTTAGAATTTATTTGGCAAAAAGGCAGGGTGTGCCATGTTTTTCTTGGTATTGTTTGACCCAAGTCTCATGTGCTTCAAGTTCTTCGGCTGAAGGGTGAATTACCGCCAGTTCAATATCCAGTGTTTGACGCTGACTTTGCCCATTTTGTTGTTCACTATGCGACAGGGCATCCATATCAAAGGAAACCTGACCACCTGTCATAGCCAAGTAAACGTCGGCTAGAATTTCAGCATCCAGTAAGGCCCCGTGGAAGGTACGGTCACGCTGTGGAATTTCGTAACGGCGAACTAAGGCATCAAGTGAGTTTTTTTGTCCCGGATGCTTAGATTTTGCCATCGCGAGGGTATCTGTCACCGCACAAACTTCAGAAAGCGCAACAAATCCTGCACGCTTGAACTCCATGTCTAAGAAGTTCATATCGAAGCTTGCATTATGCGCAATGATTTCCGCACCTTTGAGATAGGCAAATAAAGTGTCAGCAATCTCTTGATACAGCGGTTTATCTTTTAAAAAGTCATCAGAGATCCCGTGGACATTTTCAGAGTCGCCCACAGGTTTTTTCGGATTGATGTAGATATGAATCGAGCTGCCTGTGAGCTTTCGATTGACCATTTCAATCGCACCAACTTCAATAATGCGATCGCCATCTTGATAATAGAAACCTGTAGTCTCTGTATCGAGGATGAGCTGTCGAGGTCCAAAGACCTCAACCTTACGTGGAGTAATCACAATTTGCGGATGTTGTTTGAGTTGTGTTAAATCGACACTTGCCGCAACTTCAGGCGTTTGTTCAGTAGACGCAACCGTTGTGCCAAGTTCTGGTTCAGCCATTAAACTTGGCTCTTGTTCTGCAACGTGTATTTCACTTTCGGCTAAATCTTCGCTGTTATCAACTTCTTCGTCATCGAAACCCAAACCAAAAGGGTCGTTTAACAACCAGTCTGGTTCAACTTTTTTTTTATCTACAGGCGGTTCTGTTGTCGCTGTTTTAGACTGACGAAGTTGAGCCTGTGTTTGATCGGCACCGAGGTTTGCCAATTGATCTGCCATTTCATTACCTTCATGACCTGCATGGCCTTTGACCCAGTGCCAGTCGATTTCACGGCCTTGGCAGGCTGCATCGAGTTTTTTCCACAAATCTGGATTTTTAACGTCTTTCCAGTTTTTCTTTTTCCAACCTGTAATCCACTCGGTAATGCCGCGTTTGACATAGGTTGAATCTGTCCAGACTACCAACTTCGCATCGGTTGGGCAAAAAAGAATGCCTTCAATGGCCGCGGTGAGTTCCATACGGTTATTGGTGGTGTTGTCTTCACCGCCACACAGTTTATGTTCTTCAGTTTCTGTAATAATGTACGCGCCCCATCCCCCAAGACCAGGGTTTCCACGACATGCACCATCGACATACAGGGTAATTGTTTGTGACATACACAACTTCCGTAAACTGAAAATTAAAACTAAGCGGGCACCATTGTATAACGCAAATGCACTAGAGAAGTGTATAAGATGCAGCTTTTTTAATTTCTTGTAACATTTATACTGATTTCAAGTTAAATTAACGCCTTGTGTCTGCGGCGTGCTTTACTACAATGGCAGATCTAAAAAATAAATTTTATACGAGTTGTTTGGATTTTCTTATGTATAAGTCAGCTGCCATTTTTGGCCAACCGATGTTACCGACATTATTTAAAATTACAGTACTCGGTTCAGCACTCGCGACACTTGGACTGGCTGGTTGCTCCTCGACGCAAAGTGCAACGCAAACATCAAAATCCAAACAAGTCGGATCGAACTACTTAGACGCAAATAGCCTAGACTCATTAGAAGATTTACTTTCTGCAACCGACATGCGTGCGGTGGAAGGGGATCGACTGTTGGTGTTAAAGCACGGTGATGTTTGGAAGCGTATGACCGTGGGCTTTAAAATGAACAGCGATCATTGGAATCCGCGTATTGATGCACAGCGCGGATGGTTCATTTCACGCCAACCGTATTTGGATCGTTTAAGTGCACGTGCTTCACGTTATTTGTATCACACCGTTAAAGAAGCCGAGCGTCGCGGATTACCAACAGAGCTGGCTCTACTGCCTGTGATTGAAAGTTCGTATGACCCTGCTGCAACCAGTAGTGCTGCGGCTGCGGGCTTATGGCAGTTTATTCCAAGTACGGGACGTATTTATGGCTTAAAACAAAGTAGCCAATACGACGGACGCCGTGATGTGGTGGAGTCAACGCGTGCTGCGTATGAGTTTTTGGGCAGTTTATATAACCAGTTTGGTTCGTGGGAACTTGCGCTAGCAGCTTATAATGCAGGTCCGGGCCGTATTCAACAAGCAATTAACCGTAATAAAGCAGCGGGCTTACCAACGGATTATTGGTCGTTAAAACTGCCAGAAGAAACCATGAACTATGTGCCACGGTTCTTGGCGGTTGCGCAGATCATTAAAAATCCAAATGCCTATAACATCAATTTACCGCCGATTGCCAACCGTCCACACTTTAGAGAAGTTACTGTGGGCGCGGTGAGTCTAAATGAAGTTGCGTCGATTACAGGTTTAAGTCGTGCCGAGCTGTATCAGTTAAACCCGGGACACCGCGGTGAATGGATTGATGGTGCAAGTCCAATGCGGATTTTAATTCCTGCGGATTTGAGTCCTTCAGTGGATGTACGTTTGAAAAAATTACAGGGTGGTTCAGGCGGCTTGTGGGCATCTGCAAATACCAAACTGCCTGAAAATAACCAAACGATTCAACCAAGCAAAATTGAATCGCCGACCTTAAACACCAAAGCTATCACACCATCGAAAACTACACCACCTGTTTTAGCGACGACAACAACAAAAACCACAACAGGAAAGCCTGCCACTTCGTCTACAGTGACGTCGTCAAGCAGTACTGCTATTGCGACGCCTACCCGTGGTTCAACGCCTAAAGGGTCTAATGCACTGGCTGCTTTTGCTGCTAATAGCGATATTCCAAGTGCGCCGCGTATTCCAGTTGCGGTTACGCCAGCGACCCCAGTGAAACCCGTTTCCGTTGAACCACCAATTTCAGCGGCAGAACGTGAGCAGTTAACCGCGGCCATTCAAGCCGAAGGTCAAAGCAAAACTGTCGATGAAGTTCTGAAACCAGTTGCGACGAAAGCAGAGCAAGCTGAAGTGGTAGCTGAAATTCAAGCTTTGGCCCCTCAAGGCACAGAAATTGTGGATCCTTTAGATGGTAAAATTAAGCTCACCGCAATTCAAACCAGTCAGTCTGTGGCAGAGCTGCAAGGTAAAGAGTTAACCAAAGGTTTTGCTTATCCAAAATCTGTGGCTGACAATACTCGTTTAGATTCAGATGAAGTGAAGCGTAATCAAGGCAAAAATTTTGTTAAGACTGACTCTGAAATTGTAATTGTGCCGCCAAAAGGTAAACGTTCAACTTATACCGTACAACCGGGTGATACTTTGGCGCTGATTGCTGCCAAAAATGGGGTGAACTGGCGTGATGTGGCGAAGTGGAACCAAATGGATGCCAATGCCACACTTTATGTCGGTACATCGATTTATTTATATGATGCAAAACCACAAGCTGAAAAAGTTGAAGTGCGTTCTACCGTGAAAGCTGAGACTAAACCCGAGAGTTATACCGTTCGTGCCAATGATACCTTAACCGGTATCGCGGATGAGTTTGGTTTAAGCTTAAAACAGTTGGCTGACTATAACGGTTTAAGCGTGACGAGTGGTGTACGTGTGGGGCAAAAGCTTTCTTTAAAAGAAACAGCACAATCGCGAGCAAAAACTAACGATGAGAAAGCTACGAGCCAAACTAAAGTAGCAACTCAGTCGTATACGGTGAAACGTGGCGAATATCTGAAACTGATTGCAGACCGTTATGCGCTGTCAAATCAAGAATTGGCAGATTTAACACCGGGTTTAAATGCGGGCAGCAACCTGTTGGTTGGACAAAAAATTAATGTGCCACTCAATGAGGTCAAAAGCTTAACGACAAGTAGTGCCAAAGCATCTCCAGTTAAAGCCGAGCCACAATTCAAAGTTGAAAGCTATAAAGTACAACGTGGTGATACATTGTATAGCATTGCATCACAGTCGAAGATGAGCTTGTCAGAGCTGGCTGATCTTAACAATCTTTCAAGCAATAGCGGCTTGCAAGTGGGTCAAAGTATTAAGATCCCGGCAGGTTCAACCGTGCCAGATACTTACACCGTTCAGTCGGGGGACTCATTAACTGCGATTGCTTCGAAATATAATTTGGGTATGGATTATATTGCTGACCTCAACAACATGAGTCGTACAGCGGGCTTACGTGCAGGTCAAAAACTCAAATTAACCGGTGAAGTGCCTACTGTTGAAACGCCTAAAACAGTCGAAAAACAAACCACTGCAAGTAATAACTCAACCGATATTCACGTGGTGAAATCGGGTGAAACCCTAAATAGCATTGCGCGTAAATATCACTTGCAACTGAACTATTTGGCTGAATTAAACAACCTAAGCCGTACGGCGAATGTTCGTGTTGGTCAGCGTTTGAAAATTGAAGGTGATGTTGATTCAGCTCCAATCAAAACAGAAACAGTGGCAGCAAAACCACAAGCAACTTCTAGCCGTGCAACTGAAGCCTATAAAGTGAAGTCAGGCGAGTCGTTAAATTCAATTGCAAGCCGTGCGGGGATATCCGTGTCAGAGCTTGCTAGTTTAAATAATCTGAGTCCGCGTGCGGGCTTACAAGTTGGGCAGACCATTCAAATCCCAAAACTGATTTCGCAGTACACGGTGAAACGTGGTGATACCTTAATTGGACTGGCAAGTCGTTATGGTATGGACACTTCGCAATTGGCTGAGCTCAATGACATTAAACCGAATACGCAGTTGCGCATTGGGGATGTAATTAAGGTGCCGAACTAATATTGAGTTGAAATGCAATTTCAGAGAAAGCCCCGATGACGGTTAGAACAAAACTCTTGCTGTTCAGCCTTGTAACGATTCCTTTAAAGGCATGGTCTGCACTGCAGACCATGCCTTTTATTGCACCTTATGGTACGCCGAAATACAGCCAGTCGGATCATCTGCCTTATGCTAATGTGCAGGCACCGAAGGGTGGCGAATTAACACGTGCAGTCATTGGGAGTTTTGATAACTTAAACAGTATGAATGGTCGTGGTACTGCAGTTGAGGGAACCAATTATTTATTTGACTCGCTCATGAGTAGTTCTTTAGATGAGCCTGCGGTGATGTATCCATTGCTGGCAGAAAAGGTCAGCTATGACCCGAAAAACTTTAACGCGATCATTTTTCATTTAAACCCAAAAGCACGGTTTAGTGATGGCAGTCCTGTTACCGCAGCCGATGTAAAGTTCAGTTTTGATATCTTTCAAAGCAAATCCAATTTTGGCTTACAGATGTATTTGTCGGATTTAGCCAAGACAGAAGTGTTGTCCAAATACAGGGTCAAAATGCAATTTAAAACCCGAAATAATGTGGAAATGCCTTTGATTGTAGCCAGAATGCCAATTTATTCCAAAAAAGACTGGCAAGGCAAAGATTTTAGTAAAACTTCGATCAAACCGATTTTAGGATCAGGCCCTTATCTCTTAGAGAAAATCAATGCAGGGCAGCGGGTTATTTATAAGCGTAATCCAAACTATTGGGCCAGAGATTTAAAGGTCAACCAAGGGCGTTATAATTTTAACCGCGTGGGTTATGTGTACTATCGCAGCAAAGATATTGCTTTTACTGCGTTTAAGGCGGGTTTATATACCTTGCATGAGGAAGAGTCCGCACGACAATGGGTGACTGCCTATAACTTTCCCGCAGCGAAACAAGGTCTCGTTAAAAAATATCGCTTTAAGCATTTCAATCCGATTCCAACGCAAAGTTTTGTGTTTAATACCCGTCGTCAGCCTTTTCAAGATATTTATTTTCGCCAAGCTTTAACCTATGCCTACGATTTCGAATGGCAAAATAAAGCAATGTTCTATGGGCAATATCAACGTCTGCAAAGCTATTTTTCTAACAGTGAACTAGAGGCGAAGGGTCTGCCTTCGGCTGCTGAAATCAAAATATTGAAGCCTTATTTGGCGAAATTGCATCCCGTACAGCGAGATGGTGTTTTAAAGAACTGGCGTTATTCAGCTTCAGAAGGATCGGGCTATAATCGAAATAATTTACTCATCGCACGACAGATTTTATTAAAAAATGGCTATACATATAATGCAAAAGGTCAACTGTTAGATCGGAAAAATAAGCCGATTCAGTTTGAGTTTCTGATTCAGCCGAGTGATGCTGTACGTGAAATTACGCCTTTTGTTCGCCATCTAAAGCGCCTAGGAATACAGCTGAACATTCGACAGGTTGATACACCGCAGTACTATGAGCGTATGCGGACTCAAGATTTTGATATGACCCTACAAACGATGCCACAGTCTTTGACACCGGGCAAAGAACAGGTGCAACTGTGGGGCAGTGCTTCAGCCCATCAGGTGGGAAATTATAATTATTCGGGTATTCAAAATCCGGTGATTGATCAGATGATTCAACAGTTGATTCAAGTGCCTGATCGTAAGCAAGTGGTCGTGCAAACGCGTATTTTAGATCGATTACTGCGTGCGGGTTATTATCAAATTCCGACCTATGGTAAAGCGGATCAATGGTATGCCTATTGGAACATGTATCAAAAACCGGCACGGAGTCCACAGTTGCATGTCGGTTTGGATTATTGGTGGAGTGATGCCAAACAGGCAAAAAAGGTGAGTCAGTATTTAGGTCAGGCAGCCAAGCCATAAGCTGGTATAGGGGGGGAGATGCGTATGTATATATTCAAAAGGCTGTTGCTGATCGTTCCGACCTTATTTCTGATTTTGCTGATCAATTTTGCTGTGATCCAAATTGCACCTGGTGGGCCTGTTGAGCAAGCCATTCAACAAGCGGAAGCTATGCAAACTTTGGGTAATTTGGGCGGTGCAGGTGGAGGCTCAAATGTCTATCAAGGCGCGCAAGGACTCAGTGATGAAATGCTCGCAAAGATCAAAGCACATTATGGTTTTGATCAGCCTATGCATATACGCTTTTTTGAAATGGTAAAAAATTATGCGCAACTGGACTTCGGTACAAGCTTTTTTAAAGACCAACCTGTTACAGCATTGATTAAGGATAAATTACCTGTATCCGTGTCCTTGGGGCTGTGGAGTGCTTTACTGATTTATCTGATTTCCATTCCTTTGGGCATTAAAAAAGCACGATTGCACGGCACGGTGTTTGATCAGTCTACATCGCTCCTGTTGGCAGTGGCTTATGCAGTTCCTGCGTTTATTTTTGCAATTCTCCTGATTGTCTTTTTTGCAGGCGGTTCTTATTTCCAATGGTTCCCCTTGCAAGGTTTGGTCTCGGAAAATTTTGCAGACTTGTCACTATGGGGCAAAATTAAAGATTATTTTTGGCATATGGCTTTACCGCTTTTAGCGATGGTGATTGGTGGCTTTGCCACGGTGACTTATCTCACTAAGTACTCGTTTATGGAAGAGCTAGGCAAGCCTTATGTGCTGACGGCACGTTCCAAAGGCCTGACCGAGTCTCAAGTGTTGTATGGTCATGTGTTTCGCAATGCGATACTGATTGTGGTGGCAGGTTTACCAGAAGCTTTAATCGCTTACTTCTTTGTGGGCAATTTATTTATTGAGATTATATTTAATCTGGATGGTTTAGGTTTATTAGGATTTGAAGCCATTGTGCAGCGTGACTATCCTGTGATTTTTGGCACATTGTTTATTTTTACTTTGTTGGGCTTGCTGCTACGTCTGATTGGCGATGTGTTGTATCAGCTGATTGATCCGCGAATTCATTTTGATTCGCAAGGGAGAGGCTGATGTCACCTATTTTACAGGCAGGTTTCAAGCGATTTAAGCAAAATAAGCTTGGTCTCAGTTGTTGTATTTTATTTCTTTGTGTTTTTGTACTGTCTTTAGCTGCAGAATTGATCGCGAATGATAAGCCGCTGTTGCTTAAGTATGATAATGCTTTGTATTTCCCTGTATTGAAACACTATCCAGAAACGACTTTTGGCGGTGTTTTCGAAACTGAAACTGAATATAAAGATCCAGTGGTACAGCAGCTGATTCAAGCAAAAGGTTGGGCTGTTTGGCCGTTAATTCAATATTCATATCAAACTCCCAATGTAGATTTGGCGGTTCCAGTACCCTCACCACCTACGATGCAAAATTGGCTCGGGACAGATGACCAAGGTCGTGATGTCTTAGCGCGCGTGTTGTATGGTTTACGTGTCTCATTGCTGTTCGGTTTTATTTTGACTTTCAGTTCAGCTGTACTGGGCATAGTGATTGGAGCAATACAAGGTTATTACGGTGGTTGGATCGATTTAATCGGGCAGCGTATTTTAGAAGTGTGGGGCGGGTTACCCATGCTTTTCATGGTGATGATTTTAGTCAGTATGTTTAGCCCAAATATTTACTGGCTGTTTTTAATCATGCTGTTATTCAGTTGGACAATTTTAGTTCCACTGGTACGTGCTGAGTTTTTAAGGGCCCGTCAGCTAGACTATGTCCGTGCCGCGCGAAGTTTAGGTGTCACCAACCGAGCTATTATCTTTCGGCATATTTTACCCAATGCAATCAGCTCTAGCCTGTCACAACTGCCTTTTATTTTAACTGCCAATATTACTGCGTTAACCGCATTGGATTTCTTGGGTTATGGCCTACCGCCTGATGCGGCATCATTGGGCGAGCTTTTGTTACAAGGCAAGAATAATTTAAATGCACCATGGTTGGCACTGTCTGGCTTTTTCAGCTTGGCCATTGTGCTTGCGTTGTTGATGTATATCGGGGAGGCTTTGCGCGATGCATTTGACCCTAGACGCTAATAGTCCAGCCTCCATACTTAAAGTGAATGCACTGAGCATTCACAGTTCAGAACGGGTATTGGTCGATCAGCTCAGTTTTGAACTACATGCTGGGCAGACTTTAGCACTGGTTGGAGAGAGCGGTTCAGGAAAATCGATCAGTGCTTTAGCCTTGATGGGGTTATTGCCGAAAGCATTGCAAGTGTACGGGTCATTACTGTTAGACGGAAAAGAGCTACTCGAGCTGAGCGATGATCAATTTAGGCAGATTCGTGGGCAAAAAATTGCAATGGTTTTTCAAGAGCCGATGACTGCCTTGAATTCTTTGCATCGAGTAGAAAAAATCATTGCCGAGACTTTATGGTTACAGGGCTGGTCTAAAAAGCAAGCGCGGCAACGAGTGATTGCCTTGCTAGAGGATGTGGGCATTCCAAATCCTGAAAGTATGTTGCAGCGTTTTCCTTATGAGCTGTCTGGTGGCCAACGCCAGCGGGTCATGATTGCTATGGCACTGGTGCAAGAGCCTGATATTTTGATTGCTGATGAGCCCACCACGGCACTAGATGTCATGCTGCAAGTTCAAATTTTAGACTTGCTGAAGTCTTTACAACAGCGCCATAACATGGCCATGATTTTGATTAGCCATGACCTCAACTTGGTGAAACACTATGCTGATGATGCCGTGGTCATCCATCAAGGTAAGGTCGTAGAACAAGGGGCGGTTGCGCAGATTTTTGAGCAGTCGCAGTCTACTTATACTCAAAACTTACTCAATCATTCTTTTGGTCAAGCCATTAATGTACAAGATGCAGCACCTTTGCTCCGCTTAAAACAACTTGAGGTTAAATTTCCGATTAAAAAAGGCTGGTTTAATCGCACGACACAGTATCTTGCTGCGGTTGAAGCTTTGGACTTGAGCTTGGCTCAAGGGCATTCATTGGGAGTGGTGGGGGAAAGTGGTGCAGGCAAAAGTTCTTTGGCACTGGCCGTAGCAAGGCTGATTGAAAGTCGAGGAAAGATCCAGTTTGGAGAACATGATTTAAACCAACTCTCGCAAAAGGCATTACGTCCGCTTCGCGGTGATTTTCAAATCGTGTTTCAAGATCCGTTCGCAAGTTTGAACCCACGCATGAGTGTTGAGCAAATTATTGCAGAAGGTTTGACTTTAAAGCCTTTGTCTTCATTTGAGAGGACACAGCGTGTTGAGAATGTCTTAACTCAGATGGAGTTACCTGTCACATTTAAAAACTATTATCCACATGAGCTATCTGGTGGGCAGAGGCAGCGTGTGGCTTTGGCGAGAGCCTTGGTGCTTCAACCTAAACTGTTGATTTTAGATGAACCAACTTCGGCCTTAGACCGAAGTACGCAGCGTTCAATTGTGGCGTTATTACGCCGTCTACAACACGAGCAGGGCATGAGTTATTTGTTTATTAGTCATGACTTACAAGTGGTGCGGGCACTCTGCCAACAGATTTTGGTCTTGCGACATGCCAAAGTAGTGGAGTTGCAAGCCACTGAACAGCTTTTTGAGCAACCGCAGTCTGACTACACACGTCAACTGATTCAAGCCAGTCAGTATCAGTAAAATCAGTTTTCTAAATAAAAGGCTGGAAATTTTGACAAAATGAATTGTCAAATTCTCTTGACTGTGGCCAAAAAACACATAGAGTAAAAACACTAAAAAATATTAAAGGATGAATTTTCATGAACCAGCTTGCAAGCGCAATCGACATTGGGCAGGTCCATTTTAAAAATAAGATGATTAAAGGGGCGATGAGTGAAGCACTGGCTAATCATGCAGGCCAGCCGAATCATTTGCACTTAGGCTTGTATGAGGCTTGGGCAAAAGGAGGCCTAGGCTGTGCCATTACAGGCAATGTGATGGTGGACTTCCGAGCTAAAAATGAACCAGGCGTGGTGGTGATTGAAACCGAACGTGACTTAGAACCACTAAAACAATGGGCTGCGATTGGTAAAAAACATGGCATGGTGCAGTTGGTACAGTTGTCACATCCAGGGCGTCAGTGTCCTAAGGGTTTAAATAAGGAAACGGTTGCACCTTCAGCAGTACCGTTTAGTCCCGCTTTAGCAATGAGCTTTGGAACGCCGCGAGCGCTTCGTGAAGATGAAATCCTAGATATTATCCAACGTTTTGCAACTTCAGCCGCCATCTGTGAAAAAGCGGGCTTTGAAGGCGTGCAATTACATGGTGCGCATGGCTATCTCATCAGTCAGTTTTTATCACCTTTGACCAATAAACGCCAAGATCAATGGGGTGGTTCTGCTGAAAACCGCATGCGTTTTTTATTGGAAATTTATAAAGCGGTACGTGCGGCAACGTCAGAGCAGTTTATTATTTCGGTCAAACTCAACTCGGCAGACTTCCAGCGTGGCGGGATTACTGAAGAGGATGTAATCGCTACATTTAAAGCCATTGATGCTGCTGGGATTGATTTGATTGAGATTTCAGGTGGTAGTTATGAAGCACCTGCGATGGCTGGGGTGAAGCAAGAAAAACGTAAGGCATCGACCATTGCACGTGAGGCTTACTTTTTAGATTTTGCTGAGAAAATTCGTAAACAAGTCCAGTGTAAGTTGATGGTGACAGGCGGTTTTCGTACTGCTGCGGGGATGAACGCAGCCTTAGAAAGTGGCGCATGTGATTTTATTGGGATGGCACGTCCATTTGCGGTAGAACCAGATATTACAGATCGTTTAATTGCAGGAAACGATGTGCGTTATGCAGTCGATAAGATTAAAACAGGCATTTCAATGATCGATAAAATGGCGATTATGGAAGTGATCTGGTATGCCGCACAATTTAAGGATATCGCAGAAGGTAAACAACCAAATCCGAAACTGTCACCGCTCAAAGTGTTTTTTAATTATTTAAAAGGCAATGTAAAGGCGGTGATTAAAGGGCAAGTCAACTCTAGAAAGTCAGCTTAAGCATAGCATTACTGCGTGATAGACCAATAGTGTTCAAAATAGGAAGCAGACCATTGCCCACGTGCCATTGCAGCATTGAAGGCAGGTCTGCTTTGTATTTGGGTGAAATAGTATTGAATGGCCTGATATTGAGTAAACTGTGGTGTGGCATAACTGGCCGCATAGAGTGGAAACCACATCAAGATATCTGCATAACTAAACACATCGCCTGCAAAGTATGAATGCGTGCTTAAGTGAATATCAATTTCTTTCAGTTGTCGATGTAGCTCAGGGTTTAAATAAGCGTGATTGAAGGCGCTTTGAAAGGCCAAACTCACAAAGCGTACAACCAAAGGTGTTTGTTGCTTAATGTGTTGGAAAACTTGTTTCAATGCCAAATTGGGCATGAGACTGGCATCGCTATAATGGCTATAAAAACAGAAGTTCCAATACTGTGTATGGTCATGGGGAATAATTAACTTCTGCTGTAGTTGGCATAAATATTCTACGATTGCGCTGCTTTCCGTAAGTCGTATCGTCTGAGTATCATGTGAAATGTCGAGCGTTGGAAATTTCAGATTCATTTGTCTAGCTTGAGTTGCATCATACGGCTTGAGTTCATAAGACAGCTCAAGTTCCTCAAGTAGCCAAAGAATACGCTGTGAACGTGAGTTTTGAAGATGATGTAAGATCATAAATATTTTTAGTTTTAAGTGATTGATCGTATCTATAAAAAGAAGAATAAAGGAAATCTAGGATGAAAAATAGAAATGTTGTGATTTTAAGTGCTGTTTCACTGTTGGTAAGTCCTCAACAGCTATGGGCTAATATGTCCTATCAAACAGGTTATATTATTTTTCACGTCTCGAAGTCTCAACAAAGTTTAGGGATACAAAAAGCGACCAAGTCTCGTTATAGCCATATGGGTTTAATTGTTCATAAAAATGGAAAAGCATGGGTTTTAGAGGCAGTTCAGCCTGTGAAATATACGGCACTTCAGCAGTGGATTGATCGCGGGGTTGAGCGGCATTATGTGGTGAAGCGCCTTAAAACGAATTTGACTGTTCAGCAAAAGCAGACGCTAATCAAGAACGCAGAACAATACTTAGGCCAGCCTTATGATCTTTATTTTGAGTGGGACAATCGTGCTTTATATTGCTCAGAAATAGTCTGGAAGGCCTATCATGATGCTTTAGGTATTGAGTTGGCTCCGTTATCCAAACTGAAGCAATTTGATTTAAGTTCGTCTGAAGTCAAGCAACTCATGCAACAGAGATATGGGCAAAACATTCCCTTGAATGAAACTGTGATTGCACCACAGACTATTTTTTCCTCGACCGCTTTGGTTGAAGTTGATCGTAAATGAACAGGGAATAAAAAAGCCCAAGTCATAATGCTTGGGCTTTTTTATGAGATGACTCTATAAAAAATCAATCTCGAATATGGCGTCCCTACGGGGATTCGAACCCCGGTTACCGCCGTGAAAGGGCGATGTCCTAGGCCTCTAGACGATAGGGACAGTACAGAAGTGATGTTTTAAAACCGATTACTTTTGATCTTAAGTAATGGCGTCCCTACGGGGATTCGAACCCCGGTTACCGCCGTGAAAGGGCGATGTCCTAGGCCTCTAGACGATAGGGACTTAATAAAACTTTACTTCTGAAATTGGCGTCCCTACGGGGATTCGAACCCCGGTTACCGCCGTGAAAGGGCGATGTCCTAGGCCTCTAGACGATAGGGACGTTTCAGAGGTGGGCGTATATTAGGGCGAAAATAGAGGGGTGTCAAACGCTTTTCTCTAAATAATTCCAGTTTTAAGTGTTGAGTGCATAAATTTAAAACAATCTAGATAAAATGATTAAAAATCATATGATTTAAGCCGATTTTTTAAGCAAACTTAGTAAGTTGTTGATGAACTCGGGATGGTGTAAATAGCCTTCGATCAGATGAGGATGAGCAAGATCGGTGGTGATTTGCTTGTTGATAATGGCAGGAGTAAAAGCAAATGGTTTTTGATTCAGTGGGAAAGCACTCAGAAAATCAGCATCTGAATAAAAATTGATCCAATTGCCATATAAAGCTGCAGGCCGTTGAATAGGTTGCTGTAAATGGCACTGGATAACGCGAAAGGCAAGTGGTGAACCGAGGGTAATCAGTGTTTGAATCTTAAGTTCAGGGTGTTGAATTAAATAATTATAGGCAATCACGCTGCCTAGAGAGTGGGCAATCACAATATTGGGTTTTGTACCGTGTAAGTGCTCATGCAGACGCGTATGCACGGTGTGGATGAAGTGTGGATTGGATAAATATAGATACGCTTCCATCAAAAAACGATGAATAAAGCTACTATGCAGCTCTGGGAAGTGGTTGATTAAACTGGCTAAGTCACGTAAGGCCAGATCTTTGCCGAGGAGGCTGATGTATTTAATTTTATTATTGAATGAGAGTTCATCTGAAATGGTGAGCTGAGGGTTTTTAGAAATTTCAGCTTGATGTTCGATATTGGGTGCAGCGGTGTGCGTCAGGTGAATAGGATGCAAAAAGGAAAAAGGAGACCAATGTTGTGGCATAAGGGTGCTGGCGTTGAGGGTGTTTTCTAAATGCTGACGTGTTAGAAGATCTCCATAAAAGGCCAGCCGACTGTGCCGCTGAAGATAGGGAAGGTCATCTGCGCGGCCAAGTTCGCTCAGTACCTGTTGTAAGATCACAAGCCAATGTTGAAGCAGAGTACGTGCAGTCTTGTGCTGCTGATTCATCCCATGAATCCATACAATATTCATCGTGTATGCACCGATGATGTACTTGATCAAAACAGTATAAAAAAAAGAGCGACCGAAGTCGCTCTTTTTAACAATACGGATTAAGTTTTCTTGTGATAAAAGGTGTAATAACTTGCATAACATACTGCAATAAACAATAAACAACCAAAGAAGCTAATACGCATACTTGGATCAAACACCATGCTGACGCAGGTGATAAAGCAGAAGATAAAGCCAAGGATTGGCACAATAGGAAACAGTGGCGCTGCAAAACCTAATTCTTCTTTTTTACGTCCTTGTTTATACCATTGGCGACGGAAGTTAAATTGGCTTAAGCAAATACTCATCCAAACGACGACCATGGTAAACGCTGCAATACCTAAAAGGTTTGTAAAAATGGCTTCAGGTGCAAACTGTTCAGACAGTAAACCCGGCATACCCCCAATCATGGTCACGATGACTGCCACGTAAGGGACACCACGTGCATTGATTTTTGAGAAGACTGCTGGCAACTGTTTTTGGTAAGACAACGACCACATCATACGCGAAGCGGCAAATAGTCCTGAGTTCGCAGCAGATAGCAACGCAGTGATAATCACAAAACGAATGATATCTTCAGCATAAGGAATGCCAATGTGCTGGAATACGGTTACAAATGGACTGCTACTCACGCCTTCAGCTGCTAAACCTGCTTCTTGATGCGGGAGGAGTGAAGTCACGACCAAGATGGTACCCACAAAGAAAATCAATAAGCGGAAAATCGCAGTATTGATGGCTTTGGGTACATTCTTAGCAGGATCTTTGGTTTCACCCGCAGCAACACCAATCAGCTCTGTACCAGAAAATGCAAAGTTCACGATCAACATGGTGGTAAAGATAGGGAACAAGCCTTCTGGGAACCAACCCTGAGCCGTTAAGTTGCTAAATAAAGGCGCAGCTTCATAGCCTCTGTAGCCAATCACGCCAAAAATAGCGAGTAGACCCAATAGAATAAAAATAACAACGGTGATAACTTTGACTAAAGCTAACCAAAACTCAGATTCAGCGAACCATTTGGTCGAGATCATATTTAAACTAAATACAAATGCACCAAAAATTAGAGTCCACATCCACATTGAACTATCTGGAAACCACTCCTGCATGAGAAGTGCAGCAGCTGTAAACTCGGTTCCTAGAGTGACGGACCACGTTAGCCAGTACAGCCATGTGATGGTATAACCTGAGCCTGGTCCGATGTAGCGTTTGGCATAAGCACCAAATGAACCAGACTCAGGCATATGAACAGCAAGTTCCCCTAAACACAGCATGACCATATATGCAATGATCCCGCCGAGGAAATAAGAAATAATGGCACCTACAGGCCCCGTTTGTGCAATGACTTCACCCGATCCTAAAAATAGGCCAGTCCCGATTGCGCCACCAAGCGAAATCATAACCAGATGTCGAGTACTCATAGCGCGTTTTAAAGGCGCAGAATTGCCCTGATGCGAAGCATCATTCGGAGATGAGTGCATAAGCGTTAATAAGTTCAGGAATGAAGCGGGCTATTGTAGTGAAAAACTGCAAATCTGCAATGAAATAATAGTAATTATGAATAAGTGTTGATCGGATAAGATCAAGAGATGGCGTCCCTACGGGGATTCGAACCCCGGTTACCGCCGTGAAAGGGCGATGTCCTAGGCCTCTAGACGATAGGGACGTTGCGAGGTGATGCGTATATTAAGGATTAAAGGCCTATTTGTCAAAAGGGTTTTTGCTCTGTGATGGTTGAAAGTTCAAACATTAGGCAAAACAAGTAATTAAATTGAATAAATTTTTTATTGTTGCAAAAGTGAGCCCAAAAAATAAGCTTGAGCTCACTTTGCTGAAGGTACTTAGTTTTTATTATGATAGAGCCAATAGTAACTGGCATAGCAAGCCGCCATAAAGAGCAAGCAGCCAATAAAACCTGAAAGCATTTCAGGGTCAGCCGCCATACTTAAGCCTGTTGCTGTACAGCAGATAAAGCCTAGGATCGGAACGAACGGATACCAAGGGGTACGGAATTTCAGCTCCGATAAAGCCCGCCCTTGCTTTAACCATTGGCGGCGGAAGTTAAATTGACTCCAGCAAATACTCATCCAGACAATCACCATGGTAAATGCTGCGACACCCATTAAGTTCTTAAAAATGACATCTGCACCAAACTGCTCAGAGAGCAAACCCGGCAAGCCACCAATCATGGTGACCCAAATGGCAATATAAGGCACCCCAGATTTACTTACTTTGGCAAAAAGCTTGGGGAGTTGGTTTTGTGAGGACAGGGCCCACATCATGCGTGATGCAGCATATAGGCCTGAGTTCGCGGTTGATAATAATGCCGTGATAATCACAAAACGGATAAAATCTTCAGCATAGGGAATACCCATTTGAGTGAATACAGTCACAAACGGACTGCTGCTTAAGCCACCATGCCCGCCCACTTGCAAACCCGTGTTGCTATAGCTGAGCAGGGAACTAATGACAATGATAGTGCCAACAAAGAAAATAATCAGGCGCCAAACCGCGGCATGAATAGCTTTGGGTACATTTTTTTCTGGGTTTTCAGTTTCACCTGCGGCAATGCCAATCATTTCTGTGCCATTAAAAGCGAAATTCACAATTAATAAGGTGGTAAACAAAGGAATAAGGCCATTTGGTAGCCAGCCTTGTGCGGTTAAGTTGTTGAATAAGGGTGCAGACTCATACCCCTGAAAAGGGATGATACCGAAGATACAGGCAAAGCCTAATAGAATGAAAATAAGTACAGTTGCGACTTTGATCATGGACAGCCAAAACTCAGACTCTGCAAAAGCTCGGGTTGAACTGAGGTTTGAAATCAGTACACCACTGGCAAAGATTAACGTCCATAACCAGATCGACGTTTGTGGGAACCATTCCTGTATCAAAATGGCTGCTGCTGTAAATTCGGTGCCGAGTGTTGCCGACCAGCCGAGCCAATACATCCACGACACCATATAACCTGTGCCAGGGCCAATATAACGTGTTGCAAAGGCACCAAATGAACCAGAAACAGGTAAATGTACTGCAAGCTCCCCGAGGCAAAGCATGACCATATATGCGATCAACCCGCCAATAATATAAGCCAGCACAGCACCAAGAGGGCCTGCCTGAGAGATCACTTCGCCTGAGCCCATGAACAGACCTGTACCAATGGCACCACCAAGCGATAACATGATCAGGTGGCGTGTGCTCATGGCACGTTTTAATGAGGTATTTTGCGTTGAATCAGTTGAATCAGTTGAATCAGTTGAATCAGTTGAATCAGTTGAATCAGTTGAAGACTGCGAAGGCGGCGTTGCAGATTGCATAGAAAATCAAACAATGGGCTTAAAGTTATATTCTAGTTTTTAATAAGATGAAAAATCACGTGAATTGAAATTTTCTGATGAACTTTGGCTATTAATTTAAAAAACAAATGCTTAAAGACTATTTTTTAGTGGTCGGGTGTTGGATAAGAAGAGTTGTTCTCAGTACTTGATTGTATTTCTTCTGCAACAGGGGCTTGTTTGATGTTATTGGTCCCTTGTTGGACAAACCATAAGTAAAAAATAGAAGGCGATAGAATCAATAAAAAGATTAAAATTTTTTTAAGCACAACAATCAACCTTGAAAAAAACGAAGCATCGCATAGCGAGCGCATGGTTAAAATTGAAATGAAACATCGGTGGTCAATCAGAACCGATTAAATGAAAAGTGGTGTTTTCTAGATATAGAATAAGATGGCGTCCCTACGGGGATTCGAACCCCGGTTACCGCCGTGAAAGGGCGATGTCCTAGGCCTCTAGACGATAGGGACGTTGCGAGGATGGCGGTATCTTATTGATCCGCCACCAGAGTGTCAAGTAGGTGTGGCGCGAGTTTGTTCAAAATATAACAGAACAGTTCAGCGGTTTTTTGAGTGTCGTATAAAGCCGAGTGGGCCTCTCTACCATCGAACTCAATCCCTGCTTGAATACATGACTTCGCAAGAACGGTTTGACCAAACATCACAGCACTTAAGGTGACGGTGTCAAATACAGAAAAACTGTGAAATGGGTTTTGATTTTTAGTCCCTGTACGTGCAATAGCTGCTTGTACAAAGCCTAAATCAAAGTGGGCGTTATGACCGACCAAGACCGCATGTGTACAGTTCTGTTGGCGACGGACTTCATTGACGGCTTTAAAAATACGTTTTAATGCTGTTTTTTCGTCTTCAGCCATAGCCATGCGCATCGGGTTAAAGGGATCAATACCAATAAAGTCTAATGAGCGACGGTCTAGATTTGCACCTTCGAATGGGTTGATATGCGCATGATGTGCAGGACCCGGTACAAATTGACCTTCTTCATTATAAATAATCGGAATTGCAGCAATTTCCAATAAGGCATCGGTCTGTGCATTAAAACCTGCTGTTTCGACATCGACAACAACAGGTAGAAAACCACGGAAACGCTGACCAATTATTGGCAATGTTTCATTTGTCACACTTTTCTCCATTGAATGGTTTTACCCGCATACAGCGGAATAATTTGTTCACCATCCAAATAGTCTAAACTCTCAGGGATGACTTGGTCTTCTTTTACCAGTGTAATTGTAGAAGTATTGCGCGGTAGACCGTAGAAATCTGCACCAAAGTGGCTGGCAAAACCTTCAAGGCGTTCAAGTTTACCCACTTGATCGAAGGCTTGAGCATAAAGTTCAATTGCCGTTGGTGCGCTGTAGCAACCTGCACATCCACATGCATTTTCTTTGGCATTTTTAGAGTGTGGTGCACTGTCTGTGCCTAAGAAAAACTTAGGGTTGGCACTGGTCGCAACTTCGAGCAAAGTTTGCTGATGCGTTTGACGTTTTAAAATGGGTAAACAATAGAAATGCGGTTTAATACCACCAACCAACATGTCATTACGGTTAAACAGTAAATGCTGTGGAGTAATGGTTGCAGCCACATTGCGGTCTTGCTCTAAAACAAAGTTGGCCGCTTCGCTGGTCGTAATGTGTTCTAAAACCAATTTCAGTTTTGGAAATTGTTTTAGCAACGGAGAAAGAACTTCGTCTAAGAAGCGTTTTTCACGATCGAAAATATCGACATGATTGTGTGTGACTTCACCATGCAGCAGTAATGGAACCTGATGTTCTTCAAGTTGCTCAATAACGGCATAGACTTTACGAATGTCGCTTACACCATTATCTGAGTTGGTGGTCGCGCCAGCAGGGTAGAGTTTAATGGCATTTACAAACTCAGAATTTTTAATTTTCTTGACTTCTTCAGGCGAAGTTGTGTCAGTAAAATACAATACCATGCGTGGGTCGAAGGCATTGCCTTCTGGTACATGCGCCATGATGCGTTCACGGTACGCATTCGCTTCCTCAACCGTTTTAACTGGCGGTACGGTATTTGGCATACAAATAGCGCGTGAAAACTGTTGGGCTAAATCGGGAACCGTACGTTGTAATGCAAGACCATCACGAAGGTGAGCGTGCCAATCATCTGGCTGGAGAATCGTAATCGTATTCAAGGCGATTTCTGTCAAAGAAATAAAACAGATGATAATGCATATGCGCCAAAAATGGTAATGACAAATAAAGGCATCTTGTCTGATTATTATGATTTATCTTTGTAATTTTGTGTTATTTTTAGGCAACTACAAGAATTAAATCTGGTCTGGTATGGAATATAAATACAACCTCGCCAAACTTCAGTACGATAAAGAAAAAATGGAAGAGCTGATTACACGACACAACCGTCGTATTGGTCAGGTTTTTCCTCAGAAATTAGAACAAGAGTTTTGGCGATTAAACTTAGAGCGCGCGCGTCGCAATATTAATGACTTTCTTTGGTCTGGTGTTTTGGCTTATTTTATTTTTGCCATTTTGACGATTCCGGGGGATTACTGGATTATTGAACAGTCTCATTTTAAACAAGATTTTATTCATTGCTTACTGGGGCTTTTAAATGGTGCGGTTTGTCTTTTGTTCCTTTATGTTTTTTCACATTTTACCAAGCTAAAGCCTTTTTTTGCTTATGCAGCCATGTTTGCTGTGTTTTGGGCTGTGGTCTCGACGACTTGGTTGACCATGTCGGTACATACCGAAGCTTTGCGCCATCAAGCGATGATGATCATTTGCATGATTTATGTGTTGGGATATTTACTGACTGGGGTAAAGCCGGGATATGTTTTTATCACAGGCGTAGTAGCTGCTGGGGTTTCATTTTTAGTGCTGATTTCAACGCTGGTCAAGTTTGATGCGATTGTGATGGGGCGTGTGATGTTTGGTAGCTGTTTACTGGGGTTTATCATCAGTCGTATGATTTACGCCCGCGAGCGCATCATTTTTTTAAATATTCGCCGTGCCAAGATTAGTGAAAAAATACATCGAATACATACCTCAGAGTTACTGCATTTGAGTCAGAATGATGAGCTGACGAAGATATCAAATCGGCGTAATTTTGACGAAATGATGGATACCTATTATGAGCAATCACGTCAGGATGAAACACCTTTATCCATTTTGTTTATTGATGTTGATTTCTTCAAAAAATATAACGACTGTTATGGTCACCAAAAGGGCGATGATGTGATTTCATCGATTGCAAAATCTATTAAAAATGCGATTCGGCATATGGATTTTGTGGCGCGTTATGGCGGCGAAGAGTTTGTGGTGTTATTACCTGAAACTGATGCACATGGCGCTTATGCGGTGGCTTCAAATATTTACCGAGCGATTGAACGTTTGGAAATTCCGCATCAAATGTCTGAAGTATCTCCATTTGTCACCATTAGTTTAGGGATTACAGTCTTTAAAGGCGAGGTTGATTTGAGCAAAGCCGAGTTGCTGGGGATTGCAGATCAGGCTTTATACCGTGCCAAGCAATTGGGACGTAATCAGATTTATTATCAGCCTTTAACCACATCGACGTGTATAGAATGAATCGCTAAAATAAAAAAAACCGCTCTTATGAGCGGTTTTTTTGACATTCAACAAACTTATTTGTTTTTGTCTTTTAGCTGTGGAACAGCAGAACCTGTACCGACTGCAAGCAAACCAGTATTGGTATAAATACCAAGTTTCGCACGAGTATCGGTAATGTCCAAGTTACGCATAGTTAACTGACCAATACGGTCCATTGGCGTAAACATTGAATCGCCTTTCTCCATCGTCAAACGCTCAGCTTCATAAGTGAGGTTTTCAGACTCAGTGTTCATGATGGTGTAGTCATTACCACGACGAAGTTCTAAAGTTACTGTACCAGTGATGGCTTTCGCAACCCAACGCTGTGCAGTTTCACGAAGCATTAATGCTTGAGAGTCGAACCAACGACCTTGGTAAAGTAAACGGCCTAAACGTAGACCGTTAATACGATACTGTTCAATCGTGTCTTCGTTATGAATACCAGTAACCAAGCGCTCATAAGCAATATGTAGAAGTGCCATACCTGGTGCTTCATAAATACCGCGAGATTTTGCTTCAATAATACGGTTTTCGATTTGGTCAGACATACCTAGACCATGACGACCACCAATACGGTTGGCTTCAAGAATGAACTCAACAGGGTCTTCGATACGTTGACCATTGATTGCAACAGGGAAGCCTTCTTCAAAAGTAATCGATACTTCTTCAGCTTTAACTTCTACGTCGTCTTTCCAGAATGCAACGCCCATGATTGGGTCAACAATTTTGATCCCTGCATTGAGGTATTCAAGATCTTTTGCTTCGTGGGTCGCACCCAACATGTTTGAGTCAGTTGAGTAAGCTTTTTCTTTTGACATTTTATAGTCAAAGCCGTTGTCGATCAAGAATTGCGACATTTCAGCACGTCCACCTAATTCATCAATAAACGTTTGGTCTAACCAAGGTTTATAGATTTTAAGTGCAGGGTTAGTTAACAAACCATAACGGTAGAAACGTTCAATATCGTTTCCTTTATATGTTGAACCATCACCCCAGATGTTGACATCATCTTCTTTCATTGCAGTAACAAGCATAGTCCCTGTTACTGCACGACCCAATGGCGTCGTGTTGAAATACGGTACACCACCAGTTGAAATGTGGAACGCACCACATTGAATCGCAGCAATACCTTCAAGTGCAAGCTGTAAACGGCAGTCAACTAAGCGAGCTTTTACTGCGCCATACGCTTCCGCTTTTTTTGGAATCGCATCGTAGTCGTCTTCATCAGGCTGACCTAAGTTTGCTGTATAAGCATAAGGTTCTGCGCCTTTTTGTTTCATCCACAAAAGTGCAGCTGAAGTATCTAGACCACCAGAGAAGGCAATACCAACTTTTTTGCCAACTGGGACATTCTGCAAGATAGTTGCATTATCAGTCATTGTTAATCCTAACGATATAAATATAGGCACCGAGAATGGGTGGCCTGAAAGAATACATATGTCCGCGATTGTAGCACTTTTCCAAATGGTTTTTCTAAAAAATCATAGGGCTTTAAAAATATTAAAGTTCATGTGCATATCGATACTGTTGAAAAATTTCTGGAGAAAATCGGTTTCTATATTGTGTGCTCACTTTTTGTCTTTTTAGAAGATTTTTAGGCTGTAAATTAATCAGAAAAGTGGGGAAGTTGGTTTGGTTTAAATTGGTATTACCAATATTGTGTGATTTTTCCATTTTTTGAGTATTAAGCTGGATTTAAGTTGGGTGATTATTTTTTATATTATTAGACTAAAGTCTAAAATTGGCATTATTTTCATAAAAATATAAGTAAAAACAATGATATTAATTTGATTGAAATATGATCTAGTTTGTAAAGGTAGCTCATATTGGTCATACCAATATTAACTTTTAATTGAAGTTTTACTTCATTTTAAATCAAAATAAGCCAAGTATAAGTCATTATTGGTTTGTTTCTCTTTACGGTTGCACATATTGGTCTGTCCAATATTGGCAAAAGTGCCAATAATATGCTCAAAATTAAATCTTAGTAAGCATTTCAAGGAGATGACAATGCTTCAATGGCAGCAAATGTATGACCCGATGGGGAATATTTGGATTTCAAGTCTAATAGCACTGATTCCGATTATCTTCTTCTTTTTGGCGCTCGCGGTATTTCGTTTAAAAGGCAGTGTGGCGGGTACGATCACCGTTGTACTTGCACTTCTTGTCTCTTTATTTGCCTATAAGATGCCTGTGCTGATGGCATTTGCATCGATGGCTTATGGTTTCCTCTACGGTTTATGGCCGATTGCATGGATCATTATTGGTGCGGTGTTCCTGTATAAAATTTCAGTGAAGACAGGCCAGTTCGACATCATTCGTTCTTCTATTCTCTCAATTACTGAAGATCAGCGTTTACAAATGCTGTTGGTAGGTTTTGCTTTCGGTACCTTCTTAGAGGGTGCGGCAGGCTTTGGTGCTCCTGTGGCAATTACCGCTGCACTATTAGTCGGTTTAGGCTTTAAACCGTTATATGCAGCAGGTCTGTGCCTCATTGTAAACACAGCACCTGTGGCTTTTGGTGCAATGGGTATTCCAATTATTGTTGCTGGACAAGTCTCTGGTGTCGATACGATGGAAATCAGCCAAATGGTGGGCCGTCAGCTACCATTTATGGTGCCAATCGTGTTGTTCTGGATTATGGCAATCATGGACGGCTGGCGCGGTGTTAAAGAAACATGGCCAGCAGTTGTGGTAGGTGCAAGTAGCTTTGCGATTGCACAATACTTAACTTCTAACTTTGTCGGTCCAGAATTACCTGATATTACGGCTGCAATTGCATCCCTGATTTCTTTAACAATTTTGTTTAAATACTGGCAGCCGAAGCACATTTTCCGTTTTGCAGATCAAGACGCAACGATGAGTGAAGATGTGGCTGCACAAAAACAGCAAAAATACACTGTAGGACAAATTGCAAAAGCATGGTCTCCATTCGCGATTTTAACTGTGATGGTGACGATCTGGAGTGTGAAACCGTTTAAGGATTTATTTGCCAAAGACGGTGCATTGCATGATCTCGTGATTTCAATCAAAGTACCATTTTTGCATCAAATGATTCAAAAAATGCCACCTGTGGTTGCTGAAATTAAAGATTATGACGCGATTTACAAGTTTGATTGGATCTCGGCTACAGGAACTGCGATTTTTATTGCAGCATTGATTACCATTGCCTATTTGAAGATGAAACCGAAAGATGCTGTGGTAACTTTTGGTGAAACTCTGAATGAGTTGAAAGTTCCCATTTATTCAATTGGTATGGTGTTGTCTTTTGCTTTTATCGCAAACTATTCAGGTATGTCCTCGACCTTGGCTTTGGCCCTCGCACATACAGGTTCGGCATTTACGTTCTTCTCACCTTTCTTGGGTTGGTTGGGTGTATTCCTTACAGGTTCAGATACTTCTGCCAATGCACTGTTTTCAGCGCTTCAAGCCACCACAGCTCAGCAAATTGGTGTGCCAGAAGTTTTACTGGTGGCAGCCAATACCAGTGGTGGTGTGACCGGTAAGATGATTTCACCTCAATCGATTGCAATTGCGTGTGCGGCGGTAGGACTGGTTGGTAAAGAGTCTGATTTATTCCGTTTTACCTTAAAACACAGTATAACGTTCACAATTATGATGGGTATTATGATTACCCTACAAGCCTATGTGTTCCCATGGATGATTCCATAACACAAATTGTGTATCAACGTTAAGGAAAGCAGATGAAAGTCTCCGATAAAGCTGTACAAAGCCTGCGTGTATTGATTGAACAAAGCAATATGCAAGTTGGAGACCGTCTGCCTGCTGAAAGAAAACTGTGTGAACAGCTTCAAGTCTCTCGCTCTTCTTTAAGAGAGGCCATTTCGCAGTTGACCAGCATGGGTATGTTGGTCAGCAAAGTGGGGGCGGGGACTTTTTTAAAACAATTACCAGCAACTTGGTCCAGTTATCAAATCGTACAACCGATTAGTAATTTGATGAGTGAAGATCCTGCCTACCGATTTGATGTGCAAGAGGCGCGCATTATTTTAGAAGGTGGAACAACTTGGTATGCAGCACAACGCGCAACCCAAGAAGATCTGGTGAACATCCGACATCATTATGATCAGATTAACCATTTTCAGGCTTTGGGAAATGATGACGAGGCGGCTCGTGCAGATGCGAAATTTCATTTAGCGATTGCTGAAGCATCTCATAATTTGGTTTTGATTCAGATGATGCGTGGTCTGTTCGATTTGTTGCAGTTCAACGTCGCTTTGGGACGTCGAAAAGTCTATAGCGAAGCACACCGTTTTGATCAATTGCATGATCAGCACTTTCAAGTCATGAATGCAATTGAACGTCGTGATCCAGAAGCTGCACGTAAAGCAGTCTGTGGACACATTGAGTTTGTAGTACAACAGGTGCGAATGATTGATGAGGAAGAAGCTCGTCGTCAGCGCGCCAGTCGATTAAACAGGATATAAGCATGATTATTTCTTCTGCCAATGACTACCGTGAAGCGGCACGACGTCGTTTACCGCCATTTTTATTCCATTACATCGATGGTGGTGCGTATGCAGAATATACCCTGAAGCGTAATGTAGAAGATTTATCAAAAATTGCTTTGCGCCAGCGTGTACTGAACGACATGTCACAGTTAAGTTTAGAGACCAAACTTTTTGATGAAACTTTGTCGATGCCTGTTGCATTATCTCCTGTGGGTTTAACAGGCATGTATGCACGCCGCGGCGAAGTTCAAGCTGCGGTCGCTGCAGATAAAAAGGGTATTCCATTTACACTGTCTACCGTTTCAGTATGTCCAATTGAAGAAGTGGCACCTGCGATTCAACGTCCAATGTGGTTCCAGCTCTATGTACTACGTGACCGTGGTTTCATGAAAAATGCTTTGGAGCGTGCTAAAGCAGCAGGCTGTTCAACCTTGGTGTTTACTGTGGATATGCCTGTTCCGGGCGCGCGTTACCGCGATGCCCACTCAGGTATGAGTGGCCCAAATGCAGCAATGCGCCGTTACATGCAGTCGTGTTTCCACCCACACTGGGCGTGGAATGTCGGCATGATGGGACGTCCGCATGACTTGGGCAATATTTCCAAATACTTAGGTAAGCCTACAGGTCTAGAAGATTATATTGGTTGGTTAGGTTCTAACTTCGATCCGTCTATTTCTTGGAAAGACCTTGAGTGGATTCGTGAGTTTTGGGATGGGCCAATGGTCATTAAAGGAATTCTGGATCCTGAAGATGCTAAAGATGCAGTGCGTTTCGGTGCAGATGGGATTGTGGTTTCAAACCACGGTGGTCGTCAGCTGGATGGGGTTTTATCTTCTGCACGTGCACTTCCGCCGATTGCAGATGCAGTCAAGGGTGATATTAAAATCCTCGCGGATTCGGGTATTCGTAATGGTTTAGACGTGGTGCGTATGCTGGCGTTGGGTGCGGACACGTGTATGCTCGGTCGTGCCTTTGTTTATGCTTTAGGTGCGGCAGGCGGTGAGGGTGTTTCAAATCTGCTTGATTTAATTGATAAAGAAATGCGTGTGGCAATGACTTTAACAGGTGCAAAAACCATCGCTGATATTACGTCTGACTGTTTAGTGAAGTTAGAACGAGAGTTGGCTGAGTAAAACTCTCTAATAAAAGCGAATGAATATAAAGAAGCATCCTTTGCCTCATTTTGAATTAAAAAATTTAAGTTCAATTGCGTAGGCGATACCTTACTTTTCAAGGATGAAAAGTAACAAAAATCCTTTGTTGGGCGAGGGGTACGTCCTGTACCCCGCCCAACGGCGGCATCCATGCCGCTACACGACATCGAATACCGTGATTAATACGCTTAAAAAAATGAATGTGTTATTTCATAATCTAGCTTTATTGAAAAGCTCAAAAAATTAATGGGCAGGATATAAAATGCAACCCAATTTAGACGCACCGCAAACTATTCAAAAACTCATCACCATTGTTGGTAAACAACACGTTTTAACTGACGATAAAGACACACGTTTATACCGCCAAGGTCGTCGTTACGGTGCAGGGAAAGTACTGGCTGTTGTTGCACCAGGTTCATTACTGGAACAGTGGCAAGTACTGCAAGCGGCTGTTGATGCAGATTGTATTGTGATTATGCAAGCAGCCAATACAGGTTTGACCGGTGGTTCAACGCCTTTTGGCGATGACTATGACCGTCCTGTGGTACTGATCAGCACGCGTCGTTTGGTTGGCATTCAGGTTATTAATGACGGTCAGCAAGTGATTTGTCTACCTGGTGCAACACTAGATCGACTTGAAAAAGAATTGGTGCCATTTAATCGGGAGCCACACTCGGTGATTGGTTCATCGTGTATTGGAGCTTCAGTTTTAGGTGGCGTCTGTAATAACTCTGGCGGTGCTTTGGTGCGCCGTGGTCCTGCTTATACTGAGTTAGCTTTGTATGCCCGTGTCAATGATGATGGTCAGTTAGAGTTGGTGAATCATCTAGGGGTAAATCTCGGAGAAACACCTGAAGAAATACTAAGCAAGCTTGAAACGAAAAATTATCAAATCGGCGATATTATCAATAACTCAGGCTGCTGCGCATCGGACCATCGTTATGGACATGATGTTAAACAAGTTGATGAAAATACACCTGCACGTTTTAATGCCGATCCGTCTCGTTTATATGAAGCATCGGGTTCGGCAGGTAAAGTGTGTGTTTTTGCCGTACGTTTGGATACCTTTGAAAAAATTCCAAGTCAGGTATTTTACGTCGGTACAAACTCACATGATGATTTGACTGAAATCCGCCGTTTTTTACTAAAAGATTTGCCGCGATTGCCGATTGCAGGGGAATACATCCATCGCGTGGCTTATGATATTGGGGCAGAGTACGGTAAAGACACCTTTATGTTCATTGAAAAACTCGGCACAGCCAAAGTACCTGCTGCATTTGCAATGAAAGATAAGGTCGATGCGTACTTAGAAAAATTTGGTATGAAAGGACTGTCAGATAAAGTCCTGCAATTGATCACCAAATTTTTGCCTAATCATTTACCGAAACGGATGAATGCTTTCCGTGATTTATATGAACATCATTTGGTTATTCGGATTGAAAATCAAGATGTCGAGCAAGTTGAAAGCTTTTTAAAACGTTATTTCCAAGATAAAACTTCAGGTGATTTTTTCCACTGTAGCGAGGAAGAAGGACGTAAAGCATTTTTACATCGTTTTGCCGTTGCAGGTGCAGCAATTCGCTATCGGGATACGCACCGTTCAGAGGTTGAAGATATTGTGGCTCTGGATATCGCATTGCGTCGTAATGATCGAGAGTGGGTGGAAACCTTACCCAAAGAGATGGATGATCTGATTGTTCATAAACTCTATTATGGTCACTTTTTATGTCATGTGTTTCATCAGGACTATATTGTGAAAAAAGGCGTAGATCCTTTGGCGATGGAACACCAAATGTGGCATTTACTGGATGCTCGTGGGGCAGAATACCCAGCCGAGCATAATGTCGGACATTTATATGTAGCAAAACCTGCACTACGAACGCATTATGAAAAGCTTGATCCAACCAATAGTTTTAATGTGGGTATTGGTCAAACCAGTAAGTTAAAGCATTGGCAGTAAAGGGCTTTGGTCTAAAAAACTAAACCAGTGAGGGCAACGTCACTGGTTTTTTTATTGTCATATGTTTTTGAGAGCTCAGTTGAATTGACCGTAGATGCCAAGAATTTTTTATAAATTGTCATCCCAATATTTTAAAAAACAGCTAAAGTACTATGCAACAAGTTGCAAAGCCAAAGATAAGGATTCATGATGACAACCAATAGCTATGCACATATTTTAAAACCCTTACATTTGGGTTTTACCACCATTAAAAACCGTGTGGTGATGGGCTCCATGCATACGGGCTTGGAAGATCGTTTTTATAATTATCCAAAATTGGCAGCATACTTCGGTGAGCGTGCTAAAGGTGGTGTTGGTCTGATCATTACAGGCGGGATTTCTCCAAACCGTCAAGGTTGGCTTCTTCCTGCGGGTGGAACGATGAATACGCTGGGGGATATTGCTCCGCATCGTTTAGTGACACATGCAGTACATAAGCATGGCGCAAAAATTTTAATGCAAATTTTGCATGCTGGACGTTATGGCTACCAACCTTTTGTGGTTTCTGCCAGTCCAATCAAGTCGCCGATTTCGCCTTTTAAACCGCGTCAAATGTCTGAAAAACAAATTTTGAATACTATTGATGACTATGTCAACTGTGCCAGTCTTGCGAAAAAGGCAGGTTATGACGGTGTGGAAATTATGGGTTCAGAAGGTTATTTACTGAATCAGTTCTTAAGCCGTCATGTGAATCAACGTGAAGACCGTTGGGGTGGGCCGATTGAAAACCGTATGCGTTTTGCGGTCGAAATTGTCAAAGGGATACGTGCACAAGTCGGCGAGAAATTTATTATTTGCTTCCGTTTGTCATTGCTAGATTTAGTGCATGATGGCAATACCATGCAAGAAGTGATTACCATTGCGCAAGCACTAGAAAAAGCAGGCATTACCTTGTTGAATACAGGGATTGGCTGGCATGAAGCGCGGATTCCGACTATTGTGACTTCGGTGCCACGTGCTGCTTTTGTTGACTATACTGCGGAAGTGAAAAAGCACGTAGCTGTGCCAGTGATTGCTTCAAACCGCATTAATATGCCAGACACGGCAGAAGAGATTTTGGCATCGGGCAAAGCTGATATGGTGCAAATGGCGCGTCCGTTATTGGCTGATGCTTTTTGGGTGAATAAAACAGCAACCAATCGTGTCGATGAAATTAATACATGTATCGCTTGTAACCAAGCATGCTTAGATCATACTTTTAAAAACCAACGTGCTACTTGTTTAGTCAACCCGCGTGCGGCGTTTGAAACTGAGTTGGTTTATTTGAAAGCGAAACAAGCGAAACGAGTTGCGGTTGTGGGTGGTGGCGTCGCAGGTATGTCAGCCGCGACGGTTGCAGCCAGTCGTGGACACCAAGTGACTCTGTTTGAAGCAAGTCATGAGGTGGGTGGACAGTTCAACTTGGCAAAAGTTGTACCTGGTAAAGAAGAGTTTCATGAGACCATTCGTTATTTCAAAGTACAGATTGAAAAAACTGGCGTCGACTTACGTTTAAACACCAAAGTGAATCGTGAGCAGCTTGAGCGTGAAGGCTTTGAAGAAATTATCATTGCAACAGGTGTTGTGCCACGCGCATTACGTATCGAAGGGAGTGATTCACCGCAAGTCTTGTCTTATGCAGAAGTGCTGCGCGGTGCACCTGTTGGTCGAAAGGTTGCAGTGATTGGTGCTGGAGGGATTGGTTTTGATGTGTCTGAGTATTTATTGAAACCAGAGCATCAACCTCAGCCACAACCACTTGCAGATTGGCAACGTGAATGGGGCGTAGATCCAAACCCGAATTATGTTTCTGAAGGAGGCACGCAGGCCGCAGAAGTTCATCCACCTGTTCGTGAGATTTATTTATTACAGCGTAAAACCTCTGCACTTGGAGCAGGTTTGGGCAAAACTTCGGGCTGGGTACACCGTGCACAGTTGAAAAAGCATGCAGTACGTATGTTACGTGGGGTTCAGTACAAAGCTGTGACTGATGAAGGGCTTTGGGTGGATATGGCAGGACAAGATCAATTGCTACGTGTCGATACTATCGTTGTGTGTGCAGGGCAGGAGTCTGTAAAGGATCTGATGCCAAGTGCTGAGCAAAATACACTAGCGAATTATCACATTATTGGTGGTGCTAAATTGGCAGCTGAGCTAGATGCGAAGCGTGCGATTCGTGAAGGTGCTGAAATCGCTTCGAAATTATAAACTTTTGATGAAACAATATGCAGTTGATTGCTTTGACGGTAATTTTTACTTGTCATCAAAACAAAAGCTCCGTATGATGGCGCACATGGAAGCGTGGCAGAGCGGTTTAATGCACCGGTCTTGAAAACCGACGAGGGCTTATACCCCTCCGTGAGTTCGAATCTCACCGCTTCCGCCAAATTTGAAAAGCCCTCTGTAGTTACAGAGGGCTTTTTTTTATCTCGTGTTTTTACTCACAAGCTTATCCAAATTAATTTTGGATCTAAAACAAGATGGTTTAGATCAGAAAGAAATGAGTATAAAAATATAATATCTCTAAAGACACTGATGGTATTAAAAAGAGATTTTAAAGAGACAAAAAAGGGCTCATGAATGAACCCTTAGATGAAAATAGAATAAATTGAGATTAGAGATTACCTATGTATTCTTTTTACACAAAATTTTCCAAGGAAATTATATAGGTATTTCTTCTTCAAGCCTGCTCGTTGCTAATCGACGAGGCTATACTGCTTCTACTAAAAAGTTAGTGACGTGGAATGCGCACTGTTAAAGCGGTCCACAAAGCCGCGATTACTTGCAACGCGCCGATCACCAAAAAACCAATAGCGAAGCTCCCTGTTAACTGACTAAATTTGCCAATTAACACTGGTGCAAAAAATCCTCCAAGGTTTCCTATCGATGCGATGACTCCAATACCTACTGCAGCTGCTGCAGGTGAGAGCATTCGGGTTGGGATCGTCCAGATTAATGGTGCACCAGCCAAGATACCGATGTGAGCAATACTAAAGCCAATCAGTAAACCTACTACACTGTCTAAGTGACTAGTGATGACTAAGTAACCTATAGCAATCAAAGAAAAACAAACTGCTAAATGCCAGCGACGTTCTTGAGTTCGATCTGAGTTTCGACAGATGAGGAGCATGGCAATCACACCCAGTATATTGGGGACTGCGACTAATAATCCGATTTTAGCATTTGATTCTATTCCAGCTTGGCTAAATAAAGTTGGCATCCAAAAAGATATACCATAGCCACCGCAGACCAATAAGAAATAGATCCAAGCACTGTTCCAAGTCCAAAAGTTCCGTAAGGCTGCTTTTATTGAGGCTTTAGGACGAGCTTGATTGCCCAAACTGACGTGAAGAACTTGTTTCTCTCGCGGACTTAGCCAGTTTGCGTGATCTGGTCGATCTGTGAGTAAAAAATAAATACCAGCGGCGATGATGACGCAGGGAAATCCTGTTGTAATCATCAACCACTGCCATCCTGCTAGACCTGCATAACCATCCATATACTGTATGATTGCCCCACATATTGGGCCACCAATGATCCCAGACACAGCCAGTCCAGCCATAAATACTGCCATGATCCGCCCACGATGAGATGCTGGAAACCAGTAAGTGATAAACAGGACAACACCCGGGAAAAAACCTGCTTCAGCAAAACCAATAAAAAAGCGAATGACATAAAACTCTAGCGGAGTCGTGATGAAGGCTAAACTTAATGTTGCACCTCCCCACGCGACCATGATGATGGGTACCCAACGTCGAGCGCCAATGCGTTCAAGAATCATGTTGCTGGGAACTTCAAAAAAGAAGTAACCAATAAAAAACATCCCTGCGCCAATGCCGTATGCAACATCATCCAGTCCAAGCGCCTGACTCATCTGTAGCTTGGCAAATGAAATATTGATTCGATCGATAAAGTTAATGAGATAAGCTAAAAACAGGATAGGGATCAACCGCCATGCGGCTTTTCGTACAACCGCATCAATCTCTGCGGATGTGATTTCTGGTACTGGGGAGCCACTTAATGGCTTAGTCGTAACCATTTCATTCATTTTATTATTTCCTTGAGTGTTACCAGTCGGAACTCCATGTTCCTCATTAGGTTGGTAGCTCATTCCTTGTAGACACACACATGCCTCGGAGCTTCTAAACTCCAAGACATGCATGCCACTTACTCTTGTGTTTTAAATTGAAATTGGGCTTTGTAATTAGGTTTTGTAGCTCGGGTCTAATCGATCGAGTTTACGCAACAATGCTGGCCAAGCAATTTCAGCACCCATACCGCTCGTTGCAGCCTTAAATACTTCACCAAGACCTTGTCGAATTGCTGGATCAACTTCAATCAATTGACCGCCTGCTTGAGCATCAATTTGAATCAGACAGGTATTTTCGAAGGTATACATTTTGAGGAAGGCATCTGCCACACTACGCCCAACGACCAGTAAGCCATGATTACGAAGCATCAAATAATCTGCATTGCCTAGGTCGGCCTGTAAGCGCAGCTTTTCATCTTCACGTATCGCAACCCCTTCATAATCGTGGTAGGCCAACGAATCAAGAATAAAAATGGACTGTTGGCTAATGGGTAAAACACCGCATTTTTGAGCACTCACCCCCACGCCACTACGTGTGTGGGTGTGCAAAATACAATGTGCATCTTCTCGCACTGCATGAATAGCACTATGAATAGTGAAGCCAGCGGGTGTTACAGGAAATGGGGAGTCACTTAACTTGTTACATTCAGCATCCACTTTAATTAAGTTAGAAGCTGTAATTTCTTCGAATAACAAGCCATAAGGATTGAGTAAGAACTGTTCGGCTTCGCCTTTTGCAGTCGGCAAACGCACACTGATATGAGTAAATACTAAGTCCGTCCAGCCATATAATGCAGCGAGTCGGTAAATAGCAGCGAGTTCCACCCGCAGATTCCACTCGACTTCACTCACTTTACCTTTCAATGATTCGATTTGCATGTTTTTCTCCATTTAACCCTTATTCTGTACGCTCCGCTTCTATACGCTCTAACGCGGCTTTATACAAAGTGTTTTTGGGTTTAGAAAAAACGTTACATAACATCGGCTCAAAAAACTCAAGCGGAAGGATTTCACCATTCGGGTCAAATGCTGGATTGTCGTATAAATCGACAAATTCACGTGTACGTTCATAATGCTGATGCCCTGCAAACATATCGCGCATATTTCGATCCATACCGATATAGTGGAAAAAGTTATTTCCCTGAAAAACGCCGTGATTTTGAATCATCCAATGATTCGCTTCACTGATGAAAGGCTTAAGAATTGCTGCTGCAACTTCAGGGTGATTGAAAGAACCCAAAGTATCCCCAATGTCATGTAACAATGCGCAAACCACATATTCTTCATCACGACCATCGCGATAGGCTAAAGTCGCAGTCTGTAAGCAATGGCTCAGTCGATCAATAGGGAAGCCCGCATAATCACCATCTAATAGCTTGAGATGGGCCATGACACGGTCAGGCAATTCTTTGCTAAAAGGCTTAAACTCAGCGCCAATAATATCCCAATCCTCTTGAACACTCTGATCCATCCGAGTAAAGCTGGCATGCTTGTTCATCATTCGTTTCCTTACTAAAGTATTTTTTTTAAATCCTACAGCGTGACTAGAGTCTTGCTTTTCAAAAGTCTTGGCTTGATTTATTCACACTGTTGACAACAACCTATCAGTGTCATACATTCTCGTCTAATGCATTATTTACGGGAAACTTATGCATTGAGAGCATCAATCAATTTAAAACAATTAAGACACTTAGAATTACTTGCTGAAGAACTGAATTTTTCGAGAGCTGCCGAACGCGCAAATCTTTCACAAACTGCTTTTAGTCGTAGTATCCAAGCACTGGAAACAGAATTCGATTTACGTTTATTCGATAGAGACACGCGATCGGTACGTCCAACCCCAGCGGGTCGATATTTAATAGCAAGAGCACACACCTTACTGGGCAGAGCACGTGACTTAGCCGATGATATCTATTACTTATCCCAAGCAGAACGTGGCGAGCTAAACTTCGGGATTAGCTTACTTGCTATTGATGGGCCGCTACGTAGTGCGCTGATAGAGCTAAAACAACAGTGTCCGCACTTAAAACTACATATAGAAGCGAGTCAAACACCTAACTTACAGACACATTTAGAACAAGAAAGAATTGAGTTTTTTATTGCTTACCCAGGCGACCTACAAGAGGATGAACGCTTCGAACTCACTTGGCTACCATCTGAACCATGTTCAATGTACTGTAGGCCTGAACACCCGTTATTACAGCAAAAGACTCCTCCTTCACCCATGCAAATTCCGGATTATCCTTGGTCCGCGGTAACGATTGATAAATCACTTTCGCCACGGATACGTTCGATACTTGGCATGAAGCCGAATCAAGCGCTGCCAATTGGACTGACCTGTGATAATTTGCAAATACTGCATGACACGACATTGCATAGCAACAATATACTGTTTACTTGGAAATCATGGATAGATAGCAATAGTGAACTCGTTAATATTGGAACTTTCCTTCAACCCCAACTCCCTACGATAGAGATGAATATTGAGTGTGCTATTGTGCAATTGGCAGACCGTTCACTCTCACCCCCCGCTCAGCGCTTAGTGGATTTAACTTTGATGCATGCACGCATAGATTCCTAAAAGCATGATCTCTTTGCTTAGGTTGTAAGTATTGTCGTTTTTTCTAGATTCGACTTTGTCCCTACACACTGTGCGCTTTGTACCAACAGCATATGAACCAAAATAATTAAGTAGTAGTGCAGCTTATTTCAGATCAAATGGCGTCAGAGATTTGGTGAACAAAAGGTTTAATTTTATTTGCTGGCATCTGCTTTTTTGCGGGATTTAGGTGCGGGTAATTTGGTCTAGAAATATAGCTCGAAAACTGAGAGGTGTAATGCCCCAGTTCTGTTCAGGTTTAATATACATTGGCTCTGAGTGTGTACGTCCAAATGGCTCTCGTTTATGAACATAAAAAAGGGCAAATTTTGCATAGTCCTGTTTTTCTAATTCATACGGTTTTTCTGCAAAGTGGACGAATACTTCAACGTCCTTTTGAGAGCCTCTTTGAAAAATAATGAGGTTTCAAAATTCTCTAGAAACAGGTTTATGCAATGTACTGGGAAAACATTGGCATCCAGTGCAAGCTAAAATAAAAAATTAGGTTTTTATATTTTTGATATGATCAGAATGAAGTTTATGAAATCGCAGAAGATGAGGTATGGGTATGAGACCAAATGTATTGCTAGACAAATGTAATTGGTCTTTGCTTCGTATCTTCCGTGTGATTGTTCAAGAAGGCAGTTTGAACAAAGCCGCAATTAAGTTATTTTTAACCCAGTCAGCCATTAGTCAAAGTTTAAAAAGATTGGAGGAGCAGATTGGCGAAACATTGATTATTCGAACGGGGGGGAAATTCTATTTAACCGCGACAGGAGAGATTGTATTTGAAGCAAGTATGATGATTTATAGTCAATTAATGGATTATGAAGAACGGTTAAATACAGAGAAAAATAGCTTATCGGGTACGATTAAACTTTTGGTTCTGAGTCGTATTGAGTCCACACGTTATGACCAATTACTACATGATTTTCATCAAAAATACCCATTGGTAGATTTTCAAGTGGATGTTTTAAAAAGTAAAGAGATCCAACAGTTATTGTTGCAAAAAATCCCAGCACTTGGGATTGGAATTAATCAGTCACAGCATCCGAAACTAAATTATCAAACTTTAATTAATCAAAAATATGCATTATTTTGTAGTGATAAACACTCACTTTATGTAGAAGATGTTCAAAGTATTGAACAAATCAAAGGTCATGGATTTATCTCTTTTCAGAGCGAACAATTAAATGACCCATCATCACCATTAAATGAAGTTAGGGAAATAATTTTAAAAAATAATCGATTATTAGTCACGACAAACAATATGGATGAAGTCATTCGATTTATTCAAAATGGTATTGGTATTGGTTTATTACCAAAAAACATCATTGAAAAAAGCAGTCAATATCATTTATTCAAACAGCTTCCGCCTTTTCCTCACGTTTCTATTATTCCAATTTCATTGGCATGGCATAAAGATCGTGAGTTATCTTTACTGGAACAGTATTTTATAAATGATCTCAGAAGTGTATTTAATATAAATCATTCAAAGCATAATGAATAAGAAAACTCGATGCAGCATTAAATATATATCTTTTACGTAGACAGAATGAGATCACTGATAACGAGAAAATTACTGTTTGAGTGAGCAAATTCCTCAAAATGGATTTTATCCAAGAAGCAGGGTTTAAGTTGTGAAAAACGATCAAGTGATAGGGGCAGATTAAGCACTATTTATGGTTTTATCACCTAAAAAATAATAAGAATTTATATGCATCTGCACTAAGTTTAGTCAGTTTTATTTTGTATTACTATGTGCAATCAAACTTGAGTGTTGAGTGGAATGGTTCCTTTCGATTGCCAAGAATTGGTTCTATGTTTTTGTAAAAAAAGAATAACAATAAAAACGCAACAATAAAAATCATGGAATTGATGGGAAACAACACGATGAAAAACAAGCTGGTCTATGCTTTATTGGCAATACTCGCCATTTCTTATACACACGCAGAAACGACTGAAGAATCAAGCCTCTTTAACGGTTTCTCTACAAGCGGGAGCGTCGCTTTTCTAACGGATTATTATTTCCGAGGCTATTCACAAACACAGGGTAAGCCAGCAGTACAAGGGTTTTTAAGAGTTGATCATGATTCAGGGTTATATGCCCAACTTTTTGCATCGAATATTCAACTCGATATTGGCAGTAGCCTAGAGCTAGATTATTACGTGGGCTATGATTATTTCGTGAATGATCAATTTAAGCTCAATGTTCAATATTTAGATGTCAATTACCCCGGAACAGATCAAAGCATACCTGATGCGGATTATGAAGAGTATTCAGTTGCTGCATCTGGGTTAGGTTTATTGAAAGAAAATGATGAATTGAATTTTTCATTCTATTATTCCCCAGAATATACATTCCAAACAGGAAAAATGCTGCGTTATGAAACCAGTTACCGATATCCTGTTGCAGATAAATGGAATGCCTATGCTCAGGTCGGTTATAACCAGTTCTCTAGTAAAGTAGCTTATGATGTTTTGTGGGCTACAGATCAAAAAGATTCTTTTTACGATTATAAAGTGGGTGGAAACTACAGTTACCATGACTTTATTTTTGATCTGTATTATGTCGATTCGAATATTAACAAAGCACTATCCAATGCAGATGATGCTGTAGTTTTTAGTTTAACAAAGTCTTTTTAATGATCGATTTTTATTAATTAGGTTTTGAAACTTAGAAAAGCATAAAGGGGATTACTCTAGAGCATTAGGGCGATCCTTTTTTTTGCATAAAATTTTTTATAGAAAGCAATTTAAAAATGTCATGCCCAGCATTTTTTATGATTGAAGTACTTATATTTTAAGGTCATTAGGAAAGCGATCAGGTGGTGAGTTATAGGGTATAAGTTTTACTAATACGGTAGTTTAAAATTTATCACTTGTTGGTATTGTCTTTTTTTTTTAGAGTGAATTTACAGAATGAGGTGTTACTCAACTCCCCATAAAAGTATTTCTAAAATGGATGTTGCTAAGAAATGAAAGCGAATGCGGAACGATTGTGGCAAATGCTAATGGAAATGGCAAAGATTGGTGCAACAGATAAAGGCGGAAACACACGTTTAGCTTTATCTGATGAAGATGTTGCTGGGCGCTCTTTGCTGATTGAATGGGCAAAAAAGATTAATCTTTCAATCCATTATGATGAAATTGGTAACTTGATTTTAAGACGCGCAGGGCTTTCGGCGACGGCATTACCTATCGTTATGGGGAGTCATTTAGACACCCAGCCCAAAGGTGGACGTTTCGATGGCATCTATGGTGTTTTGTCGGGCATGGAAGTGTTACAGCGTTTGACGGAAGAAGGCATCCATACCCACCATCCTTTGGAAGTGGTGGTGTGGACCAATGAAGAAGGTGCACGTTTTACTCCAGCGATGATGGGTTCTGCGGTATTTACTGGGCTTTTACCGAAGCAAAAAGTCTATGAGAGTACAGATAAACAGGGTATTTCGGTTTATTCAGAATTGGTCCGTACAGGCCAACTGGGAGAAACACCTTTGGCGCGTCCATTTAAAGCATATTACGAAGCACATATTGAGCAAGGCCCTGTGTTGGAACAGAGCCAAGTTGCGATTGGGGTCGTTACGGGTGGGCAAGCCATTTTATGGTTAGATGTTGAAACCAAAGGTAAAGCGGCACATGCAGGCACAACACCAATGCATATGCGTAAAGATACCATGGTGGGTTCGGCGGCTATGATTGTGGAATTAGAACACAATGTCCGTAAGCGCTTCCCAGAGGGCTTGGTCACCTTTGGTGAAATGCAAGTAGCAAACTCTTCACGTAATACCATTCCAGGTCAAATTCAATGGACCATTGATTTGCGCAATCCGAATGATGCTGCACTGAAAGATATGGAAGTCGAGACACGCAAGATTTTGCAAACACTGGCAGAGCAGCATGATTTAGACATTAGTATTTCACAGCATTGGTTAAGCCCTGCGACTTATTTCGATAAGGCGTGTGTCGAGACAGTACAACAAGCTGTAGATACGTTGGGCTACTCTAATCAGACCATTGTGAGTGGTGCAGGACATGATGCCATTAATATTGCGAAGCATTGTCCAACGACGATGATTTTTATTCCATGTATTGATGGGTTAAGTCATAACGAGGCGGAAGATGTGTATGCATGTGATGCAGCACAAGGTGCCGATGTGCTTTTGAATGCCATTCTAAATTATGACGCCATGCAGGCGAAAACATCAGAAACTCAGCGTGCTCAAGCAGTTTAAAAGACTATTGCGATTGATGAATAAACCGTAAAATGCCGCCTCCAAGATTGGTGTGTGGCAAAGTGTTAAGGAAGGACAAAAATGAATTCTAAATTACCTGTAAATGTTGATATTCAAGATATTTGGCAAAAAGACAAAGACCATGTGATTCACCCATGGACAGATTTCACCACATTTAAAGAAGAAGGTTCTTTAATTATGTCAAAAGGTGAAAATGTCTTTGTTTATGACATACATGGTAACAAATACCTTGATGGTATTGGTGGCTTGTGGTGTGTCAACGTCGGTTATGGTCGTCAGGAAATTGCGGATGCGGTATCTGCACAAATTATGGAACTTCCATATTTCTCTCCATTTGGTCATCAAACCACTGCACCCGCAGCAAAATTAGCAGCGAAATTGGCTGAACATGCGCCAGAAGGTCTAAATCATGTGTTTTTTGGTTGTGGTGGATCAGTGGCAAACGACACCGCCGTGCGTTTAATCCACCATTATTTCCATCAAATTGGTCAGCCTTCAAAGAAAAAACTGATTGCACGTAAAGATGCTTATCATGGCAGTACTTACATCAGTATGAGCTTAACAGGCATTGAGGCCGATCATATTGGTTTTGAAATTCACAACCAATTGGTGCATCACGTTTCATGTCCAAATCCATACCGTAAGCCTGAATCGCAATCGATGGAAGATTTCTGTAATGAAAAAGTTCAGGAGTTAGAAGATACGATTTTGGCACTGGGCCCAGACAATGTTGCAGCATTCTTTGCTGAACCGATCATGGGGGCAGGTGGGGTGATTGTTCCACCAGAAGGCTACCATGTTAAAACTTTAGCGGTATGTAAAAAATACAATGTGTTGTATGTATCGGATGAAGTGGTTACGGCATTTGGTCGTTTAGGTCATATGTTTGCTTCAGAGGACGTATTTGGCATTGTTCCAGATATCATTACTTGTGCTAAAGGTTTGTCTTCGGGCTATTTACCTTTGGGTGCAACCATTATTTCAGATGAAATTTATGACGCGATTAGTAAGCCACATCATGAAGGCGGTTTGTTAACGCACGGCTTTACCTATTCAGGTCATCCTGTGAGCTGTGTGGCTGCGCTAAAAAATATTGAAATTATTGAACGTGAAAATATTTGCGAACATGTACAAGATGCTGGTGTTTATTTTGAACAACAGCTTAAAACTTTATCCGATCTTGAAATTGTGGGTGAGGTTCGCGGCAAAAAATTCATGATGTGTATTGAAAACTTGCGCAACAAAGAAACCAAAGAGTTGTTTGATGGTTCGATTGGCGTAGGTAAGCGAATTGCCAATCACTGCCAAAAGTTAGGTCTCATCGTACGTCCTGTGGGTCATATGAATGTTCTTTCTCCTCCATTAATTTTAACGCGTGAGCAGATTGATTTCACAGTCAAAACTCTACGTCATGCAATTCAAAATACGATTCAAGAGTTAAAAGCTGAAGGTCATTTGTAAGGTTTAACAATCATTCATTTCTATGACAACCTGATTCGAATGAGTTGGGTTGTACAGAAGTTGTTTGCCTGTAAATCGGTTTGAGGCGGACATATTAGCCCCAAAAAGACCTAATGTAACAATAGTCCTGCTGTGATGTGCCAAATAAGAAGCTGACGAAGTTTCGCATGATGCCATCAGACTAAGGCGAGTAAAACGATGAAAAATTATATCAATGGACAATGGACTGCTACGACGGGGAGCACCGAAATAGCGGTAATCAATCCGCGCAGTGAACAAGCGCTGGCACATTTTGTCACAGCTTCTACTGAGGATGTCGATGCGGCGGTTGACGCTGCAAATCAGGCTTTAGCAAGCTGGAGTAATACCAGTGCAGCAGAACGCGCGGCATGGCTGAATAAAATTGCAGATGCAATTGAGCAGTCAAAAGATAAGTTGGTCGAACTGTCGCATAGCAATAATGGTAAGTCGCTCAGTCAAGCCCAAGCTGATGTCGATAACAGCGTCAAATGCTATCGCTACTATGCCGATCTCGTGCAGAAATTTGTATTTACCAAAACCAGTTCAACGGATCATGGTACGGAATTAACCCATCAGCAAAACCCTGTTGGGGTCGTGGCTTTAATCACGCCGTGGAACTTTCCATTAATTACCAGTGCATGGAAAATTGCGCCAGCGTTGGCAGCAGGTTGTACCTTGGTATTTAAACCTTCCGAATTGGTGCCATTACCAGAACTGGAATTTATGAAACTGTTAAACCAAATGAATTTCCCACAGGGAGTGTTCAATTTGGTGTTGGGTGACGCAATAGCCGCTGAACATTTGGTCCGTCATCCAGAGGTACAAAAAGTATCGTTTACGGGCAGTACCGAAATTGGCATTCAAGTGATGCAAGCCGCGGCAACGTCAGTTAAACGGGTCACCCTTGAGCTGGGCGGCAAGTCTGCATTTTTAGTATTAGAAGATGCCGATATTGATGATGCGGTGGAAAAAGCTGTGGGTGGCATGTTCTATAACGCGGGACAAATGTGTTCAGCTATGTCGCGTGTACTGGTGCATAAATCAGTTGCTGATGTGTTCTATCAAAAGCTTAAGCAAGCGACAGAGTCAATTTTGCTCGGACAAGAAGCTGAAGGCCAGTTCAGCATGGGGCCAATGACCACACATAAACAATTCAAAAAAGTGCATGAGTATTTAGCGCTGGCGGAACAAGAACAACTGACGGCATTGATTGATGTAAATAACATTGCATGTCCTGCTCAGGGTTTTTATATTCGCCCGCAAATCTATATTGATGTACCAACCCACAGTCGTCTGTGGAAAGAAGAAGTTTTTGGACCAGTCATGTGCTGTCGCACATTTGGCACTGAAGTTGAGGCGGTTCAAGTGGCTAATGATTCAGACTTTGGTTTGGCTGCAACTATTATGACAGGATCGGTCGAGCAGGGTAAAACCATCGCGAAGCGATTACGAGCAGGTCATATCTGGATTAACTCTTTCCAAATGATTCACCCAAGTTCTTTATGGGGCGGTTTTAAAAAGAGTGGGACTGGGCGTGAGCTGGGTGAGTCAGGAATGCAAAGCTATTTAGAGGAAAACGTCATTACAATTTAGATGTAGTGTTCACAGGTTATTGAGAAGGAAAAGGATGTCCTTATTCAATACATGTGCTGTTCGGTGATGGAACCATTGCACTTAAGAAAGTGCGTACATAAAGAGCTACAGGAGTTACAAGCATGGAATGCGAGAATCATCAAAGGAGTCTCTCCCTTTGGCAAGTGGTTGTCATTGGGGTTGCCTATATGGCACCAGCTACGGTATTCGATACATTTGGGATTATTTCAAGAGTGACCGAGGGTCGAGTCCCTTTAGCCTATTTGCTGGCGCTGGTGGCCATGCTGTTAACTGCATTAAGTTATGCGCGTTTTAGCCGAATATCCTCAAAGGAAGGTTCAGCGTATACCTATACCACCGAAACTTGCGGTAAAACCATGGGGTTTTTTGTTGGTTGGTGCTCTTTATTAGATTACATGCTCTTGCCCCTCATTAATGCCTTACTTGCTGCATTTTATTTAAATGCGCTAATGCCCGATGTGTCATATACCGCTTGGGTAATGATTATGGTCGGTTTGGTCACGCTGATTAACAGTTTTCGTATCAATATTCTTGCCAATTTCAGCTTTATTTTTGTCGCGGCCACTTTGGTCATGATGCTGGTGTTTATTTTCTTGGTGGTGACAGGCATTGGTAACTCACAAGGCTATAGCGGTATTTTAACCACCAAACCTTTATGGAATGGCAATACTGAAATGATGTCCTTAATTTCAGGCATTTCGTTGGTGTGTTTTTCTTACTTAGGTTTTGATGCTGTATCGACATTGGCCTCTGAAACGAAAAATCCAACCAAGACCATTCCGAAAGCCATTATTTTAACGACATTAGTGGGTGGCGGAATTTTTATTACAGTGTCATGGTTTGTACAGCTGTCCTTTCCGTCATTGTCGCAATTTAAAAACCCAGATGAAGCCTTACCTGAAATTGCCTTGTTTGTGGGTGGTGCAGTCTTTCAGTCAGCATTATTAACCGTACAAATTATGAATGCCTTTGCCTCTGGCTTAGCAACCCATGCTAGTGCTTCACGTTTAATGTACATCATGGGACGTGATGGTGTTTTTAATAAGAAGATCTTTGGTGCCATCAGTAAAAAACGCGGTACACCCCTATATTCAATCTTCTTTGTAGGCATGATTTCTTTATTGGCCATTTATGTTGACCTTGCGACAGTGGTGAGCTTCGTCAGCTTTGGTGCATTGATTGCGTTTACCATGGTGAATTTTTCGGTCTTTATGAAATTTTATGTGCTTAGAAAGGAACGTCTAGGGTTTAAGAATGTGTTTATGAACGTATTTCTACCTTTAGTGTCCGTACTTTCGCTGCTCGGTTTATGGATCAATTTAGAGAAATCAGCACTTGAGTTTGGTGGCATTTGGTTATGTGTAGGCATTGGGTTGGTGTTGTACAAGAAAATTAAAAAGCAGCCGATTTCCATAGGAGCACCAGCCGAGGAAGTCTCAAACGGTTAAGGAAGTGTCAGTGAAGGACTTTAATTCACTCATTTAAAATTTAGAAACATGCAAAATTGTAGAGAGAGTAAAAATGGAACTTGTAGTTGAAAAGCAAAAAACAGTAAAAACGCCAAAACAGCAGGGCTATTGCATGCCAGGTGAATGGGCGGCTCAAGAAGCAGTATGGATGATTTGGCCGTATCGTACTGATAACTGGCGTGACAATGCACAGCCAGCGCAACAGGCTTTTGCCCAAGTTGCAGCTGCTATTTAACAAAAGACGCCCGTATTTATGGCTGTTCCTGTTTCAGAAATGGAAAAAGCACGCAAAACTATGCCTGCAGAAGTGACCTTATATGAAATGGAAAGTGACGATGCGTGGACACGTGATACTGGACCTTCGATTGTTAAAAATGCACAAGGTGAACGTATCGGTATTGACTGGGTATTCAATGCTTGGGGCGGAGAAGAAGGCGGCTTGTATTTCCCATGGGATCAAGACCAGCTCATTGCCAAGCAAATCTCTGCGATGCATGAGCTGGATAGCTTTTCTACACGTTTAGTGCTAGAGGGTGGTTCTATCCATGTGGATGGTGAAGGTACACTCTTAACCACCGCAGAATGCCTGCTCAACCCAAATCGTAATCCAGCTTTAACCCAAGACGACATTGAAGAAATTTTACAAGAGTGTTTAGGCGTCACGACTTTCATTTGGTTACCAGATGGGGTGTATAACGATGAAACAGATGGACATGTAGATAATATGTGCTGTTTTGTTCGCCCGGGTGAAGTGGCATTGCACTGGACTGACGATGAAAATGATCCACAATATCCACGCTCTATGGCGGCACTAAAGGTTCTAGAAAACACCCTTGATGCGCAAGGTCGTCACTTAAAGGTTTGGAAACTACCTTCACCAGGCCCACTGTATGCGAGTGAAGATGAAACCAGCGCTGTGCAAAAAGGCAATGCGATTGAACGAATTGAAGGCAACCGTTTGGCAGGCTCTTATGTGAATTACCTGATTAGTAACCAACAAATTATTTTCCCGTTATTAGATGAACGCACAGATGAGCAGGCAAAGGTATTGTTCCAGCAGATGTATCCTGAGTATTTAATTACTGGTGTACCAGCGCGTGAAATTTTGTTGGGCGGTGGTAATATTCACTGTATTACGCAACAAATTCCAGCCTAAAGCTATAAAACGGTTTAGTTCTATCCCTTCAAGTAAAGCCATGCATATGCATGGCTTTACTTTTTGTCGTCTATTTTGCAAAGCTAAATATATTCATAGTGTTATTAAAATAAATGGACTGTCTGGGGCTGTTGGTATTTCTACGGTTTTAATTGGGCTTTCAAGACCACCGCGCTAAAAATCAACAATGGTCGCGATTGGAAAATATCAAGATGATTGCACTGCGTGTTAGTAGACAAAAATAGGCTATTCGCAGTATGCAAAACAAACCACATAGTCAATCTAGAGTGATAACCAGTTATAGCTAAGTAGGTAAATATGTGCTGAAACTTTCTAATTTATAACTGTTTAAATAGATATATTTCAGTATGTTAGTTTGATTTTTCATGTGTTTTATATAAGAGAGTTGCTATAATCTTGCCCGTCTATCTTGGGGGATAGTGATGTGTTGAGTCGTATTTTATTGGGTTTTCTTTGTGTATTATGGGGAGGATCTGCGTTTGCCGAATGGACGTTTGTGAATGCAAATTATGATCGTTCACAATATGTTTATGTCGATTTTGATCGAGTTAAAATGCATGATACCAGTCGTAATGAAGTTGAGTATTGGGTCAAATATCTCATTAAAAGCGACAAAGAAAAAGACGGCTTGGAGTTAGGGGATTACTCACTCGCACTATACAGAGTTGGCTGTGACAATGAAGTCTATAGTATTCGTTCATCTGCCAATTTTAAAAAAAATGGCTCGTTACTCAGTAGTCAAGACTATGCAACAAGTCAGACTCGACCGCTGATTCCCAATACTGCTGTGGATTATACCGCCGAGATGGTCTGCCACGTTTTACCGCAACGCCAAAAAGTCGATCGTTTGGAACAACTGGCTCGACGCATTGCGACGGGGGAATATAAATAAGAACCTGCTGTGGATGATTTAATCCATCAGCATGCCTTGTTTTAAGTCAGCTTGTTTACGCAAATAATCCCAGACCAATTTAATCCGTGGTTCGTGTTGCAGGTCGACAAAAGTCAGCATCCAAAAGGTATGTGTGAAGCGTACCTGCTCGGGCAGCACTTGTTCTAAGTCGGGTTGGTCATGGGCTAGAAATTGTGGCAAAATGGCCAATCCAGCTCCTGCATTGACTGCGATTTGTTGGGCCAAAATACTGCTACTGCGAAAATTTGCCGTCAAAGGAATGGGTAGCCGTTCCAAGCAATATAGCTCCGAACTATAAATCAGATCATCAATATAATTGACAAAGCGATGGGTCGCTAAATCTTCCATCCGCTGAATAGGCGGATGCTGTGCCAGATAGCGCTTGCTGCCATAAATTTTTAAACAGTAATCGGTCAGTCGGGTAATGATGTAGGGACCTGATTTTGGACGGTCAATTGAAATCACAATATCCGCTTCACGATGCGACAGCTTGATCATCTTCGGTACAGGAATCAGATCGATAGTGAGTAGTGGAAATTGCAATGACAGTTCGGCCAATAACTGGGTTAAAAACGCTGTGCCGAAACCCTCAGGTGCGCCAATGCGCACTCGTCCTTCAAGTGGCTGTTGCGGTTTCTGAATTTGCAAAAAGGCCTGTTCCATTTGCTCTACGCGCGGAACCAGAGCCATGCCATCGACGGTGAGTTCATAGCCTGTGGCTTCACGTTTAAACAGCGGTGTACCTAAAGCAACTTCTAAAGACTGTACCCGCCGCGCCACAGTACTGTGTTCGACTCCAATAATCCGTGCTGCATTGGTCAGGGTTTTAGCGCGTGCCAAGACCAAAAAAAACTGCAGATGATCCCAATCTACTTTCATTTTTTATTTTCCACATCCTGTGCAAAATTGCACAACCATCGTGCACCAATCTGCATTGGTGGTCAAAGTTTTCTTTGCTAGTCTGAGTTGAAAAGCAGAAATTGAATATACGGTTTAAGTCGTATGTTTCAACAGTGACACAATAAAAATGAATGCCTATGGAGAGGTTATGAATACGGTTTCTAAAATCCAAATTACTACAGCTAAACTTCTGATTAACGGTGAATTTGTCGAGTCTAAAACCCAGCAATGGCAAGACATTATCAATCCAGCAACGCAGGAAGTGATTGGTTTAGTCCCTTTTGCTACGCCTGAGGAAATCCAAGCTGCGATTAGCTCAGCAAAATCTGCCTTTGCCAGCTGGAGAGAAACCCCGATTCAAGCGCGTATGCGCATTATGCTGAAACTACAGCAACTGATTCGTGACAATGCCAAGAAAATTGCACAAGTACTTACAGCCGAACAAGGTAAAACTTTGGCGGATGCGGAAGGTGATATTCAGCGTGGTTTAGAGGTGGTGGAACATGCATGTTCAATTGGCACCTTGCAAATGGGTGAATATACCGAAGGTGTGGCACGTGGCGTAGATACCTATACCTTGCAACAACCTTTAGGTGTATGTGCGGGCATTACGCCATTTAACTTCCCAGCGATGATTCCTTTGTGGATGTTCCCAATGGCAATCGTCTGCGGCAATACCTTTGTTTTGAAGCCATCTGAACAAGATCCGCTCTCCACCATGATGTTGGTCGAGTTGGCAATCGAAGCTGGTATTCCCGCAGGCGTACTGAATGTAGTGCATGGTGGCAAAGACGTGGTCGATGCCCTGTGTACCCATCAAGACATTAAAGCCATTTCTTTTGTGGGTTCAACTGCTGTCGGTACGCATGTCTATAACTTGGCAGGTCAACATGGCAAACGTGTGCAATCGATGATGGGCGCGAAAAACCATGTGGTGGTGATGCCTGATGCTAATAAAGAACAAACTTTAAATGCCATGGTCGGTGCAGCCTTTGGTGCGGCAGGGCAACGTTGTATGGCGCTTTCGGTTGCAGTCATGGTCGGTGACAGTAAACACTGGATCAATGAATTGGTCGCAAAAGCGAAGACCTTGAGTGTGAATGCAGGTCATGAGCCGAATACGGACATTGGCCCTGTGATTTCACCGCGTGCCAAAGCCCGTGTGATTGATCTGATTAACAGTGGTGTAGAACAAGGTGCCGAACTGCTGCTGGATGGTCGTGATATTCAAGTCAAAGGCTATGAAAATGGCAACTTTGTCGGGGCAACGGTGTTTAACCAAGTCACGACGGATATGCGCATTTATAAAGAAGAAATCTTTGGTCCTGTACTGACGATTCTCTGTGTGGATACGTTGGATGAGGCGATTGAACTGGTGAATGCCAATCCATTTGGTAATGGCGTGGGATTATTCACCCAAAGTGGGGCAGTGGCAAGGACTTTCCAAAACCGTATTGATATTGGTCAAGTGGGCATCAATATTCCAATTCCAGTCCCAGTCCCATTCTTTAGCTTTACAGGTTCACGTGGCTCAAAGCTCGGTGACCTAGGCCCTTATGGCAAACAAGCGGTTCAGTTCTATACGCAAACCAAAACCATTACCAGTCGTTGGTTTGAAGACAGCCAAGAAGCAGGGGAAGTCAATACCACCATCAGTTTACGCTAAGGAGTAGCGAGATGAAGATAGCTTTCATTGGTTTAGGGAATATGGGCGGTTCGATGGCACAGAACCTGCTCAAAGCAGGGCAAACAGTGTTGGGCTATGATCTGAGTGAAAAAGCCTTACAACAGTTTACCGAAAGTGGTGGGATTGTTTGTGACAGCCCGCAAGCGGCGGCTGAGCAAGCAGATGTGGTGATTAGTATGTTGCCCGCAGCCAAGCATGTACGTGACGTGTATTTGGGTGAAACGGGGATTCTAGCGGTGATGCGGGCAGGTAGTCTCTGTATTGACTCCAGTACCATCGACCCGCAAACCATTAAAGATGTTGCTGCTGAGGGCTTGAATCATCAGGTTCAAGTCTGTGACGCGCCTGTTTCTGGTGGCACCATTGGTGCTAAAGCGGGCACCTTGACCTTTATGGTCGGCGCTGATGATACAACTTATGAGCGTGTGCAGCCGATTTTAAGCTTTATGGGCAAAAACACGGTGCACTGTGGTGCGGTGGGAGCAGGGCAAATTGCTAAAATTTGCAATAACATGATTCTCGGTATTTCTATGGCGGCCGTGGCAGAAGGTATGGCTTTGGGCAGTCGACTGGGCATTGATACACATGCGCTGGCAGGGGTGATCAATAGTTCAAGTGGCCGTTGCTGGAGTTCGGAAATCTGTAATCCTTGGCCAGATATTAGCCCAAATGCACCCGCAGGACGTGGCTATACCGATGGATTTGCCTCACAACTCATGCTCAAAGATTTAGGTTTGGCCATTGAAGCGGCAGGCCAAGTCAAGCAACCTGTATTGCTCGGTGGTTTGGCGCAACAGTTGTATCAACAATTGTGTTTGCAAGGCAATGCGCATTTAGATTTTTCCAGCATTATCCAGCAATACTTACCCCGAGAAAGTTGATTCAAAAGAAATGAAAGGGTGCAATGAGTGCACCCGATAAAAAACCCTTGTCGTGAATAACAAAAAATGTGACTGAGGTGAAAGGATGACTTCAAATTATCAACAAGCGCAGCAAAGCTTTGATTTACAGCAGGCTGCGCAACGGTTTCTATCAGGTTCAGTCGATGCGCTGAATGCGTGTTATGAGTGCTGTGATCGGCATGCTTTGCCAGGACGAATTGCTTTGTTTTGGCAGGGTAAAGATGGTCGTAAAGAGCAATATACTTTTCGAGAGTTACAACAACGTGCCAGCCAATTTGCTAACTTTTTAAAGTCGCAAGGGGTAAACAAAGGTGACCGTGTTTCGGGTTTATTGCCACGCACGCCTGAGCTGATTATTACCATTTTAGCGGCATGGCGAATTGGTGCAGTCTATCAACCTTTATTTACAGCATTTGGCCCGAAAGCTATTGAGCACCGTTTACAACTGGCGCAGAGCAAACTGGTAGTAACTGATGTTGGCAATCGTGACAAATTACAGGACGTAGATGGTTGCCCTGCCATTGTGACGATCACGGGAGCTAAAGGCACAGGACTGTATCAGGGGGATTATAGTTTCTGGGCAGAGGTCAATCGCCAATCTGATCAGTGCGAATTGGTGATGATGAATATCCAAGATCCGTTCTTGTTGATGTTCACTTCAGGCACGACAGGCCCTGCTAAACCCTTGCAAGTGCCACTCAAAGCGCTGATTGCATTTGGTGCCTATATGCAAGATGCGATTGGTTTAAGAGCTGAAGATTCGTTCTGGAATATTGCCGATCCGGGTTGGGCCTATGGATTGTATTACGGCATTACTGGCCCGCTCTTATTGGGGCATCCAACCATTTTTTATGAAGGCGCATTTACCGCAGATAGCCTATGCCAGATCGTTGAGGATTATGGCGTGAATAACTTGGCAGGTGCACCCACAGCCTACCGCATGATGATGGCGGCTGACCCGAAGCAAATGGCGAAACTCCGTGGCAAATTTCGTGTCGTCAGCAGTGCAGGTGAGCCATTAAATCCTGAAGTGTTTCGCTGGTTCAAACAAGTATTAAATGCCCCGATCTTTGACCATTATGGTCAAACTGAAGTCGGGATGGTGGTGTGTAATCATCATGCATTGGAACACGAGGTTCGAGCAGGATCGGCAGGTTTTGCCAGTCCCGGCTATCGTGTTGTGGCACTAGATGAACAGGGCAATGAACTCGGTGCAGATAGTCCGGGAATTTTAGCGGTGGATATTAGCCAATCTCCGATGATGTGGTTTGGCGGTTATCAAGAAAGTCGTAAATCACCCTTTATTGGACATTATTATTTAACGGGTGATACCGCTGAAATGCATGCCGATGGCAGCATGAGTTTTGTCGGACGCAGTGATGATGTGATTACCACTTCAGGCTATCGCGTGGGGCCCTTTGATGTGGAAAGTGCATTGCTAGAGCATGATGCAGTGATTGAAGCAGCCGTGATTGGTGTGCCTGATCCTGAGCGTACAGAAGTCATAAAAGCTTTTGTGATTTTATCGGGTGAAAGTGCAGCCAGTACTGAACTCGAAAATGAACTGAGCCAATTTGTGAAAAAACGCTTATCTGCCCATGCCTATCCGCGTTTGATTGAGTTTGTGACTGAACTTCCAAAAACACCAAGTGGGAAGATTCAACGCTTTTTACTGCGCAATCAGGAAATTGCTAAACAACAAACTGCGGCTACTGTTTAAATTGAAGAGATTGTAAGGAAAGGATTTATGCAATTCACTGAGGAACACGTCCTGAGTCAGGACAAGGCGAAAAGTTTTGCCCAAGAACAGATGAAACCGAATACCAGTGAGTGGGATCGACAAGGTATGTTTTTTGAAGAACAAGTCCTGATTCAGGACATGGCAAAAAGTTTTGCCCAAGAACAAATTAAACCGAATGCCAGTGAGTGGGATCGACAGGGAACTTTTCCTGCGCAAGCCTTACAGCAAATGGGGCAATTGGGTTTTATGGGCATGTTGGTGCCTGAAGAATGGGGTGGTTCAGCAACAGGCAACTTGGCTTATGTACTGGCATTGGAAGAAATTGCGGCTGCGGATGGTGCAACTTCAGCCATTATGAGTGTGCATAATTCAGTGGGTTGCGTGCCGATTTTGAAATTTGGTACTGAGGAGCAAAAGCAGCAATTCCTCGTGCCTTTAGCCAAAGGGGAAATGATTGGCGCTTTTGCACTGACTGAACCACACACAGGTTCCGATGCCGCAGCCATTAAAACCCGCGCCGTGAAAGATGGTGACCATTACATCATCAATGGTGCCAAGCAATTTATTACTTCAGGGCACAATGCAGGCGTGATTATCGTGTTTGCCGTGACCGATCCGAGCGCAGGGAAAAAAGGCATGAGTGCCTTTTTAGTCCCGCGTAATACGCCGGGTTATGAAGTGATTCGGGTCGAAGAAAAATTGGGTTTACATGCCTCTGACACCTGTCAAATTGCCTTGACTGATGTGCGTGTGCACAAAAGTATGTTGCTCGGCAAAGAAGGCGAAGGTTTAAAAATTGCCTTGTCGAATCTGGAAGGTGGACGTATTGGGATTGCCGCACAGGCTGTTGGATTGGCGCGTGCCGCTTTGGAGGAAGCGACGCGTTATGCCAAGGAGCGTGTAGCTTTTGGGAAGCCCATTTTTGAACAGCAAGCGGTATCGTTCCGACTGGCCAGTATGGCAACAGAAATTGCCGCGGCACGACAGTTGGTACATCAGGCGGCGCGTTTAAAAGAAGCGGGTCAACCGTGTTTAACTGAAGCTTCGATGGCGAAGCTATTTGCCTCTGAAATGACCGAGCGGGTTTGTTCGCATGCCTTACAAATTTTTGGGGGGTATGGCTATCTGAAAGATTTCCCGATAGAGCGGATTTATCGTGATGCCCGAATTTGTCAGATTTACGAAGGCACTAGTGATATTCAACGCTTAGTGATTGCCCGTAGTTTATAAAGCCAATATCGAAAAAACTGACTCTTGCACTTGTCAACAATCACGAGATTTTAAAGAGATATGTGCATTGGTCTATAAAAGAAGGATCGCAACATGCAGTGGGAAAAAACATTCATCGAAGATTTACAGTGGGACACGATTCTAGTTGAAAAGCGTAAAGGCGTCGGGGTGATTACCTTGAACCGTCCTCAAGCGTTGAATGCCTTGAATAGTCAACTGATTACTGAAATTAACCAAGCCTTAGACCAGTTTGAACGCGACGCGGAAATTGGCTGTATGGTATTGGCGGGTTCGGAAAAAGCCTTTGCAGCAGGTGCCGATATTAAAGAAATGGCAGAGCTGAATTTCCCGAATATCTATTTTGATGATTTTTTCCATTTGGCAGATCGGATTGCGCAGCGTCGTAAACCGTTGATTGCTGCGGTGAGTGGCTATGCACTGGGGGGCGGTTGTGAATTGGCTTTGATGTGCGATTTTATCTATTGTGCGGACAATGCCAAATTTGGTTTGCCTGAGGTGACACTCGGTGTGATTCCAGGTATTGGCGGAACACAGCGTTTAACGTTGGCATTGGGTAAAGCCAAAGCTATGGAGATGTGTTTAACCGCACGGCAAATGGGCGCGGTTGAGGCCGAGCAAAGTGGTTTAGTGGCGCGTGTGCTACCGAAAGAAGAATTATTGGCCTATACCTTAGAGGCTGCGGAAAAAATTGCGCAACGATCCCTCACTGCCACCATGATGATTAAAGAAAGCATTAATCGTGCTTTTGAAGTGAGTTTGAGTGAGGGGCTACGCTTTGAGCGTCGTACTTTCCATTCCATCTTTGCCACAGCTGACCAGAAAGAAGGCATGAAAGCCTTTGTGGAAAAGCGTCCAGCCCAATTTAAAAATCAATAAATAAGGAGTCTGCGCATGGAAAATAATTTACAGATCAGCCTCCAAGGACATTTGGGTGTGATTACGCTAGATCGCGCGAGTCATCTGAATGCACTGTCCTTAAGTATGATTCATGGTATTAGCCAGCAGCTAGAACAATGGCGTGAGGACGATCAAGTTCAAGCCGTCTTGATTAAATCCAATAGCCCGAAAGCCTTTTGTGCAGGCGGGGATATTCGTTTCCTCTATGACAGTTATCAAAATGGAACCGCCAATTATCAGCGCTATTTTGCAGATGAATATCACATGCTGAAGAGCCTACGCCAATATGCGAAACCTGTCGTGGTGTTTTTAGATGGCTATGTTTTGGGTGGTGGTTTTGGTTTGGCACAAGCTTGCCAGATTATTGTCAGCAGTGAAAAATCACGTTTTGCCATGCCAGAAACCGCGATTGGCTTTTTCCCCGATGTGGGCGCAACCCATTTTCTGTCTCGTTTAGACGATATCGGTGTGTACATGGCTGTTACGGGTGAACAGATCAGCAGTAGTGATGCTTTGCACTTAGATTTAATTGATTACTTGGTGCCGAGTGAACAGTTACAGCAGTTACAAACAGAACTGGGACATGCCGCGCAATTAACCCAACAATCGATTGAGCAGACCATTGCGCGTTATTTAAAAGAACCTGCGCCTAGTGAATTAAAACAGTATGAAGATGCGATTCGCCAGCATTTCTCTCATGCTGAATTGGCTCAAATTGAATACAGCCTTGCCAATACATTAGATAGTGATTATATGGATTGGGCTGAAAAAATCTTAGCAAACTTACAACAGCGTTCTTTGTTGGCCAAGCAAATCAGCCTAAAACTTCAGCATGTAGGGCGTGGGCTATCGTTAGAACAGTGCATGCAGTTGGAACGTGATTTACAAGATATCTGGTTTGAGCAGGGTGACATGCTTGAAGGTGTCCGTGCCTTGCTGATTGATAAAGACAAGCAGCCGAAATGGCAGACTGAAAACTCTGAACTGATGCAGAGGTTCGAAGAACTTTTGCCAGCGTCACGACAACAGCGTCAGGCGAGTGAGCAAGTGTAAGTTTGCTTTCAATCAGCACCGAAAATCCTCCAATGCTTTGGAGGATTTTTTTATGGTTAGAATATTAGTGAGATAAATGCATCGAACATTCAAGCCTCTTCAAAGTTCATCGTGATTACAGCTCTGATGAGCTTTACCAGTTTTATTTCGTAATGAAAATAAGCCACTAGAAAAAACTTATCTCTTATTCGAATAAGCCAAAGAGTGCAGTTCAAGCCTGAATAAAGAATCAAAATCGACACGTAACCTTTCGTTTAAATCAGTTCATGACGTTTGGATACAGAAATTGAGCGAAGAAACCATCGACTAAACATAGGAAAACGTGAAGTTTCTTGTTTTATTGATTGGAAAAAATCTTTCAAATGTATTTTTTGATCTAAGTTATAGATTGAATTTTGCTTGGTAAAAAATGCCAATAACGCCCTAACTGAGTATGATTCTTATTATTTAATTTAAATAACAAGAAAAGACAGATACTTAAGCTAAGTTAAATAGTATACGTTTGTATAAAAAGCTCAAAAGGTATACAAAAAGTAGGGAAATATGTAAGTGGATTTTACTAAATGGTTTAAAATTTGATGTTTTTTGTCAATAAAATTAAATATAATGTGATGCATTAGGCATTTTATTGTTCTTGGGACTTCTTGATGATACTACAGCAGTACAAAATTGTTTTCGGGGGAACCATGGGGGCAGGAAAATCTGCTGCCATTCAAGCATTGTCTGATATTCCTGTCGTGACGACAGAAGCAGTAAACACTGATACTGCAGCGCACCATAAATTTTTGACGACTGTGGGTATTGATTACGGTGAAATTAGCCTTGAAGACGGTACGCAGATAGGCTTGTACGGTACTCCAGGCCAAGATCGTTTTGATTTTATGTGGTCTATTGTCTGCAAGGGTGCAATGGGAATCGTGATCTTAATCGATCATAGCCAAGCAGATCGTTTAAAGGATTTAGAGTTTTATTTAAAAGCATTTGAGCAGTATGGATCAAATGTGGTGGTTGGCATTACGCATTTAGATCAAGAAGATCAGCATAAGCTCAAAATTTACCGTGATTGGATGCAGATCCATCAAAAACAATTTCCGCTGTTTGCCGTTGATGCGCGTGAACAAGATGATGTTTTACTGATGATTGAAACACTAATTGCAACAATAGAAATGCAAGCTGAATCTGCAGTTGCATAGGTAGGATAAATGAATAGTTCACGTGAAATTCCGCAAGCACTGATTGAGTCTGCCCATATCGAGTTACAACGTTTTTTAAATACCGTTACAGGCATTGACTTTGTGATGTTGTGCTCATCGGATGGTTTTGAGCTTGCTTTGGCTTCAAAGAAAAATATCGACAATACAGGAAAAATTGCAGCAGTTAGCAGCTCCATCTTGGCTATGGTGAATGCATTTATTACAGAAATTCAATTGTTGGGCTGCCAAACCATTACTCTTGATGCGGACAATGGCAAAGTGTTTTTAACGGCTGTCCACCACCCACAGCATCCGATGGTCATGGTGGCGGTCACCCACACAGATATTTTGATGGGGCAGATGCTGTATTACTACAAAGAGTTAAGTGCACGATTAAGCAGTGCGCCGCTCAGCCTTGCATCATAAGAAATTCTATATTTTTTGATTTTTAATTATATCAATCGGCGTGATGCCGTGATTTAAAGGGTGAGGTTGTCGTGGGTTTAGGCATGAAAAACGTATTAAATATTGCAGTATTTGGTTTAAGTTTAAACTCGTTAGAGCAAATAAAAGAACAAATTTTACTGTCTTTACCTGAAAATTTGAATGTGAAATGGGTCAATCTTGCTGAGCAAAAAATCGATTTATTGCTGGTCAATGATGTCTTTTTTAATTCACCTGGCATTCAAAAGTTGCTGACTATTCAAAACATTGTGTATTTGCGTCTGGTCAAAAAGGTTGAAAATGCAGGGCACATTGTCGGAGATCAATTGTTCTATCCATTTTCAAACATAGAGCATTTGCACGATTGGTTATCTAGAAAATTATTGTCACAACATGAACTTACCGCGCCCGTGAAGTCAACGCTTGAAGTCATTATGCCTGTTCAATCTGTTATGCCTACAGTGCTGAACCCAGTAATGACCACGGCACAGGTTTTTAGCGAAATTTTTACACCACGTAATGGCTATATTCAGTTGTTCGATGCCCATGGTTTTCTCGCTTTGGTCGATACGCGGACCGAACGTGTTTGGGTCGAGCCGAATAAAGAGATTCAGTTTAATGAGACCTTGAACCAAACGTATGCAACTGCGCAGTTGGCCCAAGATACGATTAAAGATAAAGATGTTTATGACCTAAGAATTTGGCTGTGGAAAGTGGTGAATGCTTCGTCTGCGATTCAGTTACCGCAAGTCAACTTGAATCAGAACTTTAGGCTTGAAATATGGCCTCAGTTTGAAAAAGATTTACAACGTCGTGACTTTTTGAAGATGGCAACATGCTTCTCACAAGGCGCACAAATTGATCAAGTAAAACAGTCCTTAAATTTAAGTAATGAAAGGGTATTGAATTTTGTAGCATGTGCTGTTCTACTGCAATTAGGTCAGTTTATCGATCAAAATGAAGTGAAGTATCAGGTAGATACACAACAAGTAGAAACAGGGCAAATGAATAAATTACGCGGTTTTATTGGAAAGTTGCGTAAAAAACTAGGTCTTTAAATTTTTTGGGGTAACCCTATAACTAGAGGTAAGAATAAGATGGCACGTGTTAGTTTAGATACGTTAACAGGGATTGATGGTTTTGTTGCTGCTGCACTGGTAGACAGTGATAGTGGCTTAGCACTTGCGACTCAGGGGAGTGGTGTAGACTTAGAGTTAGCAGCAGCAGGTAATACTGAAGTTGTACGTTCTAAGCGTAAAGTTGCGAAAGCATTACAATTAAACGATAATATTGAAGATATTTTGATTACTTTGGGTAAGCAATATCATTTGATTCGTCCGCTTGATAGCAATGAAACATTGTTTTTATATTTGGTACTTGACCGTACCAAGTCTAACTTAGCGATGGCGCGTTATGAGTTAAAAGGCTTTGAGAAAGAGCTTGATTTCTCTTAATTAAATAGCCGAGTTATCTGTGCCAGTGTATGTCAATATGCTGGCATTTTTTATTCAGCATAGTAAGTTTGATAAGCGGTTTGAAACGTTCCCACATGTAGCTTGACCAACTCTGGCAGGGCTTGATAGCCGCCAGCTAAAACAAACATCAAAGGCAGTTGATGCTTTTTGGCCAAGCGAAATACAATTTCATCTCGTTTTTCAATCAGTTCTGTGCTGAACCATGATGACCCGCAAGGATCATCTTGATGGCAGTCCATTCCCGCCTGAAAAATAATTAAATCAGCGTTCCAGTCTAAGGCACGTTGAAACGCTTGATGGATTGCTAAAATGTATTGGCTGAAGTTCCCTTGATGTTTATGCACATGATAGGTTTCTGAACGTTCGTAGGTCGGACAGCCAAAGGCCAGCCCATAAATACTATAATTAAAAAAGTTGTCAAAACGGCGGGTAAATTCTGCCGTACCATTACCGCCATGCTGATCACAGTCCAGCACGAAGATACGTTTATCTGGAAACTGTTGTGCGATTAAAGCTAGCCCGTTAAAGGTGCAAAAAGACCCACCATGTTCGTAAACTGCATGATGGAAGCCTTGTGCAATATTGGCTGAAATTTGATATTTCCATGCCAATTCTGCTGCGAGAATTTGCCCTGCATTAATCTGGTAAACCGCATCACGCAGTTGAGTATTCCAAGGCTTAAAACCTTGGAACGTGGCTAACTTTTCAGGGAACCCTATGTCAAAAGCATCGACATATTTCGGATCATGCAGTTGTTTTAAAATATCTATGGAGAGCTTTTCAGGGCGATGGAACTGCACGATACCAAGCGGATCTAAAGCATCGGCGACAGCGCTCAGTTTTTCCATACTGTTGGTATGGGTCTGAGCATAATAATCCGGTGAGTAGCAAACCTGTAACATGCGTTTAGTTCCGTATTTGCGCGGTCGCGACATCAACCAATTGTTGTAGGCATGTGGTTCCCGGACTAAATAAACCATTTTCAACTTGCTGCTGATAATGCGTTGTAAAAGCACGTGCGCGATTTTCAGGAGAAATGGCTAAGGTCGTGAGTCTTAAAAACCAAAAGCCGTTGATCTCAGAATAGGGGATCACATAGCCTTTATATTGCTGGTTTTGAGTTTTGTTTTGAATGGCTGTGCGATCATAGTTGACTGAGAACAATGAACCCGCAGGCAAACACACCCCATTCATCAGGATCGGTTTTAGGCTAATACAGGAATGATCATCTCCCATATTGAGTTTTTCCAGCAATAAGGGCTGCTGTTGTTCATCGACAAAAATATTGAGTTCGCCCTGTCTTAAGACGCGGCCATGGGCAATTTTAAGAAAGAAATTTTCAGCCATGGGGCAAGAACCGACTTTCGGTTTTTCAGCCAAGGCTTTGAGCTCAACCAAACCTGTTTTCGCCGTGCTTTGCGGGAGAATAATATCGGCAATCAGTTGGCACAAAATTTGAGTTTCTTCCAGTTGCGCTTGTGCGGTGATACTGCGTAATTGTAGTTGTAACTGCCGCTGACGTTGCACTTGCTGAGCAAACTCAGAGCTGTTTTCGGTTGTGAGCAGCGGTTGAATTTTCTCATTCAAATCTAAATTATGCCAATCTGAAATCATGTACTGCGATTGCTCAAGCAATACTTTTAAGGTCTTGGTTTCATATTGGTCAAACAGTTTTAAGTCAGCAAAATCTTGGCTGAGTCTGGGGCTGTTAATATAGTCCGCTAAAACACGTGTCGCCTGCGTATAGCCGCAACCACGACGTTCTGTTTGGTGGGAGAAATGTTCATTTAACATTTCGGTGAGTTTGCTTGAAAGCGGGTGAACGTGTTGTTGAAAAAGTTGAATAATTTCGTGATCAGTTTCGCGCATCCTTGCCCCAAAAAATAAATTTAAAATCTGTTTTATTATACAGTTATATATCAAATTACTATTGATATTGAAATAAAAACCAGCAGGCATTGCGACATTTATTTTGGCAGGATAATCATTGTTTTATTTGGTATGAACTCTTATTAAAGTGTCTTTTATTGAAACTACAAAGGTCAGCTTATCTTCGGCGTGGAATTTAGCCGATACATCTGTGGTGTGGTACCTAATTCAGCTTTAAATGTCCTACAAAAATTCGCTGCCGTGGAGTAGCCCAGCTCAAAACTAATTTCGGTGATGCTTTTGTTGGTGTGCATCAGCAGATGCTCAGCACGGCTTAAAATGACCTGCTTACGAATGGTATTAAAATTGGCATCCTGCTTTTTTAAGTAGCGCTGCAGGGTTTTACTTGAGACATTCAACATTTGTGCACAGTCTTCAAAACTTGGCGGAGGAGATGCTTCGCGGAGCATCATGCTGATCCAGTCAATAATCTCTCCATCTAAACTGATTTGTTTCAGTTGTTCGCGGCACTGTTGTTCCAAAATGTTCAATGAAAATGCATCTGCTTTGGGGAGTTTCGTGTCTAAATTATCCGCTTGAATAAAGATTTTAATGCTAGGACGAATGAGTGTACCAAAGTGAAATTGGGCGGGTTTGAGTTGCTGTATGGCTTGTACATAAGTCGGTTGAAACATGGATAAATGAATGTCATAGGGTTTAACGTTTTGATTGAGCAATTCAGCAAAACTGCTGCAAAAACCCACTGCAATGGCTTCTAAATGAAAATTCAATGTGAGCGTGCTCATGGCTTGCAGCGGGTGAATGTCTAAAACCACGACGTTTGTTAACTCAGTCACTTTTAGTCGAAAGTTCGGCATGATTAAGCTGAAATATTGCGACATCACGCCTAAGGCCTGCATGACATTTTCACAGCTGAGTAAGGCATAGCCAACCAAATGATGCGCGCTCAATTTTAAGGAGCGACCGAGCTCAAAGGCCAAATCACGGTTTTCTGGAAATTTAAGTAAATAGCTGACCAAGGTTTCAATTTGTGCTAGCGAAAGCTTGGCATCTTCCTGTTGTACATAGCTGCTCAAATCCGTTCCTAACAGCTGAAAAAGTTCAGTTAAATCCATCTGACGTTCCAGCAATAAAGGGAGCAAACGTAAATAATATCGGGCTGGAATAGATGGAATGTGAGGATTCATATTTTTAAAGTGATGTCCTTTTTTGAATATATAATGTCCGAAAATGAATAAGAATAACAACTGATTTTACCAATAATGAGCAAGCGTTCTATCTAAAATAAAAAGGAGTTCCGCATGAATGCACTGACCTTGCTTGAGCACCAGCACAGTGAACATCAGTTTAAGGATAAAAAACGGCATTTATGGTTATTTGGTTTGGCTTACCCGTGTATTGCTATGGGTGCTTTGGCTGGCTATCAGTTTGGCCCCAAAAAACTGCGTTCGGTGTTTGCCTCTACAGGCCCGATTTTTATGCACGTGGTCATGCCAGCGTTAGACAAATTGATTGGTGAGGACAGCGAAAACCCACCCGATGCTGCAATTGCAGCCCTAGAGGCCGATCCTTACTATGCACGTATTGTGAAGTTGTTTATTCCACTGCAATACAGTGCCAATTTTTATGCTTTATACCTCGCTAGTCGTGACAGCACTCCAACGCATGATCGTGTGCTTATTGGCACACTATTGGGTGTATTGAATGGTGTCGCGATTAATACTGCACATGAGCTGAGTCATAAACCGAATAAATTAGAACAAATGTTGTCGCATTTGGCGTTGGCACCGACGGCTTATAATCATTTTCGGATTGAGCATCCTTATGGGCACCATCGCCGTGTGGCGACACCTGAGGACCCTGCCTCTTCGCAAATGGGCGAGTCTTTTTGGCAGTTTTGGCCGAGAACGGTTGTGGGTAGTTTTAAGTCGGCAGTTGAAATTGAAACTCGACGTTTAGAGCGCCAAGGTCTTGGTTTCTGGTCACTCAAGAATGAGTTGTTGCAAGGTTGGGCTATGTCAGGGCTTTATCATGCGGCGATGTTAAAATGTTTTGGGAAAAATATTGCGGTCACCCAAGCCACTCAAGCTTTGTATGGTATTACGTTATTTGAAGTCGTAAATTATATTGAGCATTACGGTTTAAAGCGGGAGCAGCTTGAAAATGGCCAATATGCACGCACCCAACCGGAACATAGTTGGAATAATAACAACTTGGTGACGAATCTGTTCTTATATCAGTTGCAGCGCCACTCTGACCATCACGCTTATCCAACGCGAAGTTTCCAAACCCTGAGAAACTATGAAGACGTACCGCAGCTTCCAGCAGGTTATGGGGCCATGATATTACCGGCACTGATTCCAAAGTGGTGGTTTAAATTGATGGATCAACGGGTGGTGGAGCATTATGCAGGCGATTTCAGCAAAATGAATATTTACCCTAAAGCCAAATAGAAGATTCAGCAGAAGTTTGCAGGATTGTTCTCTCAGTCATCCCTTATAGATGAGGATGCAACATGAAGCGCTATCAATGTTTAGTTTGTGGATGGATTTATGATGAGCAGCTCGGATGGCCACAGGAGGGAATCCCCTCGGGTACACCATGGCAAGATGTTTCTGAAAACTGGACGTGTCCTGACTGTGGAGTCTGTAAAGCTGACTTTGATATGGTCGAAATTTAAACAATAGATTTAATACATTCTGTATAAGGTGCTGCTACGGACTGTGGCTGCACCTAAAACCTTTCTATTTGATGATTTATTCTGCTAAACCATTCTAGAACCATTCTTTCGCATGGTTGCTCTGTGCTTTAAGACTGTTAATCTTCTCAAGCAGATTTAATACTCCGTCTCAGAGTGAAAATCGTAAGTCATGTTTTAAAGAAACCCACGATTAAGGATGATTGTGGGTTTCTTTAAAATCTAAAGCATATTTAAAAAAGATCGATGTGAAATCGAATGATAGTAACGAGATAGAAAATTCGAAAATAACACAGATAGAGAAGTCTTGTAGCGGATTACAAGAGAACAAAGCTTAAAAGGATGAATAGCTATGATGAATCAGAAGAACAGAACCGCCATTATCAATTTTCAAATCCAATTCACACTGAAATGTGTACTTCTAAACACAGCTTATCTCCTCACAAATACGCCATAAAAGTCATCAGGTTTTATACGCCTTAATACATGTTTGAGGCCAACAAAAAGGATTAAGTCATCCAAGATTTAATCAAATATGGTGAGTGCTTTTCATAGGAATGTTTGCCACTTGCTGTTTTAAAACGTAACTAAAGGAATAGAAATGAAATTGAATCAGAAGTATCTCATTGGGGCGATACTGTCCATATGTGCAGGCCAAATTTATGCTGCAGGCCTTGAACGTACGCCTCAACAAATTGATGCTTTATTTGAATCTGGCACCTATGCAGAAGTGGGTTATACACATATGTCACCAGATGTGACAGGCACAGATGCAAGTGGGCATTCGATTTCCAATATGGCTGAAGATTTTCAGTTACTCAATTATGCAGTCAAAACAGATTTAAACCCGAATTTTCGTCTTGCGATGATTTATGATGAACCCTTTGGTGCAAAGGTAAAGTTCTCTGGTGAAAATAACTTTATTGCGACAGATTTACCAGCTTCAGATGCCTATACGCGTGTGGAAGTAAAGTCGAGAAATCTTACGGCTCTACTTGGTTATAATCTGAATAAAAATGTCATGATTTATGCTGGCCCAGCACTTCAACAACTTCAGGCAGATGTTCATTTACGTGGTTTTACCTACGCGAAGAATAGTGGTTATAACAACCGTTTTGATGATATGGCTGTAGGTTGGGTTGCGGGTGTAAGCTATGCCAAACCTGAAAAGGGGATTTTGGCATCATTAACGTACCGTTCAGAAGTTGAGCATAAAGCCACCATTCATGAAGATGTACCTTTGGCGGATATTGTATTTGCAGGGGATTATTCGCACAGTAACTCTGGTACGATCACGACCCCTGAGTCTGTGAATTTAAACCTGCAAACGGGTCTAAATGCCACTACAGCAGTTTATGCAAAAGTTCGATATGTGCCATGGAGTGATTTTGCTTATTATCCCGCTGTACTCAAAGCAGCAACGACACAAGCTTTGGGTAAAGGTCTACCTTTAGTTGATTATTCTGAAGACCAATTGGCTGTCGAAATTGGTTTCGGCAAACGTTTGTCGCCAAATTTAGCAATCGCAGTCTCTGGTTTATGGGACTCTGGTGCGGGTGACCCAGCTCCAACTTTAGGTCCTGTGAACGGGTATTGGGGTGCGGGTTTGGCTGCTAAATATAATATCAATCAAAAATTGGCTTTTAGCTTAGGCGGTCGCTATATGTGGTTTGGTGATGCCAAAGGTGAAACTTCAGACCGTCGTATTGTTGGTGATTTCCAAGACAATACCGGATATGCAGTGGGTGTGAAACTCTCATACAAATCTAAATAATTTATCTAGCTTATTGCTCGTTTGAGGTTTTGCCTTCTCTCTGAAATGGTGGGGAGAAGGTTTTTTTCTAACAGTATTGAATTATCTGTTTAATGATGTGTACGGTCGTCAGATTGACTGAGTTGGCTTCATATTGTTTAGTCTTTTGAATGAAGTCAATCTATATAAAACCAATCTTTCAAGGATTCAGTTTTTCACCATTTAGATGAAACATTGTGACTGTTTATTCAGATGTATTGCAGAGCAACATAGTGTTGAGCTTGTGCAACGGTTATCATAGAGTCAACAAAGCGTTGGAAGTCATTATGAAAATCGTGGCAGATGAAAATCTCGCATTTACCGATTATTTTTTTGCCGAATTTGGTGAAGTTGAGCACAAAGCAGGGCGTACTTTAACCCATGCCGATGTTGTAGATGCCAAAGCACTGTTGGTGCGTTCTGTAACTCAAGTCAATCCAGCATTAATCAATAACACCACACTTCAATATGTGGGTAGTGCAACCATTGGTACAGACCATTTAGATATTGACGCTATTGAAAAACAGAATATTCAATGGGCGAATGCCGCAGGTTGTAATGCGCAGGCGGTGGCTGAATATGTGATTACGGCTTTGCTCCATCTGAAGCCAGCATTGCTGAACTCTGAGGATGATTTTACTTTGGGGATCGTTGGCCTAGGAAATGTCGGTTCTCGCTTAGCTTATATGGCCAAACTATTGGGCTGGAATGTGATCGGTCATGATCCTTTTGTACAGCAAAATACGATTCAGCAAGTCGATTTAAATACCTTATTAAGTACTGCCGATGCAATTTCATTGCATGTGCCTTTAACCAAAACAGGACCACATCCAACCTACCATTTGTTCAACGCCGAAGCGTTGGCTGCGATGAAAGCGACAGCAATATTGATTAATTCTGCACGTGGACCTGTAATTGAAGAGCAAGCTTTATTGGCCAACATCGAAAAAACACAGCGCAAAGTGGTATTAGATGTCTTTGAACATGAGCCTGTGATTTCTGAACAAGTGTTGAAAGCTGTGAGTCTAGTGACGCCACATATCGCAGGTTATAGCTTAGAAGGTAAAGCGCGTGGTACACAAATGATCTATGAAGCCTTTTGTAAAACCTTTCAGTTTGAAGCACATAAAAGTTTCGAGTCACAGTTGCCTGTGTGCGCGCAGTATTTTGAAGGGCAAGATTTAAAATCTGCACTTCAACAGCATTTAAATGAAATCTATCCAATTTTACGAGATGATCACGCTTTACGTGCTTGCTTAAAAGAGGGAATGATTGACCAAAAAGCCTTTGATCATTTAAGAAAAACTTATCCATTACGCCGTGAATGGGCTGCACACGGAGGGCCGAAGGCATGAGTCAGGACGTGATCCATTATCAGCCAACCTGTGACTTAAAAGCCATGCGTGCTCGCGCGCAAATGTATAGCCAAATTCGCCAGTTTTTTTCTGAACGTGAAGTGCTTGAGGTTGAAACCCCGATTTTATCTCAAGCTGGTGTGACCGATGTGCATTTGACTTCGGTTCAAGCGCAGCGCCATGTACAAGGTAAGCAACAAACACATTATTTGCAGACCTCACCTGAGTTTGCCATGAAGCGTTTATTGGCCAGTGGTAGTGGGCCGATTTATCAAATCTGTAAAGTTTTCCGTGATGATGAACATGGTCGTAAACACAATAGTGAATTTACCATGCTGGAATGGTATAGACCGAATTTCAGCTTGAAGGATTTGATGTTTGAAGTGACAGACTTATTGAATGTCACATTAAAGCAGCGTTTTGGTGAGGTTCGCCCTACCATTTTGAGCTATAAGCATGCGTTTATGGATCGTTTAGATTTGAACCCACTGCAAGCCAGTTTGAAAGAGTTAAAAGACTGCTGCAATCGCGTGGGTTTAAATTTGGACTTGGGCGATGACCGACTTGGCTATATCGATTTGCTCTTTTCACATTTTGTAGAACCAAGTCTAGGTTTTGATACGCCCGTATTTCTAACTGATTTTCCACCAGAGTTGGCCTCGCTTGCCAAAACTAAAACGGATGAAGACGGTGAATTGGTTGCGGCACGTTTTGAACTGTATATCGAAGGTTTGGAACTCGCTAACGCATATGATGAGTTGATCGATGCGGAGGTGTTGCGTTCACGTTTGGAAGCCGATAATGCTGAACGTGAAAAGTTAGACTTACATGTGATGCCAATCGATGAGTTTTTATTGGCTGCTTTGCCTCAAATGACCGCATGTGCAGGTATTGCTTTAGGTGTGGATCGTTTGTTAATGATTGCAACTGAACACATGCAGTTGGAAAAGGTGATTACCTTTCCCGCATCCATTTCTTAAGTGAAATTAAATAAAGCGCCGATTGTGGCGCTTTATTTGAGTCGATCAAGGTTTAACTGTATTGAGCCTTCAGTTCTCCAATTGCGTGTATTCGACGTTCAATCAGCATTTCACCGATATCAGGGCCTTTGATATCCGCAGGTAGGTCCTGTGCTTTGATATTTCGCACCACGTCCATCACCTTTAAAATATATGCAGACTGTGGGTATTCACGATCTTCAAGCCCTAAACGACCACGTGAGTCACATTCACAGGCCTGCACAAAGGCTTCAACCCGTTCTGGACGACGTAGTACATCTAAGCGTTGTAGTAAGCGCCACAAAGTGCCTGGTTTTAAGGTCAGGGCTTGATGACATTTTAAATGTTCTTTACAGACCGTAATTGCGAGCTGTTTCATCTGCGTTGGGACTTTTAGACGTTCACACACTTCAGTCACAGGTTTGACCCCACGTTCTTCATGCATAATATGACGCGGTAGCTCATCCACAGGTGTCAAAGCTTTGCCTAAATCATGTACCAAAACAGCAAAACGAACATCCAGTGCGTAGTTGGCACGACACGCTTGTTGTAATGACATCATGGTATGAATACCGCAGTCAATTTCAGGGTGATATTCAGGGCGCTGTGGAATACCGTAAAGTGCCTCGATTTCTGGAAAAAGTACTTTTAAAGCACCACAGCGACGTAGCACTTCAAAGTATTCATCGGCATGATCTTCCATCAGAGCACGAGAGGTTTCTTTCCAAACGCGTTCAGGGGTTAGTGCCTCCAGTTCACCCGAGTCCGCGAGTTGTTGCATCAGTGCCAACGTTTCTTCGGCCACCGTAAATCCTAGGGTTTTATAACGTGCAGCAAATCGTGCAACACGCAGGACGCGTAGTGGGTCTTCGACAAAAGCATTAGAAACATGTCGTAAAACACGGAGTTCTAAATCGCGTTGGCCGCCATAGGGGTCATACAGTGTGCCTTCATCATCCATGGCGATGGCATTGATGGTAAGGTCACGTCGAATTAAATCTTGTTCTAAGGTAACGGTACTGTCGGTATAAAACTCAAAGCCATGATAACCATGCCCTGACTTACGTTCGGTGCGTGCAAGTGCATATTCATCTTTGGTTTCAGGATGTAAAAAAACAGGAAAATCTTTACCTACAGGTTGGAAACCTTGGGCAAGCAGTTGTTCAGGCGTTGCACCGACAACTACATAATCTTTTTCGTGATAGGGGTGACCCAGAAGCTGATCTCGGACCGCACCGCCTACTAAATAAACTTGCATGAAAAAACCTCTATTCTTGCAGCCATCATGCTACAGAATAAAGGTTTTCTCAAGTCACAAGATACGTGTATAACGACAAACAATTATTCGCCGTTTTTCTCCGCTTCTTGAATTTCCGCTACAGTCAGCGCAGTCATATTCACTAAACGACGTGTTGTTGCTGTCGGTGTAAGAATATGAACTGGTTTCGCTGCGCCAAGTAGGATAGGGCCAATGGTAACATTATTACCTGAAGTTGATTTCAACAGGTTAAATGAAATGTTGGCTGCATCCAAGTTTGGCATGATCAATAGATTCGCAGAACCTTTGAAGCGCGAGTTTGAATATGCAAAGTTACGGATGTTTTCATCCAATGCCGCGTCCGCATGCATTTCACCTTCAACTTCAAGTTCTGGCGCGATTTGAGTCAAAATCTCAAACACTTTACGCATTTTTTGCGCGCTTGGATCAGTTTGATCTGAACCGAAGCTTGAGTGAGAAAGTAGAGCAACACGCGGTGTCATACCAAAACGACGTACTTCTTCAGCGGCTAAAATTGTCATTTCAGCCAGCTGTTCAGCTGTTGGGTTGGTGTTGACATAAGTGTCAGCAATGAACAGGTTACGGTCTTCAAGCATTAAAGCATTCAATGTAAAGAAAGAGTTGTGACCTTCTTTTTTACCAATGATGTTTTTAACGAAGTCTAAGTGAATGTCGTAGCTTGAATACGTACCACATAGCATCCCGTCTGCTTTACCATGTTTCACTAACATCGATGCGATCAAGGTCGAACGACGACGTGCTTCACGTTGTGCATATTCAGGTGTTACACCTTTACGCTGCATAAGTGTGTAGTAGTCATCTGCAAACAATTCGTAGTCAGGGTTTTTTTCTTGATCGACAATAGTGATGTTCACACCATGTTCAAGACGTAAGCCTAACTTTTTAATGTTCGCTTCAATAACCGCAGTACGACCAACTAAGATTGGTTTTGCAAGATCTTCATCGACCGCAATTTGTACTGCACGAAGTACGCGTAGGTCTTCACCTTCAGCATAAGCGATACGTTTCGGATCAGATTTTGCTTGAGCAAAAATAGGTTTCATCATCAGTGCTGAGTTATAAACAAACTCAGAAAGACGTTGACGGTATGCAGAGAAGTCTTGAATTGGACGACTTGCAACACCTGAATCCATGGCCGCTTGTGCAACAGCAGGTGCAATTTCTAAAATCAGACGCTGATCAAGTGGGCGTGGAATTAAGTAATCACGACCAAAAGATGCAGATTTTTCACCATAAGATGCCGCATCTGCTTCAATGTGTGCCATACGCGCAATCGCATATACACATGCAATTTTCATCTCTTCATTGATAGTGGTTGCGCCTACATCAAGAGCACCACGGAAAATGTAAGGGAAGCAAAGTGCGTTGTTCACTTGGTTTGGATAATCTGAACGACCTGTTGCCATGATCACGTCATCACGAACTTCGTGTGCATGTTCAGGCAGAATTTCAGGATCTGGGTTGGCAAGTGCGAAGATAATCGGATCTTTCGCCATTACTTTAACCATTTCTTTGGTTAAGATACCCGCAGCAGATAAGCCGAGGAACATGTCTGCGCCTGCAATCACGTCAGCCAGTTGAGTGCCTTCAACATCTTGTACATAACGTTTTTTAGAGTCGTCTAGACCTTCACGTTTTGTTGTAAGTAGACCTCGTGAGTCTGCAACAATAATATTTTCTTTTTTTGCACCAATGGCACAAAGTAAATCTAGGCAAGACAGAGCCGCAGCCCCTGCGCCTGAAGCGACGATTTTAATTTCGTCAATTTTTTTGCCATTCAATTGCAAAGCATTCAGTAAAGCAGATCCAACGATAATGGATGTACCATGCTGATCATCGTGGAACACAGGGATATTCATACGTTCACGAAGTTTTTGTTCAATATAGAAGCATTCTGGTGCCTTGATGTCTTCAAGGTTGATACCACCAAAAGTCGGTTCTAATGCAGCAACAATATCGACAATTTTGTCAGGATTATTTTCTGCAATTTCGATGTCAAATACATCAACACCTGCGAATTTTTTAAATAAAACGCCTTTACCTTCCATGACAGGTTTAGAAGCCAGTGGACCAATATTACCTAGACCCAAAACGGCAGTACCATTTGTGATTACGGCAACAAGGTTCCCACGTGCAGTATAAAGCGCTGCTTTTGAAGGATCTTTTTCAATTTCAAGACATGGTGCTGCGACACCAGGTGAATACGCCAAGGCTAAATCGTGTTGGTTGACCAGCTGCTTGCTAGGTGTAACGCTGATTTTCCCTGGGGTTGGGAATTCGTGATAATACAAAGCTTGCTGTTTTAATGATTGATCGTCCATCTGAATCTCTTTGTAGCGTGGGTTAGCCAGCGGAGCTGGTAGTTTTTAGTAGACAAGACCGAATATACCATTAGTTGCTGGCATATCCCAGTGATAGCTGGTGCTTTTTAAGGCAAACTTAGAGCTAAAACAGTCTGATTTATATTAAGTATGTATACGAGGGTGTGTCGAGATGATCTCTTAAATATTGGGTAGCATCGAGCTGCGGAAGAGGTTTGGAAAATAAATAACCTTGCGCGATATCACATTCTAAGTTTTGTAGGTAACTCAGTTGTTGTTCGGTCTCAATTCCTTCCGCCACCACGGTCATACCCATGGCTTTCCCCATGGCAATCATGGCGCTCACAATAGCTTCTTGTTTGCAGTGTCCAATTTTTGAAATGAAGCTTCGATCAATTTTTAAGGTGTCGATTGGAAAGTCGGTCAGATAAGACAGCGATGAATAACCTGTGCCAAAATCATCTAAAGAAATATGAATGCCACGCGATTTGATGGTTTCAAGGAGGTTCTTCACCGCTTCCGAGTTTTCAACCAAAGTGGATTCTGTAATTTCTAATTCGAGGCTACTACCACTGATTTTATATCGATCAAGGGCTTCATCTAAGTCCTTTAAAAGCTGTCCACGTTGTAATTGTTGGGCAACCACATTGACCGAAACGCAGATATTATCAAAACCCAATTTATTCCATTCTTTGATTTGCTTAGCGGTTTGTAAAATTACAATGCGGCCAATATCTGAAATTAAGCTGGTTTTTTCTGCCATCGGAATGAATAGACCTGGTGGCACAATGCCTTTGGTCGGGTGATTCCAGCGTACCAATGCCTCAAAACCATAAATCTTCTGATTGTGAAAGTTGATTTTGGGTTGGTAGTAAACCACCAACTCATTGTTTTGTATCGCCAGTCTTAAATCGCGCTCTAAATAGATCCCTTCTTCCAATGCAACGGTATTGCTCAGGCTGTAGAACTTTGTGGCGTTTCCACCTAAGCGCTTTGCTTCACTCAGTGCTTGTTCAGCACAGTTGTTTAAGTAGTCCAGTTGACGACCATGTTCGGGGTACTGCGAAATCCCCATTGAAAGCGTAATAATGTGCTCTTGACCAAAAATATCAAAAGGCAGGCTAAAGGCTTTGTTAATGCGATCAATATGTTCCTGAACAGAGGGGCGAATATGAGAGACCTCATATACAATTGCAAAATCGTCACCATTTAAGTGAGCCACTATCAAGGCTTCAGCATTGGTTAAACGAAGGCGCTGGGCAACTTGGCGCAGCAGTTCATCTCCGCCATTATTGCTTAAGAATTCATTCAATGGGCGGAAACGGTCGATATTGAGCCGAATAATCGCCAGTTGTTTAATGCTGTCTTGTTGAGAAACCAAATACTGATGAAGCTGATAGTTATAGTAAAAACGGTTGGGCAAATCGGTCAGCGTATCGTAGTTTTCTAAATAGGAAAGACGCTGTTCTTGTAGTTTACGCTCGGTTAAATCGGACACGATACCAATATAATGCGTGACACGATCTTGCTCGTCGGTAATGGCATTCAGATGCATCCAAATACACAGCTCTTTGCCTGATAGGAACTTTTCATTAAGTTCACCGTCGTATTCGCCTTTTTTTAGGAGCTGTCCAATGATTTGGTTATGTGTGCTGCGTTGATGCGACTTATAGTTCGCAACAATATCAAACAGATGCTTGCCATTAATTTGTACAGCCTCAAAACCAGCCAAACGCTCAAAGAACGGATTTACGTCGATATAACGCAGGTCTTCATCTAAGATGAAAATCCCTTGTTCAGCTTGTTCAAGGACGCTCGCTGCTAGTCGAAGGCGTTCTTGGTTGCTTTTTTCATGTTGAATATCGCGTCGAATACCGACCATTTGTAACGGTTTTTGATTGATTGGATCGCGAGCAATGACGCGTCCCGTGTCATGTACCCAGTACCATTTCCCGTTATTGTGTTGCACACGATAAGTGGCTTCATAGCGGTCTGAATGACCGCGTAAATGACTTTTCATTGCAGATTTAAACGGGGCAATATCATTTGGATGAATTAGATACTGAAGCTGAAGTTGATGCTCTGTGGAATTTTTAAGTACTTTTTCTTGTTTGTGATTGGTCAAGGAAATGAGCCGATCTTTAATATTCCAATCCCAAGGACGAATACCTGAAATTTCATGGGCAAGCGATAGGTTTTCTTGCTTATTTTTTAAGTCTTTATTGATTTGATTTACGTCAAAGGTTCGTTCACGTACTTTTTGCTCAAGCAATTGATTATTCAGTTGTAACTGTTGTTCAATTTCTTTGGATTTATTCACTTCGTTTTGTAGCTGCTTGCATAAATCATCGGTCCAAGCGACTTGTTTTTCAGCTTCTTTTTTCAGCTCTCGATTTTTAATTGAGAGACGGGATAAGTGCTGATTAATACGGTTGGTGGCATTGGCACAGAGCAAAATCACAATCAGAATAAAGTTCACAGCAAGGTGAAAAAGAGTATGATTGGCATCGAAGTTGATAAATTGCGAGAGGACATAAGGGGTGATAGACGGAATAAAAACCAAACAAAAATAACTGATGCGTTGCGTTAAATAGGTGAGGCAAACGGTCTGTGTGACAATCACTAAAAGTGCAGATAAGAGTAGGGCATTTGTATAGTTAAAATTGCCAGATAGGCTGGGTAAGTAGTAGTAGATACATACGACGCCTGCTGCAACCAAAAGACCAATACTTAAACAGATGCCTTGAATCCAGCGGTGTGCATGTTTGGCAGAGTGATTTTTCGGGTTGAAATACACGGTGTTCACGAGCCAAAAAATACTGAGAATAAACTCGCAAATAAAAAACCACAGGTTAAAATAAAAAGAATCTTGAGAAAAATTATAGTGATATGCACAGAAAATATAAAAATTAAGAATCAGTAAGCTACTGATGAGGAAACGAAGATGGCTAATGGAATGCGATATTTGCGCAGTCTGCAAGTGCCGATCAAGATTTTCTGTAGAAATATCTGGCATGAATCGCGAAACCTTATTTTTTTTATGACCCAATGGCGTTGTGTTGTGTCTTTTTTCAAATTTAAATGCATTGTGTAAAACACAATCAATTTATATTTTGATATAAGTCAAGGGTAATATTGTTGTACATAATAATCAATATATTAACAGAACAAAAGGGTGACTCGGCTGTTTATGTGATTTAAATCACTAAATTGTAATTGAGGATCGACAAAGCGACGACTGGCGCTGTCTCAGTACGTAATACACGTTCACCAATACACCAGCTGATAAAACTGTGGTCATTGGCTGTCGTAATTTCAGCCTCACTTAAACCACCTTCAGGCCCAATGAGTAGAGCAATGTTTGGTGTTGCATTTGCCAATACGTCGAATTTTTCTTTATTCGGGGCAAGTACAAGCCGCGTCGCAGGTAATTCAGATGCGAGCCATTTGTCTAAGCTGACTGGAGCATGGATAGTGGGAACAATGTTCATGCCACATTGTTCGCATGCCGCGATAGCAATGCCTTGCCAATGATCAATCTTCTTTTGGTCGCGGTCATATTTCAAACGCATTTCACAACGTTCAGAAGTTAATAGTTGAATTTCGGAAACGCCTAATTCAACTGCCTTTTGAATGACATAGTCCATACGATCACCTTTACTCATGACTTGACCGAGTAAAGTTTTAAACGCAGGCGTACGATTGGTTGGGTTAAAAGCCGTGACCTGAACTGATGCTGACTTTTTAGCAACGTCACTTAAGGTCACTTCATATTCGCCGCCTTGTCCATTAAACAAGGTAGCCGTTTCACCGACTTGAGCACGCAAAACTTTGACCCAATGGTGAAACACAGTTTCAGTCAGTTCGACAGTGTGATCAACATTGAGTTCTGCTTCCATAAAAAAACGAGGCATTCGGTTTTACTCTCAAATAGGGTGAATCTAGTTTAAATGCTTATGCTAAACCGAGGTCTAATACAAGCTGGCGGGTAGGGTCAGTGGTGTTCATGGTGTAGAAGTGCAAACTCGGTGCGCCACCTGCAATCAGGCGTTCACAAAGTTTCACAATCACTTCATGACCAAATGCTTTGATGCTGGCAGTGTCATCACCATAGGTTGCCAGTTGCTTACGAATCCAACGTGGAATCTCAGCACCCGTACCATCTGCAAAGCGAATCAAGTTGCTGGCATTGGTAATTGGCATAATGCCTGGTGCTACAGGAATGTTCACGCCTTCTTTTTGAATGCGATCGATAAAGTAGAAGTAGGCATCTGGATTAAAGAAGAACTGAGTCAGTGCGGCATTCGCACCTGCATTGGCTTTGTCACAAAAACGTTGAATGTCTAGGTCAAAACTATCTGCTTGAGGGTGCATTTCTGGATAAGCGGCAACCTCAATTTTGAAATGATCGCCCGAATGTTCACGAATAAAACGAACCAAATCCGTGGCATAAGGTAATTCGCCTAGGCCAACTTGACCTGAAGGTAAGTCACCACGCAGCGCCACAATACGGTCAATGCCTTGATCTTTATAAATGTCGAGTAACTCTGCAATACGTGCTTTGTCATCGCCAATACACGACAGGTGAGGGGCAACAGGTGTGCCTTTACCATTAAATTCTGCAATCGCTGCTAAGGTACGTTCACGGGTTGAACCACCTGCACCATAGGTAATTGAGAAAAATTCTGGGTTTAGCAGCTGTAATTCTTGGTGTACGACTTTCAGTTTTTCTGCGCCCGCATCCGTTTTGGTCGGGAAAAACTCAAAAGAAATAGGAATGTGTTTCGACATGTTCAAATCCTTTTTATAAATGCTTTTTATTTAGACCTCTTCCTAGCCCCTCACTTGCGCGTAGCTTTAAAGCAGTGCTTAAAACCCGCTTTACAGGAGAGGGGACTTTCACTATAAATTGCATTAATAATAAAAAGTCCCTTCTCCCACTAGGAGAAGGCTAGGATGAGGGGGAAATATAAAACTTAGTACTTATAAGCGTCCGATTTGAATGGACCTTCAACCGCTACACCTAAGTAGTCAGCTTGTTCTTGAGTTAAGGTTGTCAACACACCACCAAAACCAGCAACCATTGCCTCAGCAACTTCTTCATCTAATTTCTTAGGAAGCAGTTCTACACGAATGGCAGCTTGTTTTTGATCTTCAGCAAGATCCGCAAATTTTTCAGCGAACAAGTGCATTTGACCTAGTACTTGGTTGGCAAAAGAACCATCCATAATACGTGATGGGTGACCCGTTGCATTACCTAGGTTAACTAAACGACCTTCAGAAAGAAGGATCAAGTAGTTATTTTCATCTTCTGAACGATAAACTTGGTGAACTTGTGGCTTCACTTCAACCCACTTGTAACCACGTAAGTAGTTGGTATCGATTTCAGTGTCAAAGTGACCGATGTTACATACCACAGCGCCTGCTTTTAATGAATCAAGCATTGCAGCGTCGCATACGTGGTAGTTACCAGTTGTCGTTACGATAAGGTCAGTATTTTGAAGAAGATCAACATTTACATCTTCTTTTTTACCAGTTTGTACGCCATTTTTGTATGGAGATACCACTTCGTAACCGTCCATGCATGCTTGCATTGCACAGATAGGGTCAACTTCAGTGACACGTACAATCATGCCTTCTTGACGAAGAGATTGAGCAGAACCTTTACCTACGTCACCGTAACCGATTACAAGTGCACGACGACCAGATAAAAGCATATCTGTACCGCGTTTGATGGCATCATTCAGTGAGTGACGGCAACCGTATTTGTTGTCGTTTTTGGACTTAGTTACTGAATCGTTGACGTTAATTGCAGGAACTTTCAAAGTACCGTCACGAAGCATTTCATACAGACGTTGAACACCTGTAGTCGTTTCTTCAGTTACGCCGTGGATTTTTGCAATCACTTCAGGGTATTTTTCATGAACAAGGAGGGTTAAATCACCGCCATCATCCAAAATCATGTTGGCATCCCAAGGCGTGCCATTCACATTGATTTGTTGTTCTAAACACCACATGTACTCTTCTTCTGTTTCACCTTTCCAAGCAAATACAGGTACACCTGAAGCCGCAATTGCTGCAGCAGCATGATCTTGAGTAGAGAAGATGTTACAAGATGTCCAACGAACTTCTGCGCCTAATTCAACTAGGGTTTCAATAAGAACCGCAGTTTGAATGGTCATGTGGATACAACCAAGGATTTTTGCACCAGCAAGTGGTTTTGCAGCAGCATAACGCTTACGTAGGCCTATAAGTGCTGGCATTTCTGCTTCAGCAAGTTTGATTTCTTTACGGCCGTAGTCAGCGAGTGAAATATCAGCAACTTTGTAATCTGTAAATGAAGCAGTAACCGCGTTCATCACGATCTCCTAATATAAAAAATTGATCATTCAGTTCGCGGATGCCGTTGTTGATTCAAAAGGGATTTGAACCGGATCGTCGAGCCTAGCGATTTCACATTTATGTACCTGTGAAAAAGTCGCAGCATCCCTCGACTAGCGAAGTATTGTACTTGGAAATTGATTCAGTTCCAACGATGTTTTGTTTATTATCAACACAATCATCTTTTTCGAATTGTGTTATGGCCGTGAATATCCCTGAATCCTTAATGAACCTTGAAGCTAATGGCGGTATTTATGCGGTATGGATGCTACTCCAGCATTTATATATCGATGCGGATATTGAACAGTTGATAGAGGTCTGTGGTTATGATGCAGAAAACGGAACGACAACCATTGGCTTGGCAGTCGGATTAAAGAAATTTGGCTTTGATGTTCAATTTTATACTGATGAAGACCCAGAGCTTCAAGCACAAGAAAAATTGAGTTATGCAGAAGCTGAGCAACTAAAACTGCCAGTTTTATCGGCCATCAATTACCAACAAATTCAACAGGAATTTGAGCAAAATAAATTTATCATTGTCTATTACGATACTTTAGAAGGCATTGGAAACCATTCACTGGTTTATTCTATAGATGAGCAGGAAATCTGTTTCTTTGATAGTTTTGATGCGATGCCTGCATCTGTATTTGAACAGCAACGTCAAGTCGAGGGCATCTGCCGACAAGTGATCGTGCTTGATCATTCAAGCGCTCGCATGGAAACAGCACAATAAACATGAAAAGAAGACGTTAAATGAAAAAGATCCTCGGACTATGCGTGTTCATCTCTATGCAGATCAGTGCGAATGACAGCACGGGTTTTGTGGCAACGGGCGGTGTGCAATATCTGAAAAATCCAAAAATCAGTATGCAAAGTGAAGATTTGTTTATCAGTAAAAACATCATTCGGGTGAATTACCAATTTAAAAATCTTACCGCTCAAGATATTACGGAAACTGTTTTATTTCCCTTGCCGCGTGTGGGCAGTTCGCGTGAAAGCGATTTTGCGCATACCGAACAATTGATTCAAAGCTTTAAAGTACAAGCCAATGCACAAAAGATTCAGCCAGAAACGCATGTGCGTGCATTTTTACCCGCTTTAACGGCAGGTGGTGACTTCAATTCCATTGGTGACGTCGTCGATGTGACTGCAGGTTTGAAAAAATGTGGTTTTTCAGATCAAGATTTGATGTATCCGTGGTTATTGCAACAAGACTCTACGCTTAATCAGCGTTTGTATCGTTGTCAGGACAAAACAGTGCAGCAGCTTTTAAAGCCCTATCAGGCGGATGATGAAATTTATTGGGAATCGCAAATTATTTATAGTTGGCAGCAGAAGTTTAAGGCCAATGCGTTGACCCATGTACAACATGAATATATGCCATTGGTCGGTGGTTCGGTCTCTTTATATCCTGAAGAGGATGAAAAGATCTATTGTATGGATCAAAACTTTAAAGCAGGTTTGAAAAAGGCCAAGTCACAATATGCACCTTATCAAGCTTTGGGCTATATCTTAAAAACGGGTGCAAATTGGGCGAAACCTATTCAAAGTTTTAAACTGACCATTGAGCGTGACCCGAATGAATTGGTTTCATTTTGTTGGAATGGTCAGGTGAAAAAGATCAGTTCGACACAATTTCAAATGACAGAAAAGAATTTTGTACCGAAGCAGGATTTAGATATTATTTTTGTGCGTAAGTTTTAAGTCCAATTTTTTGGGCGTTCTTTTGTTTCGGCAAAAGAACCAAAAACATTTGTCATCCGAAAAATCTTTTTATTTTTTGAATCTAGAGCGCCTTTTGTTGCAAAAAACAATTCATTTTAAAGGCGACTACTTCGTCTTACGCGGCAAATAAAAGTATTGCTTTTATTCTTGCTTAGGTTGCGGATGACCTTATGGCCCATCGAATGAAATTTAAAAAATGCCAGTCAGTTTATTCACTAACTGGCATGACATCAAAGGAGGAGTTGTGTTTATTCTTGTTCTGCGGCATCCGCCTTGTCGTGCCAGTATTTGGCTTTTTCTTCATCGGCATCGACACCTAATGCATTTTCATAAATGAATGCCAAATCACGCATGGCTTGAGCCTCACCCAGTTCCGCTGCTTGTTGTACCAGTTCAATTGACTTAGCGACATCTTTTTCAACCACATCGCCCCGACGGTAAAAACCAGCTAACTCTAATATTGCAGTAGGGTGTTTGAGTTCAGCGGCTTGTTTTAACCAGTGATGTGCATGTCCAAAGTAGGTTTCAGCTTCGCTTGGATCTTCTTCGCGAAGTTCTTTGGCATAAAAAGCATAACCTTCACCCAGCCAATACATGGCTTCTACATGACCCAATGCTGCTGCTTTGAGCGCCCATTCTTCTGCAAGCGTAATGTCATCTTCATTTTCACTTTGCATATACAGTTCAGCAAGTTCAAATTGAGCGTCACTATTACCTGTTGTTGCAAGGTTGACCAATTCAGCAGGAATTTTAGGAGATTTAGGCATACAAATAACCAAAGATTTAAACTGTGGATAGCCTAATGCTTTCAAGTGAAAAAGCCAATCCGAAGATTGGCTTTTAGGTTCAGATCAGGTGCAAAGTTAGGCTGAATATAAATAAGAGTAAAACTGAAACAGCGATATTCTTAATTTTTTGCTCAAAATAACTTAAGCAAAGTCCAACAAACAGTGCAGCGAAGCTAATTACGCCAATCCAATAACTGATTTCGGTGCTCCAATGTCCTTGTGTTAAGCAAATGAGCAAAGAAACAATTAACAGTAACCAACCCACAGTGGTTGCTAAGCGTGTTTGCTGAAGTGTCAGTTCTTTAGCAAAGATTTGCTTTTGGTGCTTAGACATACTGCTGGCAAGAGCAAAAAAACCTAAGGCTGCTAAAGCCCAAATGATCAGAAACCAAATCATGCTTCGGCCTCCTGAACAGGTACTTTCACTTTTTTGTTCGGCAAACCTTGATATTTTTTAACTTTGTCATAAGCGAAATAGAAAATCACTGCCATTACCCACATGGCTAAATCAACCGATGCAATCATCCATTGACCCTGAGCAATGCTGTTCCACAAAGCCTGACCGCCTGTCATCAAGTTGACCACTGGCAGCAAGGCGAAAGCGAGTGTTGCCAATAAAAGTAAGTCTAACCATGCTTGGCGGTGGTTACGGAAAATGGCATAAATCAGCGTGAGTAACCATACGGTAAAGAAGCTACGAATTTCCCAGTTCAGGCGCATTTCTACATCTGCTGGAATGAAACGGTTGGCATAAAAATATGCCGCGCAGGCCAAAGGCAAACCAATAATGGCCGCAATATTTAGGACTTCAACCAGTCGGAAACCAAACGATTTATAGCCTTGTTTCTGCTGTTGGGGTGCACGTTTTACACACCAAAGGATCAGACCTGTAGCCACCATGAGCGTGCCTAAAATACCCGAGCAGAATAATAACCAACGCAGTGCTAAGTCGAGGCCACGCGCTTCGTGTAAGACAGTGACCACGTTATAAATGCCACTTGGAATCGATGGATTTTTTATTCGTATATTTTTATCCGTTTCGTTTTTACCCGTGACACCGTTATAGTGGAGGGTTGCATACATATTACGATGCGCGACGCTTTCGGCACGCAAGGCACGAAACTCAATTTTGGCTTGGTCTGTATTGGGTGAAATAATGTTAATTGAAGCAATTGGATTGTCTTTCCACTGTTGTTGTACTGCTACCATAATCGGCGCTAGTTCTGTCAGTGGGGCAGGGCGGAGTTCGGGTTGTGGTGGGCGTTCCTCACCACGACCTTGAGCATGTACACCGCGTTGCTGTCCACGTTCTCCACGAGCCGCTCTTTCGCCTTCGCGTGGCACATCTTCAGCCTTTTGGGGCTGTTCAATCATACTGGCCTGTTGGTCACGTAAAAACTGTTGTCGATTTTCATACGCTTGGTTAATTCCCCAAGGCATGAACATAAACATGAGCAGTAGTAGGCCACTAAAGGTAATCATTAGATGAAAAGGCAATGCAAAGACAGCGGTTGCGTTGTGTGCATCTAGCCATGAGCGTTGACCTTTGCCAGAGCGAAAGGTAAAGAAATCTTTAAAGATTTTTTTATGGGTAATGATGCCGCTAACAATTGCGACCAACATGAACATGGTGGCAATCCCGACCAACCAACGCGTCCACAGGCGGGGTAAACCGTACAATTCAAAATGGAAACGATATAGGAATCCACCACCACGCGTATCCCGTGGTTCAATCACTTCACCAGTCGCACTGTCTAAGGTGATGCGTGTTCCACCACGACGTGCTTTCGGGTCTTCACCAACGGCACGAATAGTCACTTCAGTTGTGGTTTGGCGTGAGTTGGGCAGTTGAATGTTCCAACTGCCAGCATCTAGGTGGTTTTTCTGTAAATAGTTGAGAGCGACCTGCATTTGTTGTACTTGAGACTGCGCAGGGATAGATTGATGTGTTTCTGGTTTCATCCAAGTAGAAATTTCATTTTGAAAAAAACTCAGGGTTCCAGTCACAAAAATTGCATACAGCAGCCACCCTAAAATGAGACTGGCCCATGTATGCAACCATGACATGGATTGGCGCGGTCCTTCCGCTTTTTGATCAACACGCATTGAAAAACTATCCTAAAAATTTGAGTAGGGCATACAGTGCAATACATGGCACAGCAATGCCGAGTGTTGCTTTTAAGGTTTTTTGAACCATAAAGACCCAAATAAAGGCAGCACAGTTAAGACAAAATGCAATGAGGGTGGCGCTCATGGCCGCATTCACAGGATTTGCAATAAAGACTTTAGCAATGGTTAATGCAGAGAGCGCAGCAAGGAGATAACCTCCGAGCAATGCAAGTGCAAATCGATACAACACCATCAGACGGTAGCTAAGTGGTGTGTCGACTTTCTTCTTTTTGGCAGGCTTCGGACGGACTTTTTCCGAATGAACCAAGGCATCAATTTGAGTTGTGCTATTCATGGAAGAGAGTTGGTGTATTAGTAAACAATATTGCAAATGATAACAATTATTATTTAAATAAAATAGATGGTAACTTTATTTATTTTTTCTGTAACGGTAAGTGAGTTTGGTGAATAGAAAAATTTGGATTGTAGTCGCTGCCTTTTTAAATAGATTTGATTCTTATTGTTATTTCTCTAAGGAATGGCTACACAGTGTTACCAAATCACGTTATACGCTGTTTTGTTCTGCGTTAGTTTCATAGTCAATACTTGGGCGAATTTGGAGGAAAAGATGGCTGCTTTTATTAATGCCGAACAGGCAAAAATTATGTCCAACCAAGCGTATTTAGATATTGAAGTCTATAAATTACGTTTAGCCTCACTAATTGAGGAGAGTGCGAAACATGGAAATACTGCGGTATTTACCGTATTGCCAAAACATTTACCCTTAGAAGATATTCGTCATCTTTCAGCAGAACTTACCCAACTGGGATATCAAGTCCGTTTGGAAGTGGAAGAGTTCTATTACCGTTTAAACGTGTATTGGATTTAAAACTTCGCTTTGTTGTCTTGGGTTATATTGTGTGGATAAAATAAAAGCCCGTAAACGGACTTTTATCTTTTAGGAGTTTCCAAAACCGATGAGAGGGTTATGGTTGAATATCGGAAGCCTTTGTATGATAGGGATTCTTTAAATCTAGTGTCTGTTCAAGCTCATGATCGAAAATGTCGGTGAGCATACTATCGAAGCGTTGAGCATTGTAATGAATCAACTGATCCACTTCCTCAGGGTTAATGAATCCTGTTTCAAGTGCATGTTGAATATGTGATTCAAAATCTAAGCCTTCAAATTGTCCTTTAGACTCCGCTTTTTTAAACTTTGTCCACAGTGGATCAATCTTTAATGCTGCTTGGAAGGCATTTTCCATACGCCCAAAGACGTCATTGGGATCGGTATTGTAAAAAACATGCTGCTTTAGTTGTTCACGGAAAGGATTATTTTCCATGATCACACGTCCTAATTGCGTTTTTAGCTGATCACTTGGTTGTTGGGCAACACGACCAAAAGGGAAACAGATGAACTTGACTACACAAGCTGCCGCTTGCATAGGAAAGTTTGCAAACAGACCATCAAATGCATCCTGAATTTGAACAAATGCTTTTTCTAAAGCCAGTTGTGCATGCTGTTGTTCAGCCTCACTACGTTGTCCTTTTTCATAAAACTTCAAAATAGCGGTTGCTATAAATAGATGGGCATGAATGTCAGCCAAACGTCCTGAAAGCATTTCTTTGCGTTTAATATCGCCTGCAAGTAAGCCTAAACACAGGTCTGCGGTTAAGGCAAAGTTTGAACTGAAACGGTTAATGGTTTTGTAAAAAGGACGTGAGAAAGCATCTGTCTGTGCGGAAGCATCTGAAGGGCCACCGAATATGCCATAACTGAATGAACGGGCTGTTCGGTTAAAAGTATAAGCCAAATGTTTAAAAAGTAGCGTGTCGAAAGGCGCTAAAGCTGACTTTGTATCTTCTGCTTGAAGGAGTTGGAGTTCTTCATATAAATAAGGATGACAGCGCATTGAGCCTTGACCAAAGATCATTAAAGAACGGCTCAAAATATTGGCCCCTTCAACGGTAATTGAAATGGGGATGGCCTGATAATTCAGTGCTAAAAAATTGCGTGGCCCCATTTGTACCGCCCGACCACCAACGACATCCATCCCATGATTGACAATTTTACGCATGGTTTCGGTGGCATAGTATTTGGCCATAGCTGTCATCACCGCAGGTTTTCCACCTTCATTTAAACCACAAGTCACCATATAGCGAAAAGCTTCTAACATATACGCACCGCTGGCAATATCACTGGTAGCTTCTTGCACGCCTTCAAAATGTCCTACGGAAATTTTAAATTGTTGGCGAACTTTGGCAAAAGCACCGACACTTAAATAAGCCATTTCAGCTGAAGCAGTGGAGAGCGCTGGCAGTGAAATCCCACGACCTACAGCTAAGCATTCCATCAGCATGCGCCAACCTTTACCTGCATTTTCCACCCCACCAATAATCCAGTCGAGTGGGATAAAAACATCTTGTCCATCGACTGTGCCATTCATAAAGGGTGAACCAGGATTATGTCGCGCGCCGACTTGGACACCTGCATGACTGGCAGGTAATAAGGCACAGGTGATGCCGTATTCAGTTTTGCTTGCATCGCCTAATAGTCCATCAGGGTCATAGAGTTTAAAAGCGAGACCAATCACAGTCGCAATAGGCGCCAGTGTAATCCAGCGTTTTGAAAAATTCATACGTAAACCGAGTACTTCTTGACCTTCAAACTGTCCATAACAGACTACACCTGTGTCCGGTATTGCACCCGCGTCTGAACCCGCCTCAGGACTGGTTAAACCAAAGCAGGGGATTTCTTCACCTTTGGCTAGTCCTGGTAGGTAGCGCTGTTTTTGTTCCTCAGTTCCATAATGTAAAAGCAATTCACCTGGGCCTAGAGAGTTGGGCACCATACAACTGACGGCAGTGGTCAGTGAACGTGAAGAAATTTTGCTCATGATGCGGCTTTGGGCAAAGGAGCTAAAGGCGCGACCGCCGTATTCTTTGGGAATAATTAAACCTAAAAAGCCTTGTTCTTTGATGTATTGCCATGCCTCAACAGGAAGATCTTTTAAGTGGTGATGAATTTCCCATTCATTGAGTAAACCACAAAGGTGTTCAACTTCATGATCTAAGAAGGATTGCTCTTCAGCAGACAGAGTTGGGTAGACATAACCATCAAATTTTTTCCAGTCAGGCGCACCCATAAATAATTCTTTTTCCCACCAACTGGTGCCTGCATCCAATGCTTCACGTTCGGTACTGCTCATACTCGGCATGGCTTTGGCTAAAGCTTTATAGGCTGGTTGAGTGATTAAGGACTTGCGTAACGGATCAATAACCACAATCAGGCTGAGAATAATTAAGGGCAGACCTAAAAGTAATGACCACGGACTGATAAAAATAGCAGTGAAGAGGGATGCAAAAATAATGATTGCAGTTGCCATTAAGCGACTGAGTTCAAAATAAAAAATAGCCCAGAGGATACAGATTAAAAACAGAATGGCGAAAATGAAACCCATTGAAACCTCCCGTTGTTTACACCGTGAGGTCAGTCATACGTTTTATAGAATTCCACGGAAAATAAGGCAAAACGTAGACTAAAAAGGTGTAATAAAATGAATTTGATGTGATGTGTAGCATCACGATTATTTTAGACTTTGAATTAGATTAGGGTGTTTATTGAACAATGACTGTGTTAGAAATGTATGAATACGTAATTGAAAAATATAAAGAACGAAGATCGTAATAAAAAAAGCCCTCATATGAGGGCTTTTAATTTTTGCGTTTTAACTGTTTAACACCACAGCAAATTAAGCTTCAATCGTTTGAACAGCAATCTTTTTCGCAGGATCTGCTTTGCGACGTACTGCTGGTACAGGTTCGCCATAGTATTGACGGTCAGCGAAGTAGCTTGAACGAACCATCGGCGCTGCCCAAATATTTCTAAAGCCCAGCTTTTGACCATGCGCAGTGTAGCGTTCAAATTCTTCTGGTGTAACGAAGCGGTCAATCGGCGCATGCTCTTTAGAAGGCTGTAAATACTGGCCAATTGTTACATAGTCAACGCCGTGTGCATGTAAGTCATCTAGAAGTGAAATGACTTCTTCTTCAGTTTCACCAATACCGACCATTAAACCACATTTGGTTGGAACGTCAGGGCAATATTCTTTAAACATTTTCAACAGATTTAAAGAGTGTTGGTAGTCTGAACCTGGACGCATTGCTTTGTATAAACGCGGCACCGTTTCAATGTTGTGGTTAAACACATCAGGTGGACACTCAGTCATAATGCGAAGCGCAATGTCCATACGACCACGGAAGTCAGGTACTAAAATCTCAAGTAAAGTATTCGGGCTTAATGCACGTGCTTCTTTAATACAGTCAACAAAGTGCTGTGCACCACCGTCAAGTAAGTCATCTCGGTCTACAGATGTGATCACGGCATATTTTAAACCTAAGTTTGAAATTGTTTCAGCCATGTGACGTGGTTCGTCTGCGTCTAGTGCATTTGGACGGCCATGTGCCACGTCGCAGAAAGGGCAACGACGTGTACAAATGTCACCCATAATCATAAAGGTTGCAGTACCGCCACCAAAACATTCGGGGAGGTTTGGACACGCAGCTTCTTCACAAACGGTATGCAGTTTTTGTTCACGTAGGGTTGATTTAATGCGTTGCACTTCTTCGGGTGCTGCCATTTTCACGCGAATCCAATCCGGCTTGCGTGGCGTTTCAACCGTAGGAATAACTTTTACAGGTATACGCGCGACCTTTTCTGCGCCACGAAGTTTGATACCCTGCTCAGGTTTACGGTTTTCAGACATATTCAACTATTCCACTGTTTTTGACGGGGGAGATGCTAAAAATAGCAGTATTAGTATAGCGGAAATGCGAATTGATAGGGCGGAAATACTATTCATTTACTAAATGTGGTTATCACTTAATATATGTAAGCTAAATACAGCAAATTGCCTGCAATTACGTCATAATATGCCCAAGATAAGTAATAAGTTTTTAAAGAAGGAGCGTTGAATGCCACGTAAAAAAGAGGTCGTTGGTGGAACTTTCGTTAAGTACGATGCGGTCGTTCTAGGTTCAGGCCCTGCGGGTGAAGGCGCGGCAATGAAACTTGCCAAATCTGGAAAGCGTGTTGCGATTGTGGATGTACGTGAGCAGCTCGGTGGTAACTGTACCCACGTGGGGACCATTCCAAGTAAAGCTTTACGTCAAACGGTATCGAGTATTATCCGTTATCGCCGTGACCCAATGTTTAAAAAAATGGGTGACTGGCGTCAGTTTACAATGAAGCAAGTACTTCAAAATGCACATAAAGTGATTCAACAACAAGTTGATACACACTCTCGTTTTTATGACCGCAATAAAATTGATATTTACCATGGTCGTGCTTATGTTCAAGACCAAAATACGGTTTTAGTATTTAGCCCTGAAGGCATCAAAGAAACGATCATGTGCAAACAAATCGTGATTGCAACGGGTAGCCGTCCATACCGTCCTGCGGCGCTTGATTTTAATCATCCGCGTGTATTCGATTCGGATAAAATTTTAGACCTTGATTATTCGATCCAAAAAATCATCATTTATGGTGCGGGTGTGATTGGTTGCGAATATGCGTCTATTTTTATTGGACTAGATCACAAAGTTGACTTGATTAATACACAGCACAAATTGCTGAGTTATCTAGATGATGAAATTTCTGATGCTTTGTCTTATCACTTACGTCAACAAGGGGTCTTGATTCGCCATAATGAGCAAATTGATCATCTTGAAACGTATGATGATCACGTGGTGTTGCATTTACAAAGCGGTAAGAAAATTAAAGCAGATGCTATTTTGTGGTGTAACGGCCGCTCTGGAAATACGGATGGCTTAGGCTTAGAAAATGTGGGTATTACGCCAAACAGCCGTGGTCAAATTACAGTCAATGATCAATACCAAACCGAAGTGGAAAACATTTACGCGGCGGGTGATGTGATTGGTTGGCCTTCACTGGCTTCTGCTGCATATGACCAAGGTCGTTGTGCAGGTGCAAACATGAGCGGTGAAGTGGGTGTAGAACCTGTGGTCGATATTCCGACAGGAATTTATACCATTCCAGAAATTTCTTCGATTGGTAAAACTGAACAAGAGTTAACTGAAGAAAAAATTCCGTATGAGGTGGGTCAAGCTTCTTTCCGTCATTTGGCGCGTGCGCAAATTACGGGTGACACAGTGGGTGAATTGAAAATTTTATTCCACCGTGAAACTTTGGAAGTGCTGGGTGTTCATTGCTTCGGTAATAACGCTTCGGAAATTATTCATATTGGTCAAGCGGTGATGAATAGTCCAAACAATACCATCAATTATTTTGTTGAAACGACGTTTAACTATCCGACGATGGCTGAAGCGTATCGTGTAGCGACCTTAAATGGTATGAACCGTTTGTTCTAATTTTTATAGTATTTTCAGAGACCTGCAAGTTTAGACTTGCAGGTTTTTTTATATCTAAAATTGCTATTTTTTTTATTGTAGGTATGTCTCAATGTCTAAAACTTTTCACCAATTTGTGCGGTGGTAGGTGAGTGCGACAAGTAAGGGGGGAGGGAGCAACTTTGCTTATGGGATACAAGTAATTTTGTGGGTGCCATGTTTCTTGGCGTAGAACATGGAAAGAATGATCCAGTGATACGGCGTAGCAGATATTCTAGACATAAAAAAACCAACAAAGTTGGCTTTTTTGAATTGGGCTGCGACGTGAAATCAGTTACAGGATGAACTGATGTAAGAAGTAGGCAGAAATCATCATGCCCAACACAAAAAACATGCACGAATAGGCGTCAAGCTGATAACGCTTTTCTAATTGATGTTCAACATGCTGTATATTTTCTTCTTGCATAATTTTCATGGAAGTTTTTATTCCGATTTAATTATCGTTAAAATCCTATTGCATGTTTGTATTTTTAACATAAAAAAATGCTTAAATAAAGTACTAATTAAAAATAATCAGATCACCACTATACATAATCACTTAAATATTCAAGTTTATGCTGAATTAACTCAGAAGCCAGCAGCTACCAATAACTAACTATCTGAAAGTCATAGAACTTAGGATTTTATTATTTATCGTTAAAATAAGATAATTGAATTTAAAACTGTGGATAAATGTACTTTTAAATGAATTTAAAATACCAAGAGATAATAAAATGTGTGGATAAGTTTTATACAAATGAATTCAAATTAAAATAAATCGTACTGATATAAATAAAGAAGCCAACGCAGCCTATACATCGATCTTGCATAGTCTGCGTTGGCTTGTTTTTATAAATTATTGATTTAATGCATAAATATTGGCTTGAATCCAGATATTTCCGCGAATGTATTGTCCAATATTAAAGTTGGCGTACTTAGGATTTTTAGTGGCAATACGAATCAGTGTTGCAGGTTGGTTGTCTTCATGAATCAAGGCAACATCAAGCAGAGTGTAGTCTTGTTCCATAAATTGCATGCTGGTTTTGCCAACAATATTCCCTTGGAACCATGCTTCATCTTCCTGACCGATCTTTTCGCCATACAAATAAGCGACCATTTTTGAAAAATCGACAGTCACAGGTTCTTTGTCATCATCCGACTTTGGTTCCCATGCATCAATCTGTTCTTGCAGGTTTGCAGGAGCAATGCCATTGTTTGCTGCCAAAATATCGTTCAAGGCACGATGATGTTTAATCGATGCAGGGTCATCGACCACCAGTTGCTCGTGCTCTGCGACTGCTTCTAGTTCATATGCCCATGCATTGAGATGTGCAATATAGGTTTGGTCTTTTTGGTATTGAGCATGATTGACGCTATATAAGCTGTCATAAGCGTAGACGATGCTGTTATTGCCTAAGTTTAAACGTAAAACGGCTTGTGTGTTGGATTGACCGCGAATGATGCGTTCAACCACAGCAGACACTTTATAGGGGCTATTAAAACTTGGAAATGCAGTTTTAACAGCCTTCGGTTTATTGTCTTCAACCGCGATGACTTGAGTCAGTTGAACAGCCGCTTGACTTGGACCTTGAATGAGCCAACAACCCGCATCCATATCTTGTTCAGTCTGGCATAAACCCATCGGCATGGTTGGTGCATTTAAAGCTAAACCTAACCATTTAGGGACATCTTGTGCAGGGTTATCTGTGAGTAAATTCCAATGCTCGACGTGGCTACCAAAGTTTTGGTCATCAATGGTGATTTTTTCTGGACTATTTTGATTGTTCATATGCACGATTGAATGAGGTTATATATCCCTATTAAATCGAGGGTTATTTCTATATTTCAAGTGCTATATTTTATTTTTACTGGAAAATCATCAAAAAAGACTAAAGCCTTACTTTATTTGACAGACAAAATAGTAAAAGCATTTCCTTGCGATACTTAAAAAGTATGACACAAGCGTTGTATTAGGGATTTTGAGCGGTTTTATCTATTATGCTCAAGCACTGAGTTTGTTAGACTAAGGCAGTTTCTTTTGTTTATGGATGTGCAGTGCTGCCATTTAAACTCTGGGTCGATGCAGATGCATTGCCTAAAATTTTACGTGAAGTGATTTTACGTGCTTCAGATCGTTATCAGCTTGAAGTGACCTTTGTGGCCAATCAAAATGTCGGGATCACGCCTTCAGTTCGTATAAATTCAATTCAAGTAATGAGTGGGGCCGATGCCGCGGATAAAGAAATCATCGAACGCATGAAAGAGAATGATATTGTGATGACACAAGACATTCCGCTGGCAGCACAGGTGATTGAAAAGGGTGGAATCGCAATTCACCCACGTGGTGAAATCTATACTACAGCCAATGTCAAAGCTCGCCTACATTTACGTGATTTTATGGATTCATTACGTGGCGCAGGCGTAAACACGGGTGGGCCACCGCCTATTTCAGAGCGTGATAAACGAGAATTTTCTAGTTCTTTAGACCAAACCATTCAAAAGCAAAAACGCAAAACCGCCATTTAGCATCGAGCTGATTATGTCTTCTAAAGCCAATCTGATGGCAACCTATGGATTATTGGTTTTTATTTGGTCCACAACGCCTTTAGCGATTGTGTGGAGTGTGACCGATTTACATATGCTGTGGGCGTTGGTATTACGTTTTTTCATCGCGTTGCCTTTAGCGATTTGTTTGTTATTGGTTTTAAAGCGACAGTTCCCCACTGATAAAGTCGCTTGGCATAGTTATTTGGCTGGTTCTTTTAGCTTGATTGGCTCGCAGTTTTTTACCTATGTGGCGACCAACTATATTAGTTCAGGCATGATTGCATTGATGTTTGGCTTAGCACCGATTATGGCAGGGCTGATCGGACGTTTTTACTTTAAGACCTATTTGAGTGCGATGCAGTGGCTTGGGATGTGTATTGCACTGCTAGGACTTGCGATCATTTGTCTTGCAGGTACAGCACAGCATGTCCATCCATTTGGAATTGGGCTGATGTTACTGAGTGTATTTTCTTATGCAGCCTCTATTTTCTGGGTGAAAAAAGTCAATGCGAATATTGAACCCGTTGCACAAGCGACAGGTTCAATTTTGGTGTCGACATTGGCGGCTATATGTATTGTGCCGTTTATTTGGCAGTATGCACCGCAGCAAATTCCCGATTTGAAAACTTGTTTGGCGCTGCTATATACGGTCATCATGGCGTCATTGATTGCGATGTTCTGTTATTTTAAATTGGTGCAGAAAATTCAACCCACGACTTTATCGCTGACTACTGTCATGACACCGATGATTGCTTTATTTGTAGGTGCTGTGCTGAATCAAGAAAAACTCTCGATGATGGTGATTGTGGGTGCAGTGGTTTTACTGTCAGGTTTATTCGTTTATTTTTATAAAGATCTTCAGGCAAGTCGGAAACTTGCCCAAAAGTTAAAAAGCCAAAACTAGTCCAAGGTTCTTGCTTTAATGATCTTCGACCGTCAAAGAAATACAGTCGGCCAATTTGACACGATCTTGCGGGTGCAAGGTAATAAAGTATGCTCCCGTACGGCACTTTCCATTTTCCTCTTCATTGCTGTACACCACTTGTGCAATCGCGGCAATATGGAAGAAGTTTTCAGGGTGGCTCAAGGTTAAGTGGATATAGGTACCATCTTGAATTTGTTTTTCGCTATAGAAACTCAAACCACTTTCAGAAAAATTCACATGTTCAGGCGTAGGTAACATGGTTTGTACAATTGTGTCGTACAAAGACCCCGTGATCAGGTTTAATTTCTGGTTAAATAGGGATAAGATTCGAGCAATTTGTTGATCTTTTTCAGATAATTGTTCTAATTCGTAGTTTAGTGCATGATCAAATTGATCTAATTCTGCGAGTAGTAGAAAATAGCGCGGTAAAACAAAATTAGGATCGTAAGGGTCATTCAGGGCAACATCATCAGAAATGATCTGATAGTTAATTCTCAAGGCCGCATCGATTCGTGACATCACACGACGTTCTGTTTGAACGTTTTGATGCTGTAAATTTTCCATAATTATGACCTCGGACTAGATGGTATGTTTAAACCAATCTCGCTGTATATAGGGTTGAGATATACTCGCGCACGGCGTAGCAACCACTTTATTTCTTTTATTGCACTGGTTTCGATGATCGGTCTAACACTGGGTGTGGCTGTACTTATTACAGTCTTATCTGTAATGAATGGTTTCGACCGAGAGTTGAAAACACGTGTACTTGGAATGATACCTCAAGCCACTGTTTCTTCAACACAAATTTTAACAGATTGGCCTGAACTTGCAAAAAAAATTGAGACAAAGGAACACGTCACAGGCGTAGCACCGTTTACTCAATTGCAGGGGATGCTTACGGCGCAAGGCCAAGTGGCTGGAATTATGGTCACGGGGATCGAACCTCAATATGAAAAAAAGGTTTCGATTATCCAAGACCACATGGTTGAAGGCGGTATTGATAACTTAAAAAAAGGTGAGTTTGGTATTGTTCTAGGCAAACAAATGACCGATGCCTTAGGTTTAGGTTTAAATGATAGTGTGACTTTGGTTTTACCTGAGGCAACACCATCTCCAGCGGGTGTGGTACCGCGTTTTAAACGTTTCAAAATTGTGGGCATTTTCAGCATTGGTGCTGAGGTCGATTCGATGATGGGCTACATTGCCTTGAATGATGCATCAACGTTGTTACGCCTACCTGATGGCGCGCAAGGCATTCGCTTGAAATTGGATGATATTTTTGCAGCACCTAAAGTGGCTGATGAAATTGTTATGGATCTGCCAAGCGGTTTTTATGCTTCGAATTGGACCTATACTCATGGCAATTTGTTTAGTGCGATCCAAATGGAAAAGGCCATGGTGAGCTTATTACTCTTCCTGATTGTCTTGGTGGCTGCATTTAATATCGTGTCATCCTTGGTGATGGTCGTGACCGATAAAAAATCGGATATTGCCATATTACGTACCCTTGGTGCCTCACCTGCAACTATTACCCGTATTTTTATGGTTCAGGGCACGATTATTGGTGTGATTGGTACGGTATCGGGTGCGATTCTCGGCATTGTTTTCGCCTCTGGAATTAGTGGTTTTGTGGGTTGGTTAAACAATGTGATGGGACTTCATCTGTTTGATGCCTACTTTATCAATTACTTACCATCGTATTTAAGATGGCAAGATGTATTAACCATTGTGTCCCTGTCTTTAATTTTAAGTTTCCTTGCAACAATTTATCCTGCAATGCGTGCTGCAAAAATCCAACCTGCGGAGGCATTACGTTATGAGTAAAATTGTTTTAGAAGCGCAAAATATTGAAAAGCATTTTACCGATGGTAAGTCGACTGTTGAGGTGATTAAAGGTCTATCTCTACAAGTTAAAGCAGGTGAATTTGTCTCGATTGTGGGGTCGAGTGGTTCGGGTAAAAGTACTTTGTTGCATGTCTTGGGCGGTTTAGACCGTCCGAGTTCTGGGCAGGTTTTTTTGCAGGGTAGTCGTTTTGACAGTTTAAATGAAGCCGAGCGTGGTTATTTACGTAACCAACACTTAGGTTTTGTTTACCAGTTCCATCATCTATTGCCTGAATTTACCGCTTTGGAAAATGTGGCAATGCCACTGATGTTACGTCAAGGCACCAACTTTAAAGATGTACAAAAGCAAGCCGAATATTTACTCGAACGTGTAGGATTGACGCATCGTTTAACCCATAAACCGGGTGAGCTTTCAGGCGGGGAACGTCAACGTGTTGCATTAGCGCGTGCATTGGTGGCCAAGCCAGCATTAATGATGGCAGATGAACCGACAGGCAACTTAGATCGTAAAACAGCAAGCAAAATTTTTGAGCTGCTGATGGATTTACGTCAGGAGTTCAATATGGCGATGTTGATCGTGACACATGATGAACAACTGGCTCAGTCCGCCGATTCTATTTTGCATATGCAAGATGGTCTTTGGGTCAATGACTAGGCTGAGAGCCGATAAAAATATGAGATAAAGCCACTATCTATTGAAGCCCACTTCGGTGGGCTTTATTATGGCGCCAATAAAAAAAATAACTGAATAAAAGAATGAAGTTTTTATATGCTGCTGCTTGGATTGTAGGAATTGCATTGATGGGGCAGACCGTTCCCATTCTAAATCACCTTTTTTATCCAGCGCTGATTTTAGTCATCGTACTTTTGCCGTTACAGTTTTTTTTCTTTAAGTACAAACACGCCCTTATTTTGCAGTTTATAGGTGGGCTGATTTATTCCATGTTGTTTTTAACTGCGGGATATCATTATGCACAATCGGCTTTGCAGCAGCGTCTAGCTTATAAAGAAACAAAAGTTGAAGATGCTGAAATTATTGTTTATATCGCAAAAATTAACCAACTGGGTGCTGAGACCATTCAGCAAGAAATGCAGGTCTTGAACCGACATGTGCAACCAGTACAGTGGTTGGGTTTTCAAAAACGAATATCAGATGAGCAAGCGGTCTTGGAACTTGGGAAATACTACCGACTGACAGGGGAAATTCGTCCTGCACATAGTTATGCGGTGCAAGGTGTATTCGATGTTGAGCAGTGGTATCTGCAACGTAATCTCATGTCTGGTTTCAAACTCAAGCACATACAGCCCTTGTCTGAGTCAGAAATTTCTGCATTAGGCTATACCCATCATTTAAAAAAACAGCAGGGCGTACTCAATAAGATTCAACTGGGTATAGAACATCAGCGATTAAACATTCGTCGTTTTATTTATACTCAGCCTTTAAGCCATAAGGGCTTAATTCTAGCACTCCTGACTGGGGATGAAAGTTTCTTAGATAAGGAGACTACAGCCTTTTTTCAACGCTTTGGTATTAGCCATTTATTAGCGATTTCTGGGCCACATGTGTTGATCTTTGCCGTGATGCTGTGTTGGCTGTTACAAAAGGTGCTAAATCGTTATTGGCCACAGATTTTTCTAAAAATCCCACGACCTTATGCATTGTTACTGCCATTTTGTTGCTGCGTATTGCTGTATTGTGCCTTTGTCGGTTTTGAGATTCCTGCACTTCGTACTTTACTCAGTTGTTTCTGTTTAAGTGTGTTGATTTGGCTCAGGCAGAAAATTTCAGCTTTGACGTTACTCTTATTGAGTGCATCCCTCCTTTTACTGTTTGATCCTTTTTCAATTCTATCAGCTGCCTTTTGGTTGTCCTATGGTGCGTGCTTTGTGCTTTTACGCATTTATCAAACCACTATTCGGCTCGATTTGACTCGCCCGCAGTCTTGGCAGAAAAAACTCGTTTTTAGCCTAAAACTTTTGGTTGAGTCGCAGTGGAAAATATTTGTGGCTTTGATGCCTTTGGTGATTATTTTCTTCAAGCAAGTCTCATGGGTGAGCCCGATCAGTAACCTTGTCGCTATTCCACTGATCAGTTTACTGGTTGTACCACTGGAGGTTTTGGCAGCATTTACTTTTTATCTTTTTGAACCGCTGAGCAGCCTTTTGTTTCAGTTGGCAGATTGGGTGCTGGTATTTTTATTGGGCATACTCAATGTGCTGGATGCGCTACTACCGATTAAGTTGTATCCGATTGCGCTCAATAATTGGCAAGTCATTTTGCTGATTTTGCTCTTAATCATTGTTTTTATGCCCAAACCTAGTCTACCAAAATCATGGCTCGTGCTAGGTTTGATTCCTTTGTTGGGGTTCAGTAGCCAAAACAGTCCTTTTGAGTTGATTGTACTGGATGTCGGTCAGGGACAAGCGGTGTATATGCAGCATGGGCAACAGCATGCCATGATTGATGTTGGTGGCTCCTATGATGAATCGAAGTTTAGCGTTGCTAAGCAGATTATTCAGCCATTTTTATCGAAGCAAGGCGTGAGCCAATTAGATCAGCTGATACTTACACATTTGGATCAAGATCATAGTGGAAGTTATGCCAGATTAAAAAATGAGTTGTCGATCAATCAAGTTTACTCTAATCAGCAATTGGATGTGGCAACTACGTCAAACTTTAACTATTGCCAACAAGGTCAGATCTGGCACTGGTCTGAACAAGTGGAAATCAAAATTTTGTCGCCGAAAGCCAATCAATTGGCACAAGTGCCTTATCAGCAAAATGAGCTATCTTGTGTGGTCTATATACAGGTGAAGGATGTACAGTCTTATCAGTATTTTCTGATTATGGGCGATGCTGGCTGGCAAACCGAGTTTCAATTATTACAGGATTATCCGGACTTAAAAGTTGATGTATTGGTCTTGGGCCATCATGGCAGTCGACATAGTTCAGCCTATGCGTTTTTAAAACATTATCAACCGAAATTAGCAATTGCCTCAGCAGGGTTCAATAACCGTTATGGACATCCAAGTACAGTAACGCAAACTCGTTTGAAAGCTTTAAACATCCCACTCTTAACAACAGTAGAGCAAGGCAGTATCAGTTTTATTGTGCAGCCTACAGGGATTATTGAACTGACGACACAACGTCAGACTCGACAGTGGTTACAATCGACTGATTCTGTTGTTCCATACGCAATTGCTCTAAACGGGTCACAGCCTCATTAAAGGGAAGGTTATACAGTGCTCGAAGTTTAGGGTTGGCCTTAAAGCGCTTATAGGTCCAATGATAATGCTCAGGATAACGGTGGACCAAGTCCTCAATAGCTTGGTGAATGACGAAGGTGCCATCATTGGCTGTACCTTGATAAATACTTTCGCTCATTTCTTCAATGTACATATCAAAGCCATCATCATTACGAATAGCATAGAGCAGTAAAGCCTTGGCTTTGGTTTTTTGAATCAGTTTGGCGCTCAGGTTGCTTGAAGCTAAAGGAAAGCCAAAATAAGGAATCATTTCACCGCCTTGTTTTGGGGTATGATCAGGCAGAATTACGGTCGTCCCCCCTTGTTTGAGCGCCTTAAAAATTTGGCGTACCCCCGATTCATCGGTCGGTACAAGGTGAGCGCCTTCACGACTGCGCGCCTCACGAACAAATAAGTCAGCACCGGGGTCCTTGACCGGTTTATACATAATGGTCATTTCAGTAAATTGGGCGACATAACTATTCATAATTTCCCAAGTCCCAAAATGAGGTACGATTAAGACTAAACCTTTCTGAGCGGCAAGCGCCTGATGTAGCAAATGTTCGCCATGTACTTTTTGGACGCGTTCAATATTTTTTTGGTTGCTTGAACCCCAGATACTAAAAAATTCAAAATAGGTGGTCAGTTCATTACGCACTGCTTGTTTCGCAATCACTTCACGTCGCTCATCACTCAGCTCAGGCAGCGCAATTTTTAAATTGAGTCTGAGGGCATCATTGTTTTTACTGATTTTTAAAAGATTGACTAAGCCTGCTAAACCCTTAGCAAAAAAACGTGCAAATTTAATAGGTTGTTTGCTTACAAAACGCAGTAAACGATAAGTCGAGTTTTGCTCTTGTGCTTTAGTCATTCTTTAGAGTCAATGGTACATGTGGATAAAAACATAAAATATTATAGGCTAAAATAAACGGTTTCGACAGTTTTCTACAAATCAGTGTATATAATGAGGGCAATTTTATTCAAGTTTGGATTGTTATATGTCCGATTGGCCACCAAAACCAGAAAATGAAACGCCGAAACAACAGCCTGTACATGAACAACCGACAGGAAACGAATGGAAACTTTTAGAGAAAGCAGTTTTAGCTTCTGTCGAGGAACAACGTCGTGCACGTCGCTGGGGCATCTTTTTCAAATGTCTAACTTTTGCCTACCTTTTGTTTATTCTGATTGCCATGACCAAGAGCTGTTCGACCAGTGGTACGGATGCAACAGCATCTAAACACATAGCTGTAGTTGATATTGTGGGTACTATTGCCGCTGACGAACAAAGCGTAAACAGTGATGACACGATTAAGTCATTAAAGAAAGCTTTTGAAAATAAACAAAGCCAAGCGGTGGTGCTCAATATTAATTCACCGGGCGGTTCTCCGGTTCAGTCGGATGAAATCTGGCAAGAAATTCAATATTTGAAAAAAGCTCATAGCGATAAAAAATTGTATGCGGTGATTGGTGATACAGGTGCATCAGGTGCTTACTATATCGCATCTGCTGCGGACGAAATCTTGGTGAATCCTTCGAGTTTAGTGGGTTCAATCGGTGTGATTATGCCGAACTATGGGGTGAATGGTCTCATGCAAAAACTGGGTGTTGAAGACCGCACCATGACCTCTGGTCAAAACAAAGCTTTATTGTCAATGACACAACCCGTTAACCCTGCACAGCGTGCACATGTTCAAGGTGTACTTGATAATGTACACGAGCATTTTATTAATGCTGTGAAACAAGGTCGTGGCAAAAAGTTAAAGTCGAACGATCCTGCACTTTTCTCAGGTCTTTTTTGGACAGGTGATCAGGCGGTCAAACTGGGTATTGCGGACCGTATTGGTAATTTACATACTTTAAAACGTGAACTAAATACCGATAAAGCGATGGATTATACGGTGGTACATAGCCCACTAGATGCTGTATTAGGCCGTTTAGGTGCATCTATGGGAGCTGGTTTTGCATCTTCACTTTCAAATCAAATGCAATCTGAACAGACCACGAAACTCCAATGAAACCTTTAATTCATTTTGCGCACGCCAATGGCGTGCCTTCTAAGGTCTATCAGAAATTATTTGATTTATTGTCAGATCAGTATGATGTGATCTATGTCCCTTTACTAGGACCAGATAAAAATTACCCGATTGATAACCATTGGAAAAGCTTAACTCAGCAAGTGATTGACAGTATTGTTCGTCAGGCACAGGGTCGTAAAGTGATTGGTTTGGGACATTCATTAGGATCAGTGCTGACGTTTCAGGCGGCGTTACAGCGTCCTGAGCTATTTCAACAAGTCATCATGATAGACCCGCCTTTGATCATGGGCAAAGCCTCGTTTGCATTACACTTTGCGAAGATGTTGAAGTTAAAAATGGTTGATACCATGTCACCAGCAGCGCTATCTTTACGGCGTCGTGACCATTGGGAAAGCCGTGAGCAAGCAGCTGAACTTTTACGTCCAAAAGGCTTTTATAAAGACTTTGATCCAGACTGCTTTCAAGCTTATATTGACTATGCTTTAACGGAAGATCGTGTCCGTGGCGGTGTTGAACTTACGATTGCAAAAATGGATGAAGTTCATATCTTCAGGACCAATCCTTCTTTATGGTGGTTACCTCAGGGCAAACCACAAGTGCCGATGCATTTGCTGATTGCTGAAAAAGGTCCTTTTATTGGTCCAGGGTTTCCACAAATAGTGAAAAAGAAATTTGGCATTCCTTATCAAATCGTTGAGGGAAGCCATATGTTTCCTTTAGAGCGACCAGAAGAAACGGTTGCTTTGATTAAGATGCTGATTCAAGAAAATGTTTAATAGTACTTTTTAGCAACCATAAAAAACGCCTCCTTGGAGGCGTTTTCTATTTTCAAAATTTGCAAAACTGAATTGGCTCGTGCATCAAGGTGTCGCGGTAGAGAACACCTTGGTCTGTATGCTGAATCGTTTGTGTACAAATCCATTCTACTACTTGCGGGTAGATGATATGCTCAAGCATATGTACACGCTGAGCCAAACTGTTCACACAATCATGTGAACCAACTTGCAGTACACCTTGTGCTAAAGCTTGACCTGCATCAAGTTCAGCCGTCACATAGTGCACGGTACAGCCATGCAGTTGATCGCCAGTATTTAGTACGCGCTGATGGGTATGCATACCTTTGTAATGCGGTAGAAGAGAAGGGTGAATGTTGATCATTTTCCCTTCCCAAGCACTGACAAACTTCTCACTTAAAATACGCATAAAGCCAGCAAGAACCACCAAGTCCACATCCCAATCGAGCAATTGTTGATGCATGACATCATCAAAAGCTTCACGATGAGGATACTGTTTGTGCTCAATGACCGCTGTCGCAATACCTGCATTTTCAGCACGCTGTAGCGCATAGGCTTCAGGTTTGTTGGAAATCACACCCACAATTTGCCCTGACAGATTGGCATCAATCAAGGCTTGAAGGTTTGATCCACTTCCTGAAACCAGAACAGCAATTTTAATCATACGAATTAAGCGAATACCACACGGATTTTTTCGTCTGCGCCTTCAACTGACTCAGCATTGTCTGCGATATGCCCCATAGTGAAAGCTTTTTCACCAAGGCTATTGAGTCGTTCAACTGTTTTATCCGCATCAGCAGCATCGACAACTAAGACCATGCCTACGCCACAGTTGAATGTGCGATACATTTCGAACTGTTCAACACCACCTTCACGTTGAAGAAGTTTAAACAATTCTGGCCATTCCCAAGATGCTTCATTCACAACAGCTTGAGCACCATTCGGCAATACGCGTGGTAAGTTACCTGGTAAACCACCACCAGTAATGTGCGCCATTGCATGTACATCAACTTCTTTTAAAAGTTGAAGAATAGGCTTTACATAAATACGTGTTGGTTCCATTGCAACATCGGCAAGTGGACGACCATCAACGATTTGCGTCAAGTCAACGTTTTTCACGTCTAAAATTTTACGAAGTAGAGAGTAACCGTTTGAGTGAGCACCACTTGATGCAACACCAATTAAAACGTCACCCGCTTTGACTTTAGAGCCATCAATAATTTTGCTTTGCTCAACTACGCCTACACAGAAACCTGCCAAGTCGTAATCTTCGCCTTCATACATGCCAGGCATTTCGGCAGTTTCACCACCAACCAATGCACAACCAGCAAGTTCACAGCCTGTACCAATACCAGTAACTACGTTTGCAGCTACATCTACATTAAGATGGCCAGTTGCATAGTAGTCAAGGAAGAATAATGGCTCAGCGCCACATACAAGAAGATCGTTTACACACATTGCAACCAAGTCTTGACCAATCGTGTCATGACGGTTCAAATTCAATGCTAAACGTAATTTTGTACCAACACCGTCTGTGCCAGATACGAGAACAGGTTCTTCATAACCTTTAGGGATTTTACAAAGTGCACCGAAGCCACCTAATCCGCCCATTACTTCAGGACGAGTAGTACGCTTCGCGACAGATTTGATACGATCGACTAACGCGTCGCCCGCTTCAATGTCGACACCTGCATCTTTGTAGCTTAAACCAGTGTTTGGGGTAGAAGTTGAGTTGCTCATAATGAAGTCTCCGCATTCGCGGGGCGATTATACCTGAATATACGAAACACATATGTTATTTCTGCGCTAAAATGTTATCTTTACTAAAATATTTTTCTCAATAACGATTAAATCTGACAAAGGCGAGATTGCATGCAAGATCGTACACTTAAACGTATTTTTATTTTGGCAGGAATCGCGCTCATACTCTGGGTGTTGTATCTACTCAAGCCTGTTGTTTTACCTTTTATTGGTGCATTTTTAGTCGCTTATCTGTTTAGTCCACTGGTCGATAAACTACATAAAATTGGCTTACCACGTTGGTTATCTATTAGTGCTGTTTTTATTGGTATTGGCGTTGTCATTACATTGGCATTTTGGTATTTGGTTCCACTGGTGTGGGAACAGTTGATGTATGCGAAGAACAGCATTCCTTCAGGTATACATTGGGCGAATTATAAATTCCTGCCTTGGTTATCTGACAGTTTTAATTTGGTCCCAATGGAATTAGATGTTGACCAGATTTCAGCCGCGATTATGGAATATGTACAGACCAACTATAGTGCAGACAGTATTCAGGCTATGATTGCCAAGTTGGCTCAGTCTGGACTGAACTTCATTCAGATTGGTGGTACTGTTGTGCTGATCCCAATTATTGCATTCTATTTTTTATTAGATTGGGATCGCATGCTGGACAGTTTCCGTCGTCTTATTCCACGGAGATATGAAGAACAGACCTTAGTCATTGTTAAAGAATGTCATAGTGTACTTGGTGCTTTTGTCAAAGGTCAGTTCTTGGTCATGGTGCTCTTGGGCGTGGTCTATGCAATGGGCTTACAGTTAATTGGACTTGAAGTAGGTTTGATTATTGGGATGGTGGCTGGGCTGTGCAGTATTATTCCGTACTTAGGTTTTGCGGTCGGGATTATTGCCGCAGTGATTGCAAGTTTATTCCAATTTGGAATTGATTGGATGCAATTACTCTTGGTTGGTGTAGTCTTTATGATTGGTCAGGCAGTGGAAGGCTATATCTTACAACCGTTCTTGTTGGGCGATAAAATTGGCTTGTCTCCAGTTGCTGTGGTATTTGCAGTACTGGCTGGTGCGCAATTGGGCGGTATTTTAGGGATGTTGATTGCGTTGCCTGTGGCTGCCGTGATTGTTGTCTTATTAAGACATGCACGTGAGTTTTATGAAAATAGTCCGATGTATAGTACACCTACTTTTGTTGTGCAAGATTCATCCGCGGGTTCAATTACGATTGAAACTGACCAAATCGATGTCGATATTGAACTAAAAAATCAAGCGGTAAAAGCTCAGCAAGCATCTGAAAATTCAAGTAAGATTGATCAGATAGACCATAAAGAACTTTAGGATATACAAACCAGCATGCGTCAATTGCAACTAGATATTGAACCCCAACTCGATGCCCGAATCAGTGATTTTTCTGGGCCGGGATGGGGGCCTGTTATCGATGCAATTCGTCAGTTACATGCAGGTTTAATGAATCGTTTTTATGTTTATGGTGGTGCGGGTTCTGGAAAAAGCCATTTACTTTCAGCAATTTGTGATTCTTATTTAGATGTAGGTAAAACAGCGATTCAAGTTTCATTACTTGAGTTGCTGGATGCGCCAACAGAAGCAATTACCTCTTTAGAGCGTTTTGACCTTGTCGCTTTAGATGACATTGAAGCCATAAGTGGTGTGCCGCATTGGCAGAAAGCGGTTTTTCACCTGATCAACTACAATAATGAAGAAGGCGGGCAGTTGGTGTTCTCTTCTCGTGTTGCGCCGATTGAATTAAAACTTGAACTACCTGATTTACAATCTCGCCTGACGCAGGCTGTAAGTGTCAAAGTACCAAACGGAAGTTTGTATGCCGATCGTTCTACATTGGTGATGTCGGTTTTATCGCGTCGTGGGATTCATATCGATCAACAGATTATTGATTATTTACTCGCACATGGGCCACATCAAACCTCAGTATTATTGCAAAGTTTGGAACAACTGATTCAACTGCTAAAAGGTGAGAAAACCAAACTGAGTAATGCAAACCTCAGACAAATTTATGCGCTAATTGACGAATATCGGTAAATCATAATATTACTTGAGAATTTATCCGAGCTGTGACAGAGTACGAAAAATTGTTAGATATTGCAGGGATTTTGCAATCTAAGAATAAAAAGAAAAGATAAAATAAAAGCAAGGAGATCGTTATGCTCAAGAAGAGCATAGGTGTAGCTACGCTATTGGTGGCGAGTCATGCCTATTCGGACAATATTAAGGTGACCATCACTGACGATATTGTCAAAAATGACACGGAATGTTCACTTCGCGAAGCTATCGACTATATTAATCAAGGTATGCCTGAGGCGGGTTATTATGGCTGCGGGGGCAAAGATGCGATTTCCACCGTCATGCTTGAGAAAAATAAAACTTATTTGCTAAATACCCATCTTGCGATCAAAAAAGATTTAACACTCAGAACAAGTTATGACAGTTCTGTGGGGGAAGAAACTGTTCAGGGTTTAAGTAATGCTATCTTAAAAATGAATGGTTCTGACAATTTATTAAGGGTTGATAATGCTGAGAATGCTTTAATTCGTGTTTTAGTAAAAGAGGTTACTCTACACGGCTGTGCGAAAGACTGTGGTGTGAGTCAAGGTGGTTTAATTTATAACAATGAATATTTAGGTCTTGAGTACGTCAAATTAACAGGTGGTTTTGCAGGGCAAGGGGGTGCGATTTACAATGTCGCAACCTTGCTCGAAGATGGTACAAGTCGTAGTCTAGTCGAAATTCGCTCTACTTTAGTTGAGCAAAACCAAGCGGCACAAGGTGCTATTTTGTATGGGGACGTGCCTTCTTTTCGGATTTATAATTCAGTTTTCAAAGAAAATAAAACAACAGATGCAAGCAGTGCCAATATTTACTCTGTCAATAATGCAGCTGTTAAAGAAGATACAACCTTATCCAGTTTAGCATCACGTCTGGTCAGTAGTACCTTTGTGAAAAATACAGGTTATGTCGTCAATGTTCGAGATGGCATGGCTTTGAATAACTTAACGGTGGTGGGAAACAGTAAAGGGATTTATTTCAATCCATCTACAAACTTGGCTTATCTGGCCAACAGTATCGTTTTAGGGAATGCTGAAAATACCATCACACAAAACTGTGCTGGGGATTTAAGTAAAGCAGTTCTTCAGAACAACTTAGTCACACAAAGTGACTGTGGCAGCGGTGCGAGTTATTATCCGAATGAGTTTTGGTCTGGCGCTTTGATTGCAGGCAGTGATGTGGTGGGTGAGTGTAAAACCATGTCTGCAGATGCTGACAGTTTATTGTGTCCTTATATTGTTCCCAACCAAAAATTTTTAGGCTATATCCGTCCACGCATTTTAATGAGTCAGACACATTGGTTAGATTCTCCAATTGTGAACAAGGGTAAAGTGGTTGTAAACACAACGGATTCTTTAATTGGCTGTGAAAATTCAGATCAACGTGGTGTGAATCGAAATACGAATAATACCTTTTGTGATCGTGGTGCAATCGAGATTGAGGTCCCAACGACCATTAGCTTAATTGGTGAAGATCTGATTGCGGGGCAAGTAGCTAAACTTTCTGTTGCAGATCTGCTTGGAGATAGTGATCTACTGTCCAAAACCGAATGTGCAAGCTTGTTCAAATCGGCTAAAGCGCCAAATGGTGAAGAATGGCAACCCGGTTGTATGCGGGTGCAGCAGACGCAAACGGTATCGAAAGGTAAAGTGGTGATTGATGAACTGGGAAATATTACTTACACGCCAAATGGAGCATGGCATGGTGCTGATATTTTCAGGTTACAGCTGGTCACAACTACGACACGTTTTGATGAGCATATTCCGTTCGTCGAAGTGAATGTACAAATTGTACAAGAACCGCAAAATCATATGGAAAGTGACAAAATTAAAACTTCTGGAGGAAGCACAGGTATTCTGAGCTTACTGGGGTTATTTGCTTTAATTTTGCTGCGTCGAAAATAAAAAGAAAAGGGCAAACATGAAACACTTTAAAAAAGGACTATTGGGTGTCATGGTAGTAGCTGCTATGACATTAATGGCTGCAGAAGATAGAACAATTCATGTCAACACATTTGAGGATGAAGATAATGTAAACATGAATCAATGTTCACTCCGTGAGGCAATCAAAACTGCTAGCTTAAATAAGGCTTATGGTGGCTGTAGTGCAGGGAATACGGGTTCAGGTCAAACCGATTATATTCAGTTAGAAGCCGGGACCTACAAACTGAATAAGGAAATTGTTCCCGAGTCTAAAGTGGTGGTTTTTGGGAAAAGCCCTTATTTAGATCGTGAGAAAAATCCCATCACTTTTAAGTATCCTGCCCTAGGTGAATTGACTTCACGGATTGATGCGGGTGGAAAGTCACGTTTATTTAATACCATTACCAAGACCAGTTTGACACTAGAGAATGTCATTTTAGAAAATGGTTATTCGGCAGATGAAGGCGGTGCTTTATTGGTCGGTGGAGCATTAACCTTAAATAATGCACAAATTCTAAACTCAAAGTCAGATAAAAAAGGTGGAGCACTCTATCTCGTTGGTCCTGGTGAGCATCAGGTGACTGTAAATAATAGTGTATTACAAGGCAACCAGGCGACTGTGGGTAGTGTTCTTGCAATGCAATGTTATGCAGGGCTGTTGGATGTAAAAACCAATATAGAGTTTAGTGCAAATAGTATTATTTCGAATGGTCAGATATCGAATCTAAATACATTCGATTTTTGTGGTAACCCAAAAGTTGCTATGGCGAATAATACCATTGCAAAAAATACTGCGAGTACCGTAAACGGGAGCATTTTGTATGCCGTCAATACCCGAGAGCATAATCTGAGTCTTGAAAGTAATTTTTTATTGTCAAATAACACTATTGTAGAAAATAGTGCAGCGAGCGTTTTGGATTATGATGATTTCGGTACGAAGTCGTTGTATTACAATGTACTTGCATATAATGGAAACACATCATGCCGCTATGTCGGTTCTCAGACACTATCCGACAAATATGATGCAGGTGTGACAGCAGGTTACAATGCGTTTGATACGGTGACCAGTCAGTGTGAACTGGCAGCAAGTGCACGAATACTCGATGGTACGACAGATACTAATATTGATGTGAAAAATGTGGCTATAGGAAGTCTACTCAGTTCCTTAACTTCGCCATCAAAATATAATTTATTCCGCCCAATGTATTTCCCGAAAGTGAATAGTGGAGGAGTTGATTTACTCGATACCAACAGTAAATTGAGCTGTAATGATAGTGACCAGCGTGGTCTAGACCGTATTGTCGACGGAACATTGATGTTGGCACCTGCGGAAGCTAACAGCTGTGATATTGGATCGGTTGAGTTGCGTCGTTTAGCAGCAGCTGATATTGCTGATTTGAAAAATACCTCGCAGGCAGAACGTCTTCAGGCGTATGAGAATAATATTAAGGAATTGGAAGAATTAATCGCCGATAAAAACACCAATTCAGACTTTTTGATCGAGTTTAATGAAGAGTTAAAGCGTTATAAAGAGCTTTTAGCGGCAACCAAACTACATCAAAAGTACCGAGCGATTTATGTCGATCCCTTCCAGTTCGTTTTGCAAGATGAGGCTGTGGTCAACACTGCTGATGGAACGTCGGCTTTAAAAGAAATGAACACTGAGAATTACACCATTACAGAAACTCAGGTATTGGGTGTAGGTGTACTCAGCGCCAAAGATGGTGTGCTGGATACCTCAAAACTTAGAGCGGACCCAACTTTACGCTGTGAGTGGAAGGATGATTTAAAACAAATCATGATTTACCGCACCGATGGTAAGCCTACAACCAGCACAGAATATGTCTATTGCCAATATAGCGTGAAGAGTAAGGCTACGCAGGCAACATCTTCGGGGATTTTAAAAGCGGAGTTTAGCAATATACAACCGATTGCCAAAACGGATGAATACACCCTGAATTATGGTGGCACTTTAAAACTCAATGTAAATCCACTGGCAAATGATAGTGATGATGGTGATGGGCCAATTAGTACAGTCGCGGCAGAACATCAACGTCCAGCATTTCACCGTGATGCGAATGGAAAGGATCTTGCTATTCGTATTGTACGTCAGGATGCAGGCATTAATATTAAGCCAGAACGTACAGGTTCTTGTCCGGGAGAATATGAAAAATATGTATGTTATGGCGGGAATATTGAAGTCGAAGTCCGCAATAATTTCAGTCCATTCCCTTATGAAATTGAATATGTGATCTATGATGCAGAGGCTGAAGAGTCTAAATCTACGATGATGTATTTTACGAACACCGCTAAAAATACCAATACGGAAGCGAGTGGCGGTGGTGGTGGCTCAATGGGTGGTCTTGGGGTGCTTGGATTGTTGTCATTAGCGTGGTTTAGACAACGACGAAAAATATAAATGTAAGCATAAAAAATGCCTCACATGAGGCATTTTTTTATGAGCGTTTCTATAGTATTTATATTCGGCTAGGCATCTTAATGTGTAGCAGTGTTGCTATGGATGTATTTATTGATATATTCATTTCGAATATTCACACGCTCATCAGCATCTGCTTTTTGCATGCGTACACGTAAATCACGTCGTTCTTGGGTACTCATCTGTTGCCAAGTATCACGCATTTTTTGCTTTTCTTGTTCAGGTAGCTGAGTAAACCAGTCCATACGTTGTTGCAGGGCTGCACTCTGCGCATCGGGCAGTTCTTTTAGTGACTGGTAACGTTGAATCAACGCACGCTGTTCTTCTTCAGACAACGATTCCCATGTTTCAGACACTTGGGTATCTGCATCTTTGGAAAAAATCCAAAAACGATCAAAACCTGCAAAACTGGTTTGTAAAAAACCTAGCGTGCAAAGTGCGAAAGCGACACGTTTAGCTGCCATGTGGAACAGTGTCCTCACCTAAAACCAATAACATTTCTAAATCTTCAACCATTTGAGGTGAAAGTTTAGGAGTCGAAACCACTTGGTTATGTGGTTTTTCATCAAGGGTTACAGAGTTCGGAAGTACGACAAAGCCAGCAATAGCCGCAGCTAAAGCAAAACCAGACATTTTCCAAAGGCCATAACGTGAGGACTTTTGATCTTGAATGTCATCAAGAACATGTTGCATCACCACAGGTTTGTTCTTGTGATGTTGCGCGAGCCCATCAAGTTTGGAGGTTACTTGCTTTAAGAAATCATCTTTCATTCGGATGATCCTCCTAGATGTGGATTCAAATGTGCGAGAGCATTACGTAAGCCTTGAATCGCACGGTGGTAATGAGTTTTAACGCTGCCTTCAGAGCAATTCATGATTTGCGCAGTGGTTGCAGTATCAAAACCTTCCCATGCACGTAACATAAATGCTTGCTGCTGACGAACTGGAAGACCAGCAATGGCTTCTTGAATTTCATCCGCAGTAACAGCTTGGCTTAAAAAGTCAGAAGGATTCAGCGCTCTTTCATCGACCACCTCATTTACTTCAAAATCGTCATCATCAAGACTTACTTTTTTGAAGAAAGAAAACGGTTGTGCTCGACGTGCTTCTTTACGACGCCAATCCTGTAATTTGTTGGTTAGAATGGTATAGAACAGGGGATACCATTCTTCCGTAGATCGATCGGAATAAGATTTGTGTAATGAAATAAAGGCTTCTTGCACCAAATCCATGGCGATACCCTGCTGGTTTTGGGTGGCAGTTTCCATCATTACTAACGCACGACCAGTCACTTCTTGCATGAAGTTTTTTAGGCGAGACTCGGCGGTACTCTTAAGAGTACTAGAATCTTGCGTTTTAGACTGTTTGGGTGCTAAATCCATAGAGATGGAAAATCCTGTCATCGGATACCCACCATTATTTCCTCAATCATGTGCCTATAACGTTGGAAATAATGGTTTGGTTGACAACACAAGTAATTATTTTTTCTAGTGTAATCTATTTTTTCTGCTGAGCCGACTTTAGTTAATATAACTTAACGATTTTAAAGTCGTTGACGCACCATTTCAAAAAAGCAGATTGAACCCGCAATAGCGACATTGAGAGATTCTTGGCCACCGGGCTGTGGGATGCTCAGTGCTTGAGCATGTGCCAAAGCAAAGTCAGAAACTCCTTGGCCTTCATTGCCTAAGATCCAGACACAAGCTTGTGTTAAATCTTTTTGATATAAACTTTCAGCCTGATGTGAGCTGGTCACATACACTGGAATTTCAAAGCGTTCGAGTACATCTTCGATGGCTACGTTTTCATAGGTGTTGAGTGAGAAGTGTGCACCCATGCCTGCGCGTAATACACGTGGTGACCAGAGTGCAGCAGAACCTTTGGTACAAATAACTTGCTTAATACCTGCTGCAGCAGCAGAGCGGAGTAGTGTACCTACATTGCCTGGATCTTGAATGTTTTCCAAAATCAATGTATCCAAGCTAAAATCTACACTTTGGCTTGAACTTGGTAAGTCTACAACTGCCAAGAAGGGCAAAGTGGTCCCTAATGTGCTTAAGTCACGATATAGGCTTTCAGCAATGACAAAAACAGCACCTTCATATTCATCTAGAATATCGCAAATATCAGGGTGTTCGAGTGCATTTTCAGTAGTGAAAATAGAATTGAGTTTCTTCTTTTTTTCAACCCAAGCTAAGCCTAAGTGTGTCCCTTCAAGCACAGTTTGACCCTGCTTTTTACGGTAGCTGCTTTGCTCTATTAAACCTCGGAGATGTTTAATCTTTGGGTTGTCTTTTGATTCAAGGAAAATAATCGACATGGAGAAGACTCATGCGCATAACGCGTCAGATGGCTATGCGCATTTAAAAAATTAGTTGTGGTAGCCAGTCACTAAATCGACTTCGTTTTTAGAACCAATAATCACAGGGACACGTTGGTGTAGGTCAGTTGGTTGGATGTCTAAAATACGAACGCGACCCGTTGTAGATGCACCGCCAGCTTGTTCAATTAGCATACTCATAGGGTTTGCTTCATACATTAAACGCAGGCGACCTGCTTTTTTCGGATCTTTGAGGTCGTATGGATACATGAAAATCCCGCTACGGCAAAGAATGCGGTGAATGTCGCCCACCATACATGCAACCCAACGCATATTGAAGTCTTTCTCACGCGGACCTGTTTTACCTGCGAGAAGTTCTTCAATATAACGTTTTACTGGGTTTTCCCAGTGGCGTTGGTTTGAAGAGTTAATAGCATATTCTTTGGTATCTGCTGCCACTTGAATATTTTCAGAGGTGAGTAAGAATTGTTGAGTTTCTGGGTCAAAGGTAAAGAATACTGTGCCTGCACCGACTGTTAATGCCAACATGGTTGATGGGCCATAAAGCACATAACCCGCAGCAACTTGTTGGTTGCCCGCTTGCATAAAGTCTTCAGCTTGTGTCACTGCATTTTTTGCAGGCAAGATTGAGAAAATAGTACCCACACACATATTAATGTCGATGTTGCTTGAACCATCAAGGGGGTCAAATAAAACTAAATATTTGCCATTTTCTTGAGCTGGTGTGAATTCATCCAATTCTTCAGACGCTAAACCACCAACTTGTGGGTGGATTTTTAGAGCATCAATCAAATAATCATTTGAAATCACATCCAGTTTTTTCTGTTCTTCACCTTGCACGTTTTCATGCTGCGCGCTACCTAAGACACCAGCTAAAGCACCTTTTTGTAAAGCTTGATCGATGGTTTGGCAAGTAGCAGCAATGGTGCTAATTACTTGTGCCAATTCAGGCGTAAGATTTCCCGTTTGTTGTTCTAAAAATTGGGACAGATTGAGATATGACATAAGGGGGAGGACTCCACTAAAACTTGAATACGTAACAAAATCAACATTGCGCTATATTTTAGTCGAGAACGAGACAAAAGAACAATTAAACTCGACTATTTGCTGCGATTTTACCCTTGCAAGTCTTGTGGAAAGTGCTATGTTGATGGAAGGAATATCAGGTAAAAATAGGAGCACAACAATGACAACGCAAAAATTTGATGCGACTCCAACGCCGAGCGAAGGGATTAACTTAGATGATATTTCAGACGATAGCGTGAAAAAAGCGTGGCAAGACTACGAAGCAAAAGCTGAGTATAAAAAGTTCAATAAACATGACATGATTGAATCTATGCAACATGCTGAAGAATCTGATGAAAATCCCAAGCCTGAACAAGTTTAAGTCATAAAAAAGCGCTCATCGAAAGGAGCGCTTTTTTTATTTCAGTTGTGATGCCAGCATTATTTTAAAAGTGGTGGAACTGCTTCGTAGTTAATTTCTACGCGACGGTTTTCTTTCCATGCATTTTCGTCATGGCCCGCATTGATTGGCATTTCTTTACCATAACTAACGGCTTCAAGTTGGTTTGGACTCACACCTGTGGTGATTAAGAAACTTTCAACCGCTTTGGCACGACGTTCACCCAATGCCATATTGTACTCACGTGTACCGCGCTCATCGGTATGACCTGTTAACGCCACGCGCGAATTTGCATTTGCCATTAAGAACTGCGCATGGGCTTGTAGCGTTTGGTAATCATCATTGCTGAGGTCGCTACTGTCATAGTCAAAATGTACAACGCGTTTTGCTAAAAATGCTTTGTTGGCTTCAGTCACGCCTTTTGCCGATGCACCTGCAAGATTTTGTGCATTTAAAGCTGCATCTTCACTTAGACCTTGAGTATTGACTGTGGTTGAGCCATTTGGGTTTTGACCCGCTTCAATTGTTGCAGCAGGTTTACGGCTCGCACATCCTGTAACTACAAGAGCAGTCGCTAAGATTGGAAGGGCTAAAAGTTTGATCGATTTCATTCTTCATCTCCATGAAAATTGATGATTATTAAATGACTAGTCATTAAAAAGTTATTTGGGTGCCCAAGCAGGTTCACGGACTTCACCTTGTTCACTTGGTAAATTCATACGGAAACGGCCATCCAGTGACATGATCGACAACAAACCACGTGAACCTTCACGCGTTGCATAGACCACCATCTGCCCATTTGGGGAAAAACTTGGTGATTCATCCAAACTGGTTGGCGTTAAAATATTGGTGACACTTGAGTTTAAATCTTGAATAGCGACTTTATAGTTACTACCACTTGGACGGTGGACCAGTGCCAGCTTTTTGCCATCGGCACTCAGCGTACCACGTGCATTGAATGCGCCACGGAAGGTCAGACGGTTATAGCTGCTATTTGCCAAGTCATAACGGTAAATTTGTGCAGAACCACCACGGTCAGAAGTAAAGATAAATGACTTACCATCTGGTGCATAACGTGCTTCAGTATCAATAGCACTGTCATTGGTCATACGTTGCAGTTGACGGGTTTCCAAGTTCATTTGGTAAATTTCTGGGTTGCCATGCATAGAAGCGGTGAACAACATACTTTTCCCGTCTGGAGAAAAGCTTGGCGCGCCATTTAGCCCCCGGAAGCTAGCAAGCTTTTCACGCACACCTGTGGAAAGGTCTTGGACATAAATTGCAGGGCGTTTGGTTTCAAACGATACATAAGCGATTTTCTTGGCATCTGGTGTCCAAGCAGGCGATAAAATTGGGTCGCGTGACGTTAAAATTGTACGTGGCTGCTCACCATCAGTATCCGCGATTTGTAGTGTATATCGTTGCTCTGGTGTAGCAGGATTGCGTAGTACATAAGCAATACGACCGCTAAAGTCTCCTGGAATACCAGTTAATGCTTGATAAATAGCATCACTAATCATGTGTGCAGCAGAACGAACGCGTGATGCTGGAACAGTTAATAATTCATTTAAAAGATATTGTTGTTTTTGGACATCGTAGAGTTGGTAATGAACTTCGTAACTGCCATTTTCAGTGGTTTTTACTGTTCCTGTAACGACATATGGAACACCTGCAGCCTGCCAGTTGGCTGCGTTCGGATTATTCATGCTGGCGGTTGCAGGTAAATTTTTTGAAGCGCTGGTAAATTTCCCTGAGCGGTTTAAATCCGTTTCAATAATGGGATAGAGACTGCTGTCATTGCTAAAAGGTACGATTGCAATTTTAGGCGCTTCTTCAGGTGCTTTTGCAATTTCTAAATGAAGCTGAGCATGCGCTTGAGTCACTAAGACTGGGCTGAAAGCAGTTAAAATGGCTAGGCTAAGAAGGTGTTTACGCGTCATTTCCATCATTCGTTATTTACTCAAACAAACTGCTTTTATTGTGGGTTTAATTGTTCTACATAATGGCATGATTTTCTAATATTAAAAGCATGAAATTATGACTGATCTGTTATAACACTGTGAAAAATGAGTAAGAATTAAGTCGTTTAAGCGTGAATGCAAAAACGCATAGGTAGATATGTGTGATAAGAGGGAGTGGCGATTTACTTGTATTGAGTGAAATATCGACTGAAATTAAAGATGTTGTAATGGTTGTTATTGAAAGCTAAAACAGATTAAACGTATTTGAAATACGCTATTTGAGTACGTAAAAATACTAGGAGTATAGCTGGAAAAATCCCCCTGATTGTTCAGAGGGATTTGGGTTATTTTGCAGTAAAGGATGAGGTAAAGCTTTGTGCTTGCCGGCGTGCTTCTGGATCTGAAGGCATTGGATAGGGTGCAGCAGAACGAACAGCTGCTTCGACGCTGGCTTTCATGTCCGGGTCACTGGAGCTTACGATCACAGAGCGTACAGCGCCACTATCCGAAAGCGTGACACGTGCAGTCGCGGTTTTACCCGTTGAACCTGCTGGGGTATCCCAAGCACGCTTAATTTTATTTTCAAAGTCGCGCTTAGCTGTTGAAGCAATTTGCTTTGCTTCAGCTTTCTTTTGCGCGGCTTCTTCGGCAGCTTGTTTTGCAGATGAAGCACGTGCTTCTTCAGCCGCACGTTCTTTTGCTTCAGCATCGGCTTTACGTTTTGCATCAGCAGCGGCTTTGGCTTTTTCGGCATCAGCTTTGGCTTTTGCGTCAGCATTTGCCTTAGCTTTATCAGCATCAGCTTTGGTCTTCGCAGCATCTGCTTTAGCTTTAGCATCGGCATTTGCCTTGGCTTTATCGGCATCTGCTTTAGCTTTCGCTTTGTCCGCATCGGCTTTACGTTTTGCATCAGCCGCAACTTTAGCTTTATTGGCATCAGTAATTTGTTGCTGCTTTTTAGCGAGATCGGCTTTCTTTTGTGCGTCAAGCTTCGCTTTTTGCACTGCCTCTGCTTTTTTCAATGCTTCTAAGTTTGCTCGGCGTTTGGCATCTGCTTCGGCTTTCGCCGCTGCATCTGTTTTGGCTTTCTCTGCATTTTTAGCTTGCTCCGCTGCACGGGCAGCAGCACGTTCTTGCTGAGCTTGTAATTTTTCAGCTTCAGCCTTTGCACGTGCCTGAATCTGCTGCTGTAGTTCAGCTTTACGCGCTGCCGCTTCAGCGGCTTTGGCATCCGCTGCTGCTTTTTGAGCGTCGACTTTTGGCACAACGGGTGTTATAGGTGGTGCTGTTGGGATAACAGGTGCAGGCTCTACAGCGGGCGGGGCAGTTTGTGTGATTTCTTTGGCGACATTTTCATGTGCTGTTTCCGTAAACTCTGTTTCTTCAAGCGTAACAGGCTTTAAGTCCTCAGGTTTGATGAGCACAGTTCTAATTTGCTTCGGTGGTTCTGGTGGTTTACTCATACCAAGATAAAGTAAGCCAACAACAGCAATCACATGGACACCAAAGGTAAATCCAAGCGCGATGGCTTTTTGTTTAAAAGGTGGCTTTTTAAAATCTTTCATAAATTACTTTAATGGCTCTGTGAGTAATCCAACTTGGCTGAGACCCGCTTCTTGTAGGCTGTTCATGAGCGACATGACTTCGCCATAAGAGCGTGACTGTTCACCTTCCACAACAACGGTTAACGTTTTATTTTCAGCCTGAGCTTGTTGCTGTGCTTCACTTAAAATAGAGGTCAATTCAGATAAAGCCAAAGGTTCAGCTGAACTGTGTGTTTTATATTTAAGGAAATAGCGACCTTCTTTATCTAAGCTGACCATTGCAGGTGCATCTTTTGATTCAATGGGGTTGCCATTGGCTTGTGGCAGATCGACATTGATGCCGCTGGTAATCATGGGTGCGGTCACCATGAAGATGACTAATAATACGAGCATGACGTCAATATATGGAACGACGTTCATCTCACTTTTTAGTGGCTTTTTAATGCGCTCAAAGCGCCCTGAACGTTGAATTGCCATTAGTCATGTTCCTTAGTTTCACCCAAAGACTGACGTTGTAATAACGCAACCATTTCTTCTGCAAATAAAGCACGATCGGAGTAAACCGTTTCGCCTTTTCCTGTGTAATGGTTAAATGCCAATACTGCAGGAATCGCTGCAAATAAACCAATCGCTGTAGCAATGAGGGCTTCAGCAATACCCGGTGCAACCGTTGCAAGGGTGACTTGATCTACATCTGCTAAACCGATGAATGCATTCATGATGCCCCAAACGGTACCAAATAAGCCAACATACGGGGCAACAGAACCAATGCTGGCCAAAGCACCTAAGCCTTGTTCAAGTTGGCTTTGGTCACGACTTAGACCGACGCGTAAAATACGTTCTGTACCTTCAATGGTTTGTGCCGGAGCAGCATTGCGTTTTTTTAGTTTTAAAAACTCGCCTAAACCTTGATAAAAAATATCCTCAAGGCCGACACGTTTGGAATTAAGTTGCGCATTGTTATATAGCGTATTCAGTTCAGCACCCGACCAAAAGATTTTTTGAAAATGGTCATCGTCTGCTTGTGCTTTTTTATAACTCATGTGTAACTTGGCAATCAGATACCAGCTAAACAGCGAGGCCAAAAGTAAAGCCAGCATTACCAGTTGTACGACTGGGCTTGCTTGTAATATTAGATCTGAAACTTGAAGAGATGATTCGAGTTGAGTTGCCATAGTTACTACATGTGCCAATAATTTTTTTAGTCTTGTCCTAATTCTTTTAGAATCAGTTCGCGGATTTCATCGGGAAGTCGACGTGGTTTCATTTCTGAACTGATACATGCCAATTCGACCTCACCAGATGCAAGCATGATTTCACCACGATAAATATTTTGTTGCAACACAAATGACGTAGCCTTACACGAAACAACACTTGCTGTAACAGTAATTAAATCATCCATTAAAATTGGACGTGAATATTTCACATTAATTTTGTGTACAACGAAGTTATAGTCTTTTTGAAGCCAGTAATGATCTACACCAGAAGCACGTAACCACTCGGTACGGGTACGCTCCATAAAGCGAATATGATTGGCGTGGTAAACAATGCCACCTGCATCAGTATCTTCAATATAGACACGAATGTTGAATTCAAATTTATTCGCCATGAGAGTATTCCGTTTTCCAGTTGTACGAGTCGATTTAGATTGACTTGGCGCTTTTATATTTAAGGACAGGGTCTTAAAATTGGTGCACGTCAAAGTACTAATGCGTCGCAGTTTAGCATTATGAGATTTCACTCCAATGGCACAAGATGTCAAATATTGTGATTCATGACTGTTGGGGAAGTTGAGCGCAGTATGGCTATAAAAATATAAGGATAAGGGAATGAATGGTTATTTTAAGCTGCTGCTTATTTTGGCTGTGGCATTTGCGCTGTGGACATATTGGCTTAAACCTGAGCAAGGAAGCAGAAGTTTAGAGTTATATTCACCGACTGAAAATGTACAGCACGTTGAAGGCTACACAATTACTTCCTTAGAACCATATGTAGGAGAGTTTCGTGTCTTGGCGCGTGAAAACTATAGGATGGGTCGTGAAGCAGAGCTGAGTCCTGTTGATTTTGCTTTAGGTTGGAATGAGATGGCGAAGCCAGAGGTGTATAAGCAACTATTTATTACACAAAGTAATCGTTGGTATTATTGGCGTTATGAGAACAATCCACCCATTCCAGTAAATGACATTGCCTCGAGTAGTGCCAATACGCATTTGATCCCAGCCAATAAAGTTGTTGCACAAAAACTTGCAGATATTGATGTAGACGACATGGTTTATTTAAAAGGGCAACTGGTTGAAGTTAAATCGACTGATGGTTGGACATGGCGCAGTTCACTGAGTCGGACAGACACAGGAAATGGGGCGTGTGAGTTAATGCTGGTCGAAGAGGTGAGGGTGATGTAAATTGAACAAGATTCAGAGTAAGGCTAGTTTAAGTATCTTGCACAATTCAGATATATTCTGAATTCCGATATTCGACATGGTGAAGTATGTAAATCAGACATGTAGCTTGTTTAGTGAAGTGGAAAAGGTAAGTCCATAGTCTTTACTAACTAACATAAAAAAATAAGAGAAAGTTGTTTTATGGCAAAGAAGCTTTTAGGAATAACCCTTAGCGCATTTATATTAATAGCTTGTGACTATAATAAAGAACTAGAAACTCAAGAGTTTATAACACCACGCGACCAATATGGCGCACGTTATAGTGTAGGCGATTTAGGAGGGAAGCCTGTTAACCTTGGTAGAGAAGCACCTTGGGTTGAATATGACGATAATTCAGGTTTCGTAACAGGTAAGAAATATAAACGCAAGACGCGGACCTATCAATCTAAAATTCAGGCCTTTGGGTTTGATATGCGTTATACCGATGGATTGGTTTTAGTCGATTATTATAAAGCATCACCTTATTCAAGCGAACAATATAATGCAGAAATTAACTTGCCTGATAATCATTGGCTAAGTGTAAGTGTATATGCAGATAGGTATTATAATGGCGATTTATCAACGAAATTAATCAATTCAACGTTGGATACAAAAATAACATCAAAAAAACATTTAGAGGAATTCAATTTTAGGGATATATATTTGCCTAGTGATGAGTATGAATATGGTCTACAGAAATATATTCCTCATCCTAAATGGGTGAAACGAAATAAGGAATTAATAGCTATAAATACGGGGTCTAATGCTTTATACGATATAGATGATTTATATGTTGAAAAAAATGAAAAAGGAAAGGTACTTACCTTAATTACATGTGGAGATTCGGAAAATCCAATAGCACGTGAATGTAAACAGGAATTTGTTTTGCAGCCTGAAATGAGAGCTCGTGTTACTACTATATTTCAAAGTGTTCATTTGCAGGATTGGAAAATCATTCAATTAAAAGCAAAAAAAGTCGTACAGGGTTTTATTGTCGAACCTAATAATTATAACGGTGTATAACATGACAGCTATAAACATACTTAGGATAATCTGATCATCAATTCAATTTTTAATATCTTATATGTCTTTATCTAAGTGACTTCAAATTATTTTAAATCAGTAAGAAAAAGGGAGATTCACTCCCTTTTCAATCATTTTTCTTTTGGTTCAGGCGGTGTCATACCAAACTGCAAATACGCCATATTGGTGGCAATACGGCCACGGGCTGTCCGCATCACATAACCTTGTTGAATCAAATACGGTTCAATCACGTCCTCTAATGTACCTGAGTCTTCAGCCATCGCTGCTGCCAAAGCTTCTACACCACCAGGGCCGCCATCAAAACGTTCAAGTAACATACTCAAATAACGACGGTCTAAAGTGTCTAAACCATCTTTATCGACATTGAGCATATCGAGGGCACGCTGAGCCATGTCTTGTGTCACTTCACCAGTACCTTTGACTTGCGCATAGTCACGAACTCGACGTAGTAAGCGGTTTGCAATACGTGGTGTGCCGCGCGAACGACGTGCAATTTCTGCTGAACCTTCACGCGTAATAGGTACATCCATCAAATTGGCAGAACGGGTCACAATATGCGTCAAGTCAGTGACTGAATAGAACTCAAGGCGTTGCACAATACCAAAACGGTCACGTAAAGGAGAGGTGAGGAGTCCGGCGCGTGTGGTTGCGGAAACTAAAGTAAAAGGAGGTAAGTCGAGCTTAATTGAACGCGCCGCAGGACCTTCACCAATCATAATGTCGAGTTGGTAGTCTTCCATGGCAGGATAAAGAATTTCTTCAATCACTGGTGAAAGGCGGTGAATTTCGTCGATGAACAGCACATCACCTTCTTCAAGGTTGGTCAGCATGGCTGCCAAGTCCCCAGCACGTTCCAATACGGGGCCAGACGTCGACTTGAGGTTTCCACCCATTTCACGGGCAATAATGTTCGCAAGTGTGGTTTTACCTAGTCCCGGAGGACCAAAAATTAAGGTGTGATCGAGTGCTTCACCACGACCACGGGCTGCGCCAATAAAGATTTCCATTTGTTCACGAACCACGGGCTGACCGATATAGTCATCAAGTGAGGTCGGGCGGATAGCGCGGTCGATATGATCTTCGGGTTTTTCGGAACCACCGATGAGACGGTCTTGCATATAGTTAAATCAATCTCTGGCTGAACTTTCGAGGCACAGCCTCAAATTATGATTTGTGTTTAGGTACCATTGTGTAGGCATTGCCTTACTTTTGAAAGATCAAAATGAGGGCTTTTAAATATATTTAAAAGTCCGCAAGTAAATCTTGTGTTGGATTGAGGATATGTCCTTATATCCCAATCCAACATGGCGACATCCATGTCGCCTTCGTGTATCCAATTTAGGTGTATTGGTGTGCCTATTTGAATTATTTATTCATCGATTTGAGTGCAGCACGGATGATGTCGCTCGCTTCAGTAAAATCACCTTTTGCAGCATTGACCAATTTCTGTGCTTCTAAAGGTTTGTAACCTAAAGACTGTAATGCAGCTTCGGCTTCTGCAACGGCAGAGTTGCCTGTGAACTGGATTTGTTCAACGGTTGAGTTGCTTGGCGTTGTGCCTGAAGACATCGCTTTAAAGCGATCACGTAACTCAATCATCAAACGTTCAGCAGTTTTTTTACCCACGCCCGGTACTTTAACCAGTGTATTGATATCTTCATGCTCAACAGTATGAATCAGCATATCGACACTAAGCGTGGACAAGATACCTAAAGCCATTTTAGGGCCGACACCGTTGACCTTTAATAGGGTGCGGAAAATGATTTTTTCTTGTTGATGCAAAAAGCCATAAAGTAGTTGAGCATCCTCACGCACGGCAAGGTGTGTCCATAAGGTAATTTTTTGGCCTTTTTGTAGTTGGCAGAAGGTCGTTAGTGGTGTATCAATTTCATAACCGACACCATTTACATTTAAAAGTACGGTGGGTGCTTCTAGTGCGAAGACTTCACCAATAAGACATCCGATCATGTTGTGTGATTCACTTTTTTATCAATGGTTGCATAGTAGTGAGCATTGCGCAGAAAGGCAAAAGACTCATGGAAAATTGAGTTGAGATTGATGGCTTTATCATCAAACTGGATGTTGATGACTTATTTAAATCAATCCTGCCTTATTGCCTTGTAACTCTTGAGACAAGTTATACGCTTGGTGGTCTGAAAACTTAGAAATAATATCTAAGACCTGCATGATATTTTCATAATGGTTGCTACCGAAGTGCGCACCAGAACGACATAAAATAGCCATTAAGCGTTGTTCTTTAAAGCTCAATGTTTTATGCGGTGTAGTGAGCGGAATAAAGGCATCTAAAATGTTTTGTAAACTTTGATGGGCAATAATTTCCAAACCCGCTTTTTGTGGGTGTTCAAATATTTTATCGCGGGCTAAATCCTTTGCACGGTTAATGCCTAACTCAATATCGGCAGCGCAGTATTGCAGTAAGCTGCCAGCCAGTTGTCCGCTTAAAATTTCAAAATGATGTTTAGCAAAAGCCGATGTGACTTCTTCAACTAGACGTTTCATCACTCGTCCACGTAAGGCTGCAATTTTTTGCTGCCACGTGGTATCTGGCATCGACAGTTCAGTTGGTGCGCTGTACTCACCAAGTAAGCTTAAAAAAATCGGTTCAACTTCTTCATAAGACAACATGTTTAAAATAATGCCATCTTCAAGATCAATCAGGGCATAGCAAATATCATCTGCTGCTTCAAGCAAATAAGTCAGCGGATGACGGCAATAATGATATTCACCCAGTTGAATCAGTCCAAGTTGCTCTGCAATTTGTTGCAGGATTTCTTTTTCTGCCTGATAGCAACCAAATTTGGCACGTTTACTGGCAGGAGTATTGCCTTGTGATTCGATGGTTTTAGACAACCATGGATATTTTAAATAAGCCCCAAGTGTTGCATAGGTCAGACGCATGCCTCCATCATTAGGGTGATAGTCAATTTTAGTCAGTAAGCGTAGACCTTGGGCATTACCTTCAAACTGACGCACATCGGCTTGTTCTTCTGCGGAAAGTTTCTCTAAAAAGTTGCCATGTGATGCATCGTCGAACCATTCACGAATGGCATATTCACCCGCATGACCAAACGGTGGGTTCCCAATATCATGTGCTAAACAAGCCGCTTGAATAATGGCTCCAACATCGGCAGGGGAAATCCAAATTGGCAGTTCATCTTTGATTTTTTCCGCTGCGAGCATGCCAAGAGAGCGTCCAATGCAGGAGACTTCGAGCGAATGAGTTAAACGGGTGTGAATGCCATCGTGTTGAGTCAGTGGATGGACTTGGGTTTTTCGGTTCAGTTGGCGAAAACTTTGGGAAAAAATAATTCGATCATAATCTTTGTGAAATGGGCTACGTGCCAATTCGGTATTTTGTTTTTTACTTCCAATACGAACTGTTGAGAGCAGTTCCAACCAACGCATTTGCATCATTTATCGTTATTCAGTGAGTTATTGGCTTCATCATGCCAAAAAAGTGTGACGAGCTCTAGAGGGCTGCGACATAAGTTGTCTTTTAATTTATGCAGTATTAAGTTCTCAGAAATAGAACATCTTAAAGCAGTCATGTTTGTTCTCAAGGAGGCTATCGACTTCGTTATTTGCAGCTTAAATATCAATTGAAAATGGTTTTTAGAACTGAATCAAAGCCTAAAAGTCGGGCATCTTTGAAATTTATCCCTTAAAACATTTGTTACTAATCATGTTTGATTTTTAAAGTCAAAGTAAATTGATCTTTTAAAACAAAGAAATCTCACTTTTTTAAGTCGTAGACGACTAGCTGATTTTGGCAATACACAGTAGAATATGCGCTCTCTTCAAGTCACATTGAGGTAGGTTGTCTAGACCTGCCCGTGGAGCCAAAAACAGCATGTTTATCGTTGCCGGTGCACCTGCACACTCTTCTTTTAAGCAAACACAACTTTTAACACGTCTATCGTCTATTAGTTCTGTTCAATCAATAGAAAGCCAATGGGTTTACCTTTTCGACCAAGCGCTCGACGAGCAACAACAGCAATCTGCTTTGCAGCTATTAAATGATGGCGCAACCTTCCAAGTTCGCGAAGCGACAAGTGATGAAGTTCAAGTCCTTGTGACGCCACGTGTAGGTACAATCTCGCCGTGGTCATCAAAGGCAACGGATATTTTTGCTAACTGTAATACCCCGATACACCGCTTAGAACGCGGTGTTTTGTTTACTTTAAAGGGTATTTCTGAAGTATCGGATGCAGTAAAACAAGTTTTGCATGACCGTATGACTGAAAGTGTGTTCAATCAAATTGAAGACGCTGCTGCATTGTTCTCTGAAACTGCACCAAAGCCTTTAAATGCAATCGACATTTTAGGTCAGGGTAAAGATGCTTTAGTAAAAGCGAACTCTGAGTTTGGTTTTGCACTCTCTGATGAAGAAATTGATTATTTAGTTGCTGCTTTTAACAAGCTCGGTCGTAATCCACACGATATCGAACTGATGATGTTTGCTCAGGCAAACTCAGAGCATTGTCGTCATAAAATCTTTGGTTCTGAATGGACAATTGATGGTGAAAAACAGCCATTGTCATTATTCCAAATGATTAAAAACACTTATAAAGAATCACCGACAGACGTATTGTCAGCATATAAAGACAATGCTTCGGTGATTGTTGGTTTTGATACTCAGCGTTTCTATCCAAAGAAAGATGAAGCGACTGGTCACCACGTTTATAAATACAAGAGCCAAGCTGCTCACATCTTGATGAAAGTGGAAACGCACAACCACCCAACAGCGATTGCGCCATTCGCGGGTGCTGCGACTGGTTCGGGCGGTGAAATCCGTGATGAAGGCGCAACAGGGCGTGGTGGTAAACCAAAAGCAGGTTTAACTGGCTTTACGGTGTCTAACTTGAACATTCCGGGCTTTGAACAGCCTTGGGAAGAGAACTACGGCAAACCATCTCGTATGGCATCTCCGCTTCAAATTATGATTGAAGGCCCATTGGGCGGTGCTGCGTTCAACAACGAATTTGGTCGTCCTGCGTTAAATGGTTACTTCCGTACATTTGAACAAAATGTAAATGGCGATGTAAAAGGCTTCCATAAGCCAATTATGATTGCGGGTGGTTACGGTAACATCCGTCCAGACCACGTGGAAAAAGATGCGATTCAACCAGGTGACTTACTGATTGTTCTTGGTGGTCCTGCAATGCTGATCGGCCTTGGTGGCGGTGCGGCATCTTCTGTAGACAGCGGTAAACTCGGTGAAAACCTAGACTTCGCTTCTGTACAACGTGAAAACCCTGAAATGGAACGCCGTTGCCAAGAAGTGATTGATGCATGCTGGCGTATGGAAGACTTCAACCCAATCGTGTCTGTGCATGACGTGGGTGCAGGTGGTGTTTCGAACGCAATGCCTGAGTTGGTGAATGACCACGAACTGGGTGCGATTCTTGATTTGCGTAAGATTCCTTCGCTTGAGCCAGGTATGTCTCCAATGGAGATCTGGTCAAACGAAGCGCAAGAACGTTATGTATTGGCGATTCGTCCAAGTTCTTTAGAATTATTTGAATCATTATGTGCACGTGAACGTTGTCCATTTGCCGTTTTAGGTGAAGCAACAGAAGCGCGTCAATTGACGGTGAACGATCCATTGTTTGATAACAAAGCCGTGGATATGCCAATGCAAGTCATGCTGGGCGGCACACCTCGTATGAGCCGTTCGTATGAAACGATTGAACGTCAAGGCGACGACTTTGATGCATCTAAAGTCACAGATTTGGAAGATGCAATTTACCGTGTACTTAAAAACCCAACGGTTGCATCGAAATCATTTTTGATCACCATTGGTGACCGTTCAATTACAGGTATGGTTGCACGTGATCAGTTTGTAGGTCGTTGGCAGGTTCCTGTTGCAGATGCAGCAGTCACTACAACAAGCTTGCAAGGTTATACAGGTGAGGCAATGGCGATGGGCGAACGTCCACCTGTTGCCTTGTTAAATCCTGCGGCATCTGCACGTTTATCGGTTGCAGAGTCGATCTCGAATATTATGTCTGCAAAAATCGACCAGATCAGTGACATTAAATTGTCTGCAAACTGGATGGCGGCGGCAGGGCAAAAAGGTGAAGACCAAGCTTTATTCGAAGGTGTAAAAGCCATCGGTATGGAAATGTGTCCTGCACTCGGTATTGCAATTCCAGTGGGTAAAGACTCATTGTCAATGCGTACGACTTGGAATGATGAAGGCGAAGACAAATCGGTGACTTCACCGATGTCAGGTGTAATCACAGCCTTTGCTCCTGTGACTGATGTACGTAAAACCTTAACGCCTGAATTGAAAAATGAAGAATCAGTACTTGTCCGTATTGATCTTTCTAAAGGTCAGTTCCGTTTAGGTGGCTCAATCCTTGCTCAGGTCTATAAAGCGATTGGTTCAGTGACACCTGATGTGGATAGTTTTGATGACTTCAAAGCATTCTTTGCCTTGGTTCAAGACTGGAACAACCGTGGCTTAATTAAGGCTTACCACGACATCGGTGATGGTGGTTTGCTTGCAACTGTTGCGGAAATGATGTTTGCAGCACGTCTTGGTGTGGCTTTAGAAGATCAATCAACTGAAAGTCTATTTGCAGAAGAAATTGGTGCAGTGCTTCAAATCAGCGCGTCTGATTGGGCAACACTTGCAGACGAAGTTGCGGCATCTACATTACGCGATGCAATTGCGGTCATTGGTACGGTAAACAACACCGATCAATTGACTGTAAATGGCTTAGTGCTTGAACGTGCAGACTTGCAAGTGGCGTGGACTGAAGTGTCACATCAGATTCAACGTCTACGTGATAACGTGGAAACAGCGGATCAAGAATTTGCATTAATCACGGACAAATCACATGCAGGTATTATTGCAAAACCTACATTTGATTTGAATGAGCCAATCGAAGCGCCGTACATCAATGAACGCCGTCCAAACATGGTGATCTTACGTGAACAAGGCGTAAACGGTCATGTTGAAATGGCTGCGGCATTCGACAAAGTTGGTTTCAACACTGTAGACGTGCACATGAGCGACTTGCTTGCAGGTCGTATCAGCCTAGATGACTTTGAAGGTCTTGTGGCATGTGGTGGTTTCTCTTACGGTGACGTAATGGGCGCTGGTGGTGGCTGGGCGAAATCAGTTTTGTTCAACCCAAAACTTCGTGACCAATTTGAAAAATTCTTCAATCGTGATGAGACTTTCTCTCTCGGTATTTGTAACGGCTGTCAAATGTTGTCGCAATTGGCGCCACTGATTCCAGGTGCTGAAGCTTGGCCACGTTTCCATCGCAACACTTCTGAGATGTTTGAAGCGCGTGCAGTTAACGTTCGTGTTGAAAAATCGAACTCTGTATTGTTAGAAGGTATGGAAGGCTCAATCCTGCCGATCGCAGTTGCACATGGTGAAGGTCGTGTGGTGACCAGTGCGGATAACTTGGTGGCATTAAATACAGGTAATCAAGTAATCTTGCGTTATGTCGATAGCCAAGGGAATCCAACTCAACACTATCCAATGAACCCGAATGGTTCGCCAGAAGCGATTTCAGGTGTTACATCGAAAGATGGTCGCGCAACAATTATGATGCCACACCCTGAACGTAACTTCCGTGCTGTACAGCATTCTTGGAAGCCTGAAGAGTGGGCTGAAGACGGTGCATGGTTACGTATGTTCCGTAATGCACGTAAGTTTATTGGTTAATCTGAAGTCTGTGTTTGAAAGCCACCTTCGGGTGGCTTTTTTATTGAATAGTCTTTTTTGTTTTTTAATTTTTTATTTCTCCCGCTGATGTTGGTTTAGATTTTGCTTTTATATTTATGTGAAAGTGATATTGTGTAATAAATGCACAAATATCATGCAAAATAGAAGAAAGATGGATTACTAAACTATTTCAGTATCAACACTCATGTATGAGGTGATGACATGATTAAAACAGTTACATACGAAGCAGTCGATAAGTCTGCGTTGCGTAAAAAAGGATGGAAGTTGTTTGCTGTGATTTTAAGCTTGCAATTGATCTTTTTGATTTTGGGTTATGCATTGCAGATGTGATTTTGATAATTAAAAAACCGCCGTGAGGCGGTTTTTTATAAAATAATATTCTCATAAAAATGTAAAAAGAATAAGGTCCTTATGTATTTTACTTCTTGATTTTGCAATGTATGATTTAATTTCTCAGTTTCAAGAAAATCAAAATTTAATAGTTCAAGGTTAGGCTTAAAAAAATAAGAGCTATGTGTTTTTCCGACTTGGATTATTAATCCATCCTTCTCAAAAGAGGGTTCAATTTCGGAATGATCATATCCTTTATTGAACATAGTCTCAATTAACTTAATAAGATGATTATCGAGTCTACATATAATATAAACATACTTATCATATTCATCTTTATCACATTTTCTTGACAGAAAAGCCTTAAAGGCTTTTGCTAGCATACATGCCTGTTTTTCTAAAGAAGTATTTTCTAGTACTTTAAATAATTCTAACCCCAGCCTTTGGTGATCAGAGTTTTCACTCATAAATTGTTCTACATCATTTTCTTCTAAATCTAAAGTTTCAAGAAACGTTTTAACTTGTAAATAGTATAAAGCTTCATTTGAAAGCTTTGATTGAAGGTAAATTTCATTAGCAGAATTTTTTAAAGCTTCGGGTATTCCAAGAGTTCCGCTATTACTAAATTGCCATAAAAGATGTTTTGAAGTAATTGAAAGGTATTGAAGTAATGGATGATTATTCATAATAACTATTTAGACTTATAATTAGCCATCTTATATATGCTCGAAAAATACAATGCTCAAACTGATCTACTATGTCCCTGAATCCCATCTTGAAAACACTAAACTTGCGATTTTTGAAGCAGGGGCTGGTGGCATAGGAAACTATGAACACTGTGCTTGGCAAGTTTTAGGCACAGGCCAGTTTAAACCTGTAAAAGGAGCAAATCCGTTTATAGGTGAGTTGGATACTTTGGAGCAAGTCCCAGAGTGGCGGGTGGAAACCATCGTTCCAGAGGAAAAAGCTTCTGCTGTGGCAAAGGCTTTAACATTAAGCCATCCCTATGAGGAGCCCGCTTTTGAGTTTATTCAAATGGTCGATATTTTTTAATGGTGAATTTAAAAATATATCTGATACACGTTAACGTCATTCGCAAGTGTTTGAGGCAGGACTTAATTTATCAGATAAAGTTTCTGCGACTAAATTGGTAAAAGGCGGAATAGAACGAGTTTTGCGAATGACAATGGTTTTGCCTACTTTTCCCGAAAGAAAAGTAGGTCGAACCGAAGGTTAATCCTGAAATTAAAACTTTAATGAAAGGATTCCATTGAGAAAACTAATATTAAACCTTCTGAATAAATAACTCGCGATCAAAACGATACTGCGGAAAAAACACACCGTCTTCTGCACGCTCACCTGCACCAATTACCATCACAGGGTATTGCTGATCATTCAGATTTAACAGTTTACGCACCAAAGGCTCATCAAAACCTTCCATCATACAACTATCGAAACCATAAGCCCGTAAAGCTAGCACTAGGTTCTCACAAGCTAAAGCTGTGGTTTTACTTGCCCAAAGTTTTGCATCGGCTTGATTAAACGCAGTTACGGGTAGTTGTTTGTCTAAGCTACGTGCAATTTTGAAAGCCACTTTCTTAAAGTTACCCAGTGCATTTAAGTAACCTGTCTTATAGTTATAAGGAATAAACTTATAATATTTCTGTACAGTCGCAGGCGCTTCAGGAAAAGGGAACTCTGTAATGTTGCGTTTTGCCATTTCATCATTACGGTCTGTGCGCGCGACACACACGATCAGTTCTGACGCCGTTTTTGCCGCAAGCTGATTTAGGCAAGCTTTGACCAGCTGTTTTTTCTTAGTCGGATTCTGCACCACATAAAAAGTCCAAGGCTGTAAGTTAGATGAATTGGGCGCAAGTAGGGCCAAATCTAAACAGTCATCAAGCACATCAGCTGGAATTTCTTTCTTGGTAAATTTACGAACCGAACGGCGGCTTTGGATGACTTTTCTAAAATTTTCAACATCGATGTCTTGTGGCGCAGGCTCAAAGTAACGCTTTTTTTCTGTAGTGTTTGACATAAGAAGTTTTCCGAATAGGTTCTTAAATATGTTGGGACGGAAAATAAAAAAACCACTATGTAAAATGAAACACAGTGGTTTTTAGTCATTCAACAATCAAGGATTAGTTGAACTGGGTGAAATCAGGTTTACGCTTTTGCATAAATGCTGATACGGCTTCCATCATTTCTGGAGAGCCGACACGATCCATGAAAATTTCAGCTTCATGATCAATCCAAGCCACAATTTCATTTACATTGTGCTTCATCAATGCCTTAGACTGTACTAAAGAGGCTAACGGTAAAGCAGACAATTGTGCCGCTTTTTTAGCTGCTGCTGCATACACATCATCTTCAATACTGTTGATAAGGTTTGCAGCAACTGCAGTTGCACTATCAAACTTCTGAGCGGTTAGCAGTAATTCAGCAGCTTTGTGATAACCCGCTTGTTCTACCAATAATTTGCTTGAAGCGCCTTCTGGAGATAAGCCAAGGCTGACAAATGGAATTTGGAATAGGGCAGTGTTGTCGCTATAAACCAAGTCACAATGTAACAGGATCGTTACCCCAATACCAATCGCCACACCACGTACAGCCGCAATCAACGGTTTAGAAAATTTTGCCGCAGATTTAAGTAAAATAAATGGAGGGCCTTCAGCCGCAGGTGCTTGACCTTTTTGCGCCTCAGATTTCATAAAATCTTGCATGTCGTTGCCTGCGGTAAAGTCCACGTCTTCACCACGTAGAATGACAGCACGAATACTATTGTCTAGATCTGCTTCATCTAAAGCTTTTGCGATCCATAAATAAAGTTCGCCATACAACGCATTCTTTGCTTCAGGACGGTGAATGGCTAATGTAAGTACGCCATTGTCTAATTTTGCATTCAAATGTTGATGAGGTTGTTGAATACAGCTCAGTGTCATCGTACTATCCTTGCTAGAAAGTTTGGTTTAATTTTATGGGCTCATTATGTCGCATAATTTTATGATCGACACAACTGACCAGTTCATAAAAAAGTAAAAGATTTATGCCATATACATTTGATTATCTCGTATTCATTGGTCGCTTCCAGCCATTTCACTTGGCACATATGCAAACCATCAAGATTGCTTTAGAGCAAAGTGAAAATGTCATTTTGGCTTTAGGCTCTGCGCAAAATGAACGAAATACGAAAAATCCATTTTTAGCGTCTGAACGTGAAGAAATGATTTTATCGAACTTTTCAGAAGCACATCAAAAACGGATTCACTTTGTACATGTAATTGATGTTTATAATGATGTTAAATGGGTGCAATTGGTAAAAAAATTAGTGAATCATGTAGTCACACCTGAGGCGAAGGTTGGACTGATTGGCCATTTTAAAGATGATTCTTCGTATTATTTACAGCTTTTTCCTGAGTGGCAAATGGTTGAGCTCGATAGTCTACAAGACGCGATGTCTGCAACCCCCGTTCGTGAGGCTTATTATCGAGGTGATATTTTAGAGCAGGCGTTTCCATTGGGAACCAGTGAGTTTTTACATAAATTCCAACAAAGTGAAATATATAAACAGTTGCAACACAAATTTTTAACTCAGGACCCATCCAATTTAGACTAAGGTTCTCAGTCGAATAAAAATATTTCGACGAGGATCGAGTTCAATGGATAGAAAACAACAGACGAAACAGATTGCAATTCATGCGGTCATTAAAAATGCTTTGCTGATTGCAGGTGTTACATTTGCATTCAGCACTCAAGTGCAAGCCCAGTCATGGACATTGACACCTCAGAGTAATGTAGGCTTTGAAATTAAATCCTTGGGTGTAACCGTTGTAAGAGCTAAGTTTAATCGGGTGCAATCCAGCATGCAGTTTGATGCCAAAGCACCACAGCATGCTTCAACGAACTTTGTCATGGATGTAAATAGCCTAAGCTTGAGCAAGCCTTCACTGAAAAATATGATTTTGGGTGAAGATTTGTTTTATGCATCCAAGTACAAAAGCGCTAACTTTAAAAGTACCAGTTTTAAAGATTTGGGTGGCGGTCAATATAATATTGTCGGAAACTTAACACTTCGCGGCATTACCAAGCCTGTTAGCTTTAGCACGACCCTAAAACCGAGTGCCAATAATGCTAATCTACTGGATGTCCAGTCCTCTGCCGTGATTAACCGAAGTGACTTTGGTATGAAAAAAGCCATTGGCGGTGTAGGCGAAAAAGTGAATATTCAACTGTCAGGGCAGTGGAAAGTGCAATAGAGGCTTCATATCTTAAAGACCTACATTCAGGGCTTTATTAATTCATCGCTGCGTGAGCCTGTTCAATCAAGAGATCTGTTAGCAGATTTAACTGCAGCGACTGCTGTTTCCAATGATGCCAATACAAAGGTAAATCTATATTGAGTTGAGGATCCACCTCAACCAATGAGTCATCCTGCAAACGCGGTTTGGCTTGGTAATAGGGCAACCAACCGTAGCCGAGTCCCATCGTAACCGCATCAAAAAATGCACTGGAAGACGGAATAAAGTGATGTGGATATTGAGTTGGATTGAGGCCAAACTTTTGTTGGATATACGCGGTGTGGAGTTGATCTTTTGCGTTAAAGATCAGTGCAGGAGCTGCACGTAGAGACTCTCGGTTAACGCCTTGTTTAAACCATTGCTGTGCAAAAGTTGGTGTGGCAACAAAACGATAGTTCATATCGCCAATGTATTCGGCTACACAGCCTTTCATGGCTTGTGATTCATCTGTCACGCAGGCATTCACCAAACCGGCTTCAAGTAAGTGATGGGTTTGTGATTGGTCATCGACCTGAAAATGAACCACGATCTTGTGTTCAATTAATGTTGACTGTAGCAAGGGCAACAACCATGTCGCTAAGGAGTCGGCATTGGTTGCAATGTTGATTTGATAAAAAGCAGAGGTGTTCATATGACCCGTGAGGTTCTGAATGAAACTTTGCTCTAACAGTCGGCTATGTTGCAAATAATGTAGCAGCGATTGACCTGCTTGTGTCGGGCGGCAAGGTCTTTCCCGCACAATCAGTAAATGCCCCAAACTTTTTTCTAGGCTTTGTACGCGTAAAGTGACGGCTGAAGCAGTAATGCATAGCTGTTCAGCAGCAAGGTCAAAACTTCCTGTTTCTGCTACAGCTAAAAATGCTTCGCACTGTTTATGATTCAGCATATCGGGGCTCACTTTAAACTAAAAATATTTTAGTTATATTGATATTTTCTAAATAATACTTAATTTAATTAAAAATGAAAGATAATCCTGACATCATCAATTAAGTTGAAAAGTCAAAATGTTAAGTACATATGTACAAGGGATTGCAGTTGGGATGAGCCTCATTATTGCTATTGGGGCTCAAAATGCATTTGTGTTAAAACAGGGGCTCAAAAAGCAGTTTGTTTTTTGGGTATGTTTTGTCTGTGCATTGTCGGATTCGATTCTAATTGTCTTGGGCGTTTCTGGTTTTTCAAAAGTGCTTCAGCACTATCCTGAAATTATTCAGTTTTCCAAATGGGCGGGGGCGCTTTTCCTGTTTTATTATGGATTACAACATGTACTGCGGGCATTCAAATCACAGCAGGGCTTGGAGGCAAGTTCCATTGAAAAGCATCATCTAATGAATATTGTTTTGCTGTGTTTGGCGCTGACTTGGCTTAATCCGCATGTGTATTTAGATACGGTTATTTTACTGGGTTCTATTTCAACTCAGTTTGAGCAACCTGCGTACTTTGCTCTAGGGGCTGTGTGTGCATCTTGGTTGTTTTTCTTTGCTTTGGGCTATGGTGCTCGCGTATTGATTCCGATTTTTGCAAATCCGAAAGCGTGGAATGTACTGGATGGGATCATCGCGTTGGTGATGTGGGGGATCGCCATTTCACTGCTTGTGAAATAAAAAGCGTGTGCAATAAAAAACAATAAATTAAAAAATCACAAAAAACAAAGCCCGCATCTGCGGGCTGATGTGCATTAAGCTTGTAATGCTTTTAAGTCTTCTAAAACTTGTTCAGCATGTCCCGCAGCTTTTACCTTACGATACTCTTTAACCAGCTTACCGTTATGGAAAATAAAAGTTGAGCGCTCAATACCCATCACTTTTTTACCATACATACTTTTTTCTTTAATCACATCAAAGTGTTTACACAGCACTTCTTCTTTGTCGCTAATTAAATTAATGGTTAGGGCCTGCTTTTCCGTAAAATTCTGGTGCGCTTTAACCGAGTCACGTGAAACACCAATGATCGTGGTTTGTAAGGCATCAAACTGATTTTTTAAACATGAAAAACCAACGGCTTGAGTTGTGCAACCAGGAGTTGAATCTTTCGGGTAAAAATACACAATCAGCCACTCAGTCGGCACTTCAGTTAAGTTCACTTCACCCGTTGTGGCTGGAAAGTTCTGATTTGGAAGTTGGATGGTATCAGTCATGTTCTATCCTTAAATGTCGCGTTGTTCTAATTCAAGTGGTAAAAAGGCATAATTTTCGTGATACAGAATATCACCTTTAACAACTGAAAGTGGATGTTTGAAAATCGGGCCATCAATCACCGTAGTGTGAAACTCACCTGCTTCACCACAAGGGTCAATACCTCTTGCAACCAGTTCATCGACATATTCAAAGCTAAGCACTTGACCTAAGTCTTCAACTGTCATGCCTAAGTTTAAGTTGACAGTAACGATGATGCTTTGAAATCCAAGTTGAATAAACTCATGCACAATGTCTAAACGTGGACGTTGCCACAGGGGCATACATAAACTGAGCTCACTTTTATCGCAAACGGATTGATTCCATTCGGCATGTGCCATTAAATCAATATCACCTGTAACTAAGCTTTCTGCTCCAAGAGCTTGAGCTTTTTGTAACAGTTGAATGAACTGGTTTTCATAGTCTTGCCATGTTGCGGAGGCACTGTAGATGGGAAGCCCAATTGCTTTTGCCTGTGCATGAATAATATCGAGAGACATCCCATGTGAGCGTGACTTTAGACCTTGCTCTTCTAACATGACAATTAATGCAACAGGTTCACCCATTTGCATCGCTTGGTATAAAGCAAGGCTGCTGTCTTTTCCACCACTATATGACGCAACAAATTTGCGATTTTGGGCGCGAGTATTCCATTCGGTGAGCATATTTTTCAGGTTCTATCTATTTTGAACATATAAAAAAGCCTGCATAGAGCAGGCTTCATTCACATTCAGTGAATTATTTTTTCGGAGCAGCTTTCATTGCTTCTTCAGTTAAAGATTTTAATTTACCTGTTAACTGTGGACCGAAACATGTTTGTAAGTCGTTATTTTGCTTTTGTACAAAAGCTAAAGTAGACGGACTTTTCTTTTGGTTGATTGCACTTTGGATTTCCCATTTTTGTGCATTGGTCAACTTACCATCAGCTTCAACTGCACAAGTACAGTATTTGCTTACTTCTGCTGCGCTAAGCTTTTTGCTTTTTGCAGTTTCTTCTTTACAAACATTAATTAATGCCGATTTTACATTGCTGCTTTTATACGCTTCTTGTAATTTGTTCGATTCAGCAGCATTTGAAGCTGTAGCGAACAATGCAGCTGCAGACACCAATGTAGAAAGCAAAATGTTTGATTTTAAATTTTTCATAAACTGTACCTTGTCGTTACGGTATATAACGCGTTGGGTCTGTTACGCCAGCATCTGCAAAACCTTCTTTACGAAGACGGCAGCTGTCGCATTTCCCACAAGCACGTCCTTGGTCATCTGCTTGGTAGCAAGACACCGTTTGACTATAGTCTACGCCATGTTCTATACCTAAGCGAATAATATTTGCTTTGGATAAATGTAACAGAGGTGTTTCAAATTTAAGAGGTTTTCCTTCAACGCCAACCTTGGTTGCAAGGCGAGCCATGTTGGCAAATGCCTCAATAAATTCAGGTCGACAGTCAGGATACCCTGAATAATCAACAGCATTAATACCAATCACAATGGCTTCAGCATCTAAAACTTCTGCTGCTGCTAGGGCATAAGACAAGAAAATCGTGTTACGTGCTGGAACATAAGTTACAGGAATACCGACTTGTTCATGATCTGGAACATCAATGCTATGGTCTGTTAATGCAGAACCGCCCAAATTACCTAAGTCGATATTAATGACACGATGTTCTACGCCTGCTTTTTTTGTCAGTTCACGTGCGGCATCGAGCTCAGTGGTCGAGCGTTGACCATACATAAAGCTGAGCGCTGTACAGTCATACTGTGCTTGCGCCCATGCTAAACAAGTTGTTGAGTCTAAACCGCCAGATAACAAAACTATGGCACGAGGGCGCATACAAATTTCTCCAAATATAAATTAAAGATGAATAGGCAATGTATTAACGACCAGTTTCGTCATTCCAAAGTAACTTGTGGAGTTGGAGTTGGAAGCAAACAGGGAGATGGTCTTCTAATATCCATTGCGCTAAGTCACGTGCAAGTTGAGGTAAACGAGCAGCACCTTTCTCAACGGCAAAAGCAGGAGAGAACCATACTGTGCTGACTTTTTCATTGAGTTTATAGTCTTCAACTTGCTGTTTTGACCACTCATAATCCTCACGGTTACAAATCACAAACTTGATTTGGTCGTGCTGGGTTAAATGGTCGAGATTTGAAAGCAAATTTCGTGCAACTTCACCTGAAGTTGGGGTTTTCAAATCTAATACTTTTGAAACACGTGGGTCAACCTTAGACACATCTAAAGCGCCACTGGTTTCTAAAGAGACTGCACAACCGAGGTCAGCAAGACGTTGCATTAAAGGCAACGCATTGGGCTGTGCAAGAGGTTCACCACCTGTCACGCAGACATAAGGGGTTTTAAAATCAAGCGTGGTTTGAATAATCTGATCTAAAGATTGGCGTTCGCCACCTTCAAACGAGTAGGTCGTATCGCAGTATGTACAACGTAGTGGACAACCCGTTAAACGAATAAAAACTGTTGGCAGTCCTGAGGTGTTGGCTTCTCCTTGCAAAGAATAAAAGATCTCCGTGATACGTAGACCCGCAGAAGGATCAGAAACAGGGATAGCAGAAGATCGAAGCGTATTCATAGCAAAATTAAACCACAGGTTAGAAAAACAAAAATCTCTACGGCTAGTCTTAACCGTAGAGATGAGGAACTTTAGTTCCGCACGACAACGAAAAATTATTCGTCGCGTAGTAAATCGTTCAAGCTCGTTTTAGAACGTGTTTGTGCATCTACTTTTTTCACGATGATTGCAGCATACAGGCTGTAAGTACCGCATTTAGAAGGTAAGCTACCTGCAACTACAACAGAACCTGCTGGTACACGGCCGTAGTGAATTTCGCCAGTTGCACGGTCAAAAATCTTAGTCGATTGACCAATGAACACGCCCATAGAAATTACAGAACCTTCTTCTACGATCACGCCTTCTACGATTTCAGAACGTGCACCGATGAAGCAGTTGTCTTCAATAATCGTTGGGTTTGCTTGAAGTGGCTCAAGAACACCACCAATTCCTACACCACCAGATAAGTGAACGTTTTTACCAATTTGAGCACATGAACCAACAGTTGCCCATGTGTCAACCATGGTGCCTTCGTCAACATATGCACCAATGTTCACATAAGAAGGCATTAACACCACATTTTTCGCTTGGAAAGAACCTTTACGTGCAACCGCAGGAGGAACAACACGTACGCCAGCCGCTTTAAACTGTTCTTCAGTCCAACCTGTAAATTTGGTATCTACTTTGTCGTAGAATTGAAGGTCACATGACTCAATTGGTTTGTTGTCATTTAGTTTGAATGATAAAAGTACAGCTTTTTTCACCCATTGATGAACAACCCACTCACCATCAATTTTTTCAGCAACACGTAATGTCCCGTTATCTAAACCAGCAATGACTTCTTCAACTGCTGCACGAACTTCAGCAGGACAGTCCGCTGCTGTAAAATTCGCACGGTCTTCAAACGCTTGTTCAATAATTGTTGAAAGCTGAGACATGATCTTCCTTCCAGAAAAAAAATTTTCCTGATTTTACACTAAATTGTGCAGAGAATAGATGAAAAAACAGCATAGGATCGGAAATAATAATGAATGATTGGAAATAAGACTTTTAGAGCTGTTTGAGTAGAGGCGTTAAGTAAAGAATTGCGATTTACAACAACAAGAAAGTATAAAATGTATCAAAAAATAACAAAAACAGCCCAAATCTTGAATAAAAAATAGTCCGAGACTGTTCTAAGATGACCTCATCAAAAAATTGTAAATGATGTAAAAAAATCTTTAATTGGAGGAGAAAAAACATGAAATCATTACGTTTAGTTGCAATCGCAGCAGCAATGTCAGCAGTCGCAGGTACAGCTTTTGCTGATGATGCAGTCGTAAAAGATGGTTATGCTTTTGACCAAAATAAATTAATTCCTACTGGTGTTCGTGCTGAAGTTGGTACAACAGGTTATGGCGGTGCTTTGTTGTGGACAGCTAACCCATATGTTGGTTTAGCTTTAGGTTACAACGGCGGTGACATTTCATGGACTGATGATGTATCAATTAATGGTACAAAATACGATGCGGATATGGACAATAAGTTAGCTTATTTAAATGCTGAAGTTCGTCCATGGGGTACAAGTACAAATCGTTGGGCTCAAGGTTTATATGTTGCTGCTGGTGTAGGTTATGTCGATTCTGAGTACGACCTGAAGAAGCGCTCAAGTGATGGTACGATTAAAGTAAATGGTAACAACTATAACTTTAATGGTGAAGTTTCAGGAAAAATGGGTTACGAAAATAATATTGCTCCCTATGTTGGTTTAGGTTTAGCACCTAAGATTAATCAAAACTGGGGTGTATTTGGTGAAGTAGGTGCTTACTATACAGGCAACCCATCTGTAAACTTAACGTCGAAAGGTAACTTTGTAAACGTGAATGGCGCTGATTTTGACAGAGATTTAGCTGCTGAAGAAAACAAAATCCGTAACGATGATAAATATGAGTGGATGCCAGTTGCAAAATTGGGTGTAAGTTACCACTGGTAATTAACACATAAAAAACGAGCTTCGGCTCGTTTTTTTATGTATGACTTTAACTAAAGTCTTTAAAAATGATGCGCAAATTTGAGTCCAAAGACCCATGCATCATTATCATTCAGCGCTGAAAGTCCTGTAATGTTTGCCAGAGGATTTGAGTCGGAAGATGTTTTGGACTTCTTAAAATGCAAATAATATAGACCAGCCGCAATATCAAACTCAGTGTTGTATGTGTACATGCTACCTAGACCAATGCCTTGATAACCATCACTTGGATTAAGCGTAGATGCAGGATTATTAATCCCAGAGTCCCAGAGCAGCTCTATACTACTTAGCCACTTTTTATTCCATACGTGTGCTAGGCCAAGTTTTGCAGACCATTGATCTTCATTGTACTGAATGAGTTTGACGTCTTTGGCTTCAGGATAAAATATCGCAACATAATCGATCACAGCTTTAAATTTGGGTGGTTGAATGACAAAGTCTTGCCAATTTACCCAGCGTAGCGTCCCATACAAGATATTTTGATAAGGAAGTCCTGTCATGAAATCAAGATTCACCGATTGTGGTGTTTTCACCTCCATCACATTGGGTGTATCTACGCCAACTTCGATAGACTCTGTTGTGGCGATTTCATGTTTAATCGCTGAGCGATAAGTCAACGATGTTCTAAAATAATATTCAGGGATTTGATAACTAATACCTGCTAACCAGCCTAAGCTTTCATCTTGTTTAAACTCGGCATCATAGCCATCAAACACGGAATAGGCCTGACCTTTCGCTTTTAAAGAACCTGCAAAGCTTTGATAGCTGAAACCGCCATAGATTTCCCATTGTGGGTTGAATTGGTAGCCTAAAAGCGAGCTGAGATTATGACTTTCAAAGTCGATATCGGCAGATTCAATCTCATAACTTTCACCGTAAATCTTTGGTCGATAGCGATAATCGATGTCTACAGCAAAAGGCTGGTCATAAATGACAGCAAATTTAAACTGAGGGTTAAGTTGTAGTTTGAGTGCAGCTCCCAGCATTACTTGTTCATTGCTTAAATTGCCTGTTGAAAAGTCAGTGATGCCAAACTGTTGTAGTGTCTCGACCTGTTGAACTTGGCCAGAAACATCTGGATCAATATAAGCCAGAGAAATTTCTGCATAATTTCCATGTTCAAAAAAGGGTTGTATCGTTTGACCTGAACGTTCAAAAGCAGCAGCAAAGCATGATCCCGACGAATAGAAGCATAAACAAAGTAATGAAGAGCCCAACAGATTTTTATTCACTGTTATTGCTCACTAGTATTTTTATCGTTTGATCAAATAATACACTATGTCCATTTAAAGTATATGGGTTTAAAAATAAAAAAAGAGACTCTGGGGTCTCTTTTTAGAATAAAAGCATTTTAGTCGTCTGGATAAGCTACTCTTTTCAGTGCTTTAATGTCTGCATCTGGTGAGCACAACGAGATAAATTCATAGCCATAACCACGCAGGAGATGACCTTTACGCACTGCAATCCATGTGGTATTGAGACCAAAAATATCAGTTGGAATTTGTTTTAAACGATAGTCACGTTCAACGTCATACGCCACATTATTGACAATACCAACACCCATATTCAGTTCAACGTAGGTTTTAATCACATCAGCATCTAAAGCAGACATTACGATGTCGACATCCATACCTGCATCTTCAAAGGCTTTGTCTATTTTTGAACGTCCTGTGAAACCGCCGTGATAGGTAATCAGTGGATATTCCGCCAAGTCTGCAATACTAATATTTTGTTTGCTTGCCAGTGGGTGATTTTGTGGGGTAATAATACTGTGTTGCCAATTATAGAATGGCACGCTAGCCAGATTATCTTCTGTGGTCAGTGATTCAGTTGCAATACCAATATCAGCTTCACCTTGCAGAAGCATTTCGGTAATTTCAACAGGACTGGCTTGTTGCAAAATAAGATGAACCTTTGGAAACTCTTTTTTGAATTGATTGACAATCGGCGGTAGCACATAACGCGCTTGCGTATGTGTAGTTGCAATCGTCAAAGTACCTTCATCGACACGGTTAAAATCATCTGCAAGACGTTTAATATTGTCCGCGTCGACCAACATGCGTTCAACAATACCCAGTAGTGCTTGACCTGGTTCAGTTAAACCGAGTAAGCGTTTCCCTTTACGAATAAAAAGCTGTACGCCTAATTCATCTTCTAGGTCTTTGATGTGCTTACTGACGCCTGACTGAGAGGTATACAGTGCAGCAGAGGCTTCGGTGAGGTTGAAGTTTTGTCTCACCGTTTCTCGAATAATTCTGAGTTGTTGAAAGTTCATAGTTTTGGATCTCTTTTATGATGAATGAGGCATTCAACATGCCCCATTCAATTGGTCTTAAGCCGCAGGTTTTGCAAATAAATGCAAGTTTGATGGGCTTAACCATACCGTTTGATTAGGTCTAAATTGGTGTAATTTTGCTTCTTCAGAAGTCAGTGAGATTTCAATCAGTTTGCCTTGGCGATCATGGAGCTCTGCAACCACTTTGCCCGCGATCCATAATTCTCGAACGAATGTTGCTTGGATGGCGTTGTCTTGCGGCTGTGCATGGATCCTTAATTCATCTGGACGGGCAAAGGCAATCACGTCGCCCGAAGGTGCATTACGTAAAGAATCTAATTGAATACGGTCTTCACCAATTTGGATCGTCCCTGCGTTATTTTGGCCTTCGAAACGGTTCGCTTGACCTAAGAAGTCGAACACAAACGGCGTTGCTGGCTTTTCATAAACTTCGCGGGGTGATCCAATTTGCTCGACATTCCCTTTATTCATCACAATGATTTGATCCGCGACTTCTAAAGCTTCTTCTTGGTCATGCGTTACAAAGATTGAGGTGATATGAAGTTCATCATGCAAAGTACGTAACCAACGACGGAGCTCTTTACGTACTTTTGCATCCAAAGCACCAAAAGGCTCATCTAGTAACAGTACGCGTGGTTCAACCGCCAAAGCACGTGCCAGTGCAATACGTTGACGCTGACCGCCAGAAAGTTGTGCTGGGTAACGATCTGCCAAGAACCCCAATTGGACTAAGTCCAGTAAACGTATGACACGTTTTTTAATTTCAGCTTCAGATGGGCGTGTTGCACGTGGGCGAACGCGGAGACCAAAAGCGATATTGTCAAATACGGTCATATGGCGAAACAAGGCATAGTGCTGAAATACAAAACCAACTTCACGTTCACGTACGTGTACATTGGTTGCATCTTCACCTTCCAAGATGACTTGGCCGCCATCTGCGGACTCAAGTCCTGCAATAATACGAAGTAGGGTGGTTTTACCACAGCCTGACGGCCCAAGTAATGCAACCAATTGACCATCAGGGAAATCGAGAGAAATGTTGTTCAGCGCATGGAATGCACCAAAGTGTTTTTCAATATTTTTAACTTGAATACTCATGAGGTCATTCCTTTAAACTGTTAAATCATTATGTTTGTTTTGCTTTTCTTGGCGAATCTCAACCCATGTTTTTAAAACAAGAGTCACAATCGCTAAAAGCGCCAAGAGTGAAGACACAGCAAAAGCCGCACTGAAGGTATATTCGTTATAGAGAATTTCGACATGCAGAGGCAAGGTATTGGTTTCACCACGAATATGACCTGAAACGACCGATACCGCACCAAATTCACCCATTGCACGTGCATTACACAGAATGACTCCGTAAATTAAACCCCATTTGATGTTGGGTAGGGTTACTTTCCAGAAGGTTTGCCAGCCTGATGCACCTAGTACAATCGCAGCTTCTTCTTCTTCAGTTCCTTGGGCTTCCATGAGCGGAATAAGTTCACGTGCAACAAAAGGAACGGTGATAAAGATCGTTGCTAATACAATGGCAGGAACGGCATACAGAATTTTGATGTCATTATCCATCAGCCAACTACCGAACCAACCTTGCGTACCAAAAATCAGTACCAGCATTAAGCCCGCGATAACAGGTGATACTGAAAATGGCATATCAATAATCGTGGTTAAGATAGATTTACCACGGAAGTTAAATTTGGCTACACACCAAGCTGCTGCAACACCAAACACGACATTCAGAGGAACTGCAATCACCGCGGTTAATAAAGTGAGTTTGACTGCGGATAGCGTGTCTGGATGAACCAAGGCTTGTGCATAGACGCCAACCCCTTGTTTAAAGGCCTCAACGAACACCAAAATCAGCGGTAAGATCAAACAGCTTAAAAAGAACAGTAGGGCAATAGTAATTAGTGTGTAGCGAACCCAAGTTGGCTCACGTGTCGCATCACGCGATTGTAGCTTTTCAGCAAGCGCATTACTGTTGATATTCATCGTGCTGTTCTCCCTGTACGACGGCTTGCCCATGCTTGTAACAAGTTAATCAGGAATAAAATGGCAAAAGACAGCACCAACATGACGACTGCAATCGTGGTTGCACCCGCATAGTCATATTCTTCTAAGCGCGAAATAATCATGAGTGGTGCAATTTCTGTTTTAAACGGTTGGTTCCCAGCAATAAAGATCACTGAACCGTATTCACCGACGCCACGTGCAAAGGCAAGTGCAAAACCGGTGATGAGTGCTGGAAATAAAATCGGCAAAATCACTTTGGTCACAATCTGTAGACGATTGGCACCTAATGCTGATGCTGCTTCTTCTAACTCTGTTTCCAAGTCGCTGAGGACTGGTTGCACAGTTCGTACCACAAACGGAATACCAATAAAAATCAGTGCCAATGTAATACCAATTGGGGTATAGGCCACTTGAATCCCTAAAGGCTCAAGATACTGACCGATCCAACCTGTAGGCGCATAAAGCGAGGTGAGTGCAATACCTGCAACAGCTGTGGGTAGGGCAAACGGCAAGTCGACCAAGGCATCTACAATGCGTTTACCTGGAAAACGATAACGAACCAAACACCATGCTAGAAGGAGACCAAAAACCACATTAATAAACGCGGCGATCAGGGCTGTACTAAAACTGAGCTGCAAAGATTTTAAAATACGTTCTGAACTTAAAATTTCCCATAACCCATCCCAACCAATGCCTAAAGATTTAATGAAAACAGCGGACAATGGAATAAGAACGATTAATGACAAATATGCTAGGGTAAAGCCTAGAGAAAGACCAAATCCTGGCAGCACTCGGGATCGCTGCGACATGATTACTCCTCAAAGAGAGAAAGCTGACCTAAAAAGAGTCAGCTCAAATAAAACTGAATTTCGGCACAAGTATCATTTGCAGCGTTTAAATTGCAAATTTAAATAAATACTTGCTTTCATTGTAAAAACTAATGTTTTTTAGCACACTTTCTGAAATCAAAAAATCATAAATTTCAGGAAATGGCCCAAAACCTGACGCAACATTAATATGTCCAACTTGGCCCAAGTTCTTAGGCCTAATTTTCCATGCTTTTGCTAGTTGAAGCGCATCTTGAAAATTAAGCCAAGGATCATTTTCACTGAGGATCATTTGGGTAGGAACTTGTAGCTTGAGTTGGTGGAAATATTGTTGATAGTCATTTTGGCTCTCACGAGCAAAACCAGCATCACCAAAGCGAGCAGGGTTGGCCGGTGCAACCAGAACTAAATTTTTGATGTTTTGATTTAGTTCAGGATGCTGTGCTAAAGCAGCGACTGTCGTTAGACAGCCAAAGCTATGCGCCACAATTTGAATCGGTTCCTGAATGGATTGAACCGTTTTCACAAATTGTTCAATCCACTCATGGAGTACGGGTTTATTCCAATCCTGCTGCTGTACACGAGAGCATGACTTGAGCTGACGTTGTAACCACGATTGCCAGTGGTCATGTTCACTTCCGCCCACGCCCGGTACAATTACAGTATGAATCATGTCGATGCTCCCTTACAGCTATTTACTGGACTCGGTTTTATTTCGTCGTATTGGCTTTCACAATTTGGTCAAATACACCACCATTTTCAAAGTGCTGTTTTTGTACCTTGGTCCAACCACCAAATTCTTTATCAATCGTCACCAACTTCAATGGTTTGAATGTGGTTGCATATTTTTTCAAGACGCTTGCATTACGTGGGCGATAGAAATTTTTTGCCGCAATTTCCTGTCCAGCAGGTGAATACAAATAGTTGAGATATGCTTTTGCCAGATTCAAATTGCCGTCTTTTTCCGCATTCTTTTCAACAATGGCAACGGGTGGTTCTGCCAAAATAGATAGCGAAGGCGTCACGATTTCAAACTTACCCGGTTGTTCACGAATTGCTAAATGTGCTTCATTTTCCCATGCTAAGAGAACATCACCGATACCGCGTTCAGCAAAGGTTGTGGTTGCGCCACGTGCACCTGAATCCAGCACTTTGGTATTTTTATAAATTTTACGCACGAATTCTTGTGCTTTTGCATCGTTACCCGCAGGTTGATGTTTCGCCCAAGCCCAAGCTGCTAAGTAGTTCCAGCGTGCACCACCTGAGGTTTTTGGATTTGGTGTAATAATGCCAACACCCGGCTTCACGAGGTCACCCCAGTCTTTAATGCCTTGTGGGTTACCTTTACGGACGAGGAACACGATAGTTGAAGTATATGGTGTCGAGTTATTCGGTAATTTCTTTTGCCAGTTGGTCGGTAAAAGTTTTGCTTTTTCAGCAATCACATCGATATCTGCTGCAAGAGCAAGTGTCACAACATCTGCACCTAAACCATCAATTACCGAACGGGCTTGTTTACCCGAGCCGCCGTGAGACTGTTTGAAGTTAATGTCTTGGCCTGTGCGTTGTTTCCAATAAGCGCCAAACTGTTTGTTGACATCTTCATACAGTTCGCGTGTTGGATCATACGACACGTTAAGGAAATCTTTTGCTGCAACACCAAAAGATGTGACTGAAACTAGCGCCGCTAGTACCCCAATTTTTAACTTAGATAAGCTCATGTGAGACCTCAAATTTTAAACGTTTTTAAACATGAGGCAAGAATACTGTGAGTCTTATTGCTAAAAAAATAATAAAAAATGAATTTTATATGAATAAAAAAGAAAAAGAGTTCAGCTTAGAATTCATTAAACTAAAGCAGAAAATTGTTTCAGGGTAGATTGGCATGCATTGCTATAAAAATGCACAAGAAATCAAACAAATAGAATTATTAGATCGTGCATTTCACTATGGAGATGGTTGTTTTAGTACAGCGCGTATCCGTGATGGTGTGATCGAACTAGAGCCTCTACACATAGCGCGCTTGAAATTGGCCTGTGAAAGACTGTTGTTGTCAGCAGATTTAGCCTTTATTCAGCACAGCATCGTGCAATTAAAACAAACCCATGCACACTTAAACGGCACTCTGAAAATTATTATTAGTCGGGGTGAAGGGCAGCGCGGATATAGTTTGCCCACACATCCTGCTGACGTTTGGGTGTTTTTCTATCCGAAAGCATCAGAGGCTTTGACATACAGCGAAATTGATTCAGGGGTACTGCAACATGCGATTGGGCTGAATATGCCGCAAATGGTGGGTGTGAAAAGCTTAAACCGTTTAGAACAAGTTTTACTTAAGCATGAGGCGGAACAACATGGCTGGTTGGAAGCTTTGGTCACAGATGTGCAAGGTTCTGTAGTTGAAGGTGTGAGCAGTAATTGTTTCATTCTGCTAAATGATCGATGGATTAGTCCCGAACTTCGTTATAATGGCGTACATGGTGTCATGCGTGCCGAAATATTGGCACGGATGCAGCAACAAGGGATGAGCTGTGAGCTGAGAATGATTGATATGGAAGAAATTCCACGCTTTCAAAGTTTATTTTTCTGTAATGCCTTGAGTCCTATGAAAATAGCCAAAAGTCTGAATCATCAGCACTTAGATGTTCAGCCGTGTATAGATTTGTTCCATCGTCTTCAACTTAATCAGATGCAGTAGTATGTCCGCAGCCAAAACCAAATCGAAAAACAAAACGCAACCACCCCAACGCAAAGTGAAAGGGTTGTTATTGATTGCTGTGAGCATCATTGTTTTATTGATGATTGTACTGTGGTCGAGTTTATTTAAATCTTATCCTGTTGAGGGTAAAAAGCAGTTATTGGCAATTAACTCTGGCGATACCTATTCCGGTTTTATTGACCGCTTAGCCAAAGAAGACATGGCTAGTTTTCCTATTATTTTAAAGCTTTACCAAAAAATATTTATTCATGACACGTTGAAAGCCGGTGTTTACGAAGTGCGTGAAGGTATGAGCATTCGCCAAGTTTTGGATATGATTTCCAATGTCGATAATGCCGAGATGAACCGTATATTGGTGATTGAGGGGACGACCTTTAAACAGCTGATCGAGGCGTTGAAAAAGGATGCATTGGTTAAAAAGGAAGTCTCCAATTTACCCATGGATCAGCTTTTAAAAGCATTAGATATTCCGTATACGCATGCTGAAGGACTTTTTGCCCCCGATACTTACTTCTTCGCCAAAGGGGAGTCAGACAAAAAAATCTTAACGGATTTATACAAACGCCAAATGAAAGCTTTAGATGAAGCGTGGGCAAACCGTGCGGCAAATTTGCCGTATAAAGACAAATATGAAGCCCTGATCATGGCCTCTATCATTGAAAAAGAAACCAATGTTGACCGCGAACTGGAGCAAGTTTCAGGTGTGTTTGCGCGTCGTCTTCAACTCGGCATGCGTTTGCAAACGGATCCGACCGTGATTTATGGCATGGGCGATAAATATACAGGCAATATTACCCGCCAAGACTTGCGTACTCCAACAGCCTATAATACTTATACCATCAATGGTTTACCTCCTACGCCAATTGCTTTACCAAGTAAAAAAGCCATTGAAGCTACCATGCACCCAGATAACAGTAAAAACATCTACTTTGTTGCAACGGGCAATGGTGGACACACATTTAGTGAGACTTTAGAGCAGCACAACCAAGCTGTAAAAGAATATCTCAGCGTTTTAAAAACCAAGAAGGATGAATAGATGTTTATTAGTTTTGAGGGCACAGAAGGTGTCGGTAAAACCACACTGATTCGCAAAATTTATGAGCATCTAGAGCAACAAGGTCAGAGTGTTGTTTTAACGCGTGAGCCAGGTGGTACACCGATGGCTGAGCAAATTCGTTCGCTACTATTGTCAGTCAATCATGAAGAGTCGATGTCGAATGATACTGAACTGCTACTGATGTACGCGGCTCGCGCACAGCATTTACAACAAGTGATCGTGCCTGCTTTAACGGAATATAAAACCGTACTGTGTGACCGTTTTACCGATGCCAGCTTTGCTTATCAATGTGCAGGACGTGGTTTAAGCCAGTCGAAGCTGCAACTACTGAATGAGAACTTTGTCAGCCATATGCCTGATATTACATTTTGGCTCGATGCCCCGATTGAAACAGGCATGTCTCGTGCGCGGGAACGGGGGGCTTTGGACCGTTTTGAACAAGAAAAAGTCACTTTTTTTGAAAAAGTCAGAGCGGGTTATCAGCAGTTATGGGAACAATATCCTGAGCGGGTCAAACGCTTGGATGCAACACAGTCACCAGAACAGGTCTTTGTACAAGCGTTGCAATATTTAAACTAAAAATAAGCCTGAAATGTTATTTCAGACTGTAGTGAAATGCATTTTTCTTTTATAGTCAGTGACAAAGGACTGTATGTTGAAGGAAAAATGAAAAGTAACTTAACTGAGATTGTGGCTTTTTTAGAAAAGGAATTTCCGCAAAGTTTAGAAAAATGTCGTATCGAATCTGTCACTGAGCGCGCAGCAACAGTCGTGTATCAGGTAGATGAGCGCGATTTGAGACCAGGTGGGACGGTTTCAGGCCCAACCATGATGACTCTTGCAGACTATGCATTATATATCGCTATTTTAGGGGAAATTGGGCTGGTCGGTTTAACCGTGACCACCAATTTATCGGTCAACTTTCTAAGTAAACCTGCAGCTTCAACAAATATCCGCGGTGAATGTAAGTTAATGAAAGTTGGCAAAGCATTGGTGGTTGGGGATGTGTGGTTGTATTCAGTGGGTAAGGATGAACCCATTGCACATGTGGTGGGAACTTATTCTATTCCACCCAAATCCTAAAAAATGACTGAATAAAAAAAGCCTGACGAATCAGGCTTTTTTTAAATTAGTTATTCACTAAAGGGGTTTCAACTTTAAAATTTAAAGGGGTGAGTACGGTTTTACGCAATTCATTCGATAGTTCAGGGTAATCTAAAGTGTAGTGTAGACCGCGCGATTCTTTACGCTCCATAGCACAGCGCACGATCATTTCAGAGACTAAAACTAAATTACGTAGCTCAATCAGATTTTTGCTGACTTGGTAATCTTGGTAATACTCGGTAATTTCCCGCTTCAACATTTCAATACGGTGTAGCGCACGTTCAAGACGTTTCGTGGTACGCACAATGCCGACGTAGTTCCACATGGTTTGACGTAGTTCATCCCAGTTTTGCAAAATCACCACATCTTCATCAGGATTCATCACTTGTGAGTCATCCCAAGACGGAGCAGTTGGGGATTGGTAACTTGAATCAAAACTTTTTTCGATGTGCTCTGCTGCACTCATGCCATACACAAAACACTCTAACAGTGAGTTACTGGCCATACGGTTAGCGCCATGCAAACCTGTGTAAGAGGTTTCCCCAATCGCATAGAGACCTGCAATGTCAGTTTGACTGTGTTCATCAACCACCACACCGCCACAGGTATAGTGCGCAGCAGGAACAACAGGAATCATTTCCTTGGTAATGTCGATGCCGAGTTCAAGTAAGCGTGCGTACAGGGTTGGGAAATGTTCTTTAATGAAACTTTCGGGCTTATGGCTAATGTCGAGCCAAACGTGACGAATACCTAAACGCTTAATTTCATAGTCAATCGCTCGCGCCACAATGTCACGTGGAGCAAGTTCTGCACGTTCATCAAAGCGCAACATAAAGCGTTCGCCATCGGGTAAGCGTAAATAAGCACCTTCACCACGCATTGCTTCAGTAATGAGGAAAGAGCGTGCTTGCGGATGGTATAAACAGGTTGGGTGGAATTGGTTAAACTCCATATTCGCCACGCGGCAACCCGCACGAAACGCCATGGCAATACCATCGCCCGTTGCAATGTCGGGGTTCGAGGTATACAGATAGGCTTTCATTGCGCCGCCGCAAGCCAGAGCGGTGAAAGGGGCTAAAAAGGTATGTACTTTTTCAGTCTTTTCATCAAGTGCATAGAGACCTAAGGCACGATTTTGTTCTTCTAAGCCCAGTTTTTGAGAGGTAATTAAATCGATGGCGATGTAATTTTCAAAAATGGTGATGTTGTCTTTTTCAATCGCACGTTCCACTAAGGTAGTTGAAATGGCACGACCTGTAGCATCTGCGGCATGAATAATACGGCGTTGAGAATGTCCACCTTCACGTGTTAGATGTAATTGCTCTTGATCATCAAGGGTAAACTGCACGCCGTGTTTCAATAGAAAATCAACAGAAGGTTTACCGCCTTCAACGGTTTGCTTTACGGCTTCGGTCTCACATAAGTGAGCGCCCGCAATCATGGTGTCATCAATGTGCTGTTCGATGGAATCCGTTTCATCTAAAACAGCGGCAACACCACCTTGTGCATAGAATGTACTTGCATCGGTCAGGTTTGATTTTGCAAGAACAGCAATATTGAAATGTTGAGGCAACGATAAGGCTAAGCTCAGGCCTGCACCGCCACTTCCCACAATAATCACATCAAAATGATGTGTTGTGTTTAAATTAGACATGTCCATCAGCTAATTTGGAAAAAGTTCGCTAATGACAGCGCTTTTTTCACGAAAAGGCAAGGGTAAAATCTCTACAATTGATGGGAAATATAAATAAAGAACGTATTTTTTAAGCAAATTTTAAGCTCTTGTTTATACAAACATAATAGAACATATTATTACCCAAGATAGACAAAGATTATGCTAAAAACGCTAATACATAAATTGATAACAAACATATAGGTCAATACTTGATATGAAAAGTCGCGCGATACAAACTGGTTTTTTTGCTGTTGCATGCACAATGGCTACGGTGCAAACACAAGCAGCACCTGTTGATTTCTCAAACTTGGTTGAGCAAGTCAGCCCTGCTGTAGTTAGTGTAAATGTGGTTAAAAAGATGACTCAAGAAGAGTTACTGCAGCAGCAAATACCTGAGATTTTGAAGCGTTTTTTTGGTAATCAAGTCATTATTCCGCAGCAGCAAGCGCCGCAAGAAAAAACGGCTTATGGCAGCGCATTTTTTATTAGTAAAGATGGTTATTTACTGACAAATCACCACGTCGTAGAAGATGCATCGAAAGTCACGATTATGTTTAATGACCGTCGTGAACTGGATGCAACTGTAGTAGGTAGTGATGAACGAACTGATGTGGCCTTGCTTAAGGTGAATGGTACGAATTTTCCGTCACTGCGTACAGGTAATGTTGATCAACTGCGTGTAGGTGAACCTGTGCTTGCGATCGGTTCACCGTTTGGTTTTGATTACTCGGCTTCAGCGGGAATCGTGAGTGCGAAAATGCGCAATATGATGGGGGAGACATCGGTACCCTTCATTCAAACCGATGTGGCTCTCAACCCAGGAAACTCAGGCGGTCCGTTATTCAACCAACAGGGTGAGGTAGTTGGGGTGAACTCGCGTATCTTCAGTGGTACGGGCGGTTATATGGGGCTGTCTTTCTCGATCCCAATTGATGTCGCAATGGATATTGCTGACCAACTTAAGAAAACCGGCAAAGTTACGCGCTCTTATTTAGGCTTCAATCTACAAGATCTAGACCGCAATTTGGCAGAGTCTTATAATTTGCCGAAACCTGAAGGTTCACTGATTACTAATGTTCAGCCAAATTCACCTGCGCAGAAAGCGGGGCTAAAAGCAGGCGATATTATTTTAAAATTCAATGGAACACCGATTTCACGTACCTCTGAGTTATTGAACTATTTAAATCGTACCATGCCAAATCAAACGGTACAGCTAGAAGTACTGCGTGATGATAAAAAGCGGAATATATCGGCAACATTAACCACCGCGCCGGATGATACACCAGCAAAATCCGATGCAGTTACACAAAGTAAAGGGCCTGTATTAGGCATTGCTATCCGAAATTTAGCACCTGCTGAATTGTCACAGCTCAATGTGAAAGGTGGTGTGTTAATTCAAGAAGTGAAACGCGGCGGCGCAGCAGCACAGTCAGGTATGGCGGCTGGTGATGTGGTCACTCACATTAATAATAAAGTAGTAAAGGACACCAATGATTTTGTCCAAGCGGCATCTGAATTGAAAAAAGGTCAGGTTGCCCGCGTTGGAATCATCCGACAAGGCACACCAGCCATTTTAGGGATGCGTATCCAATAATCGAAAAAAACCACTCTTCGGAGTGGTTTTTTATTTTTAGCAATTTGATGATGCCTGTTATTTGCGTACACTGCCATCTTCATAAGGATATTTAGATTCAGTAGAGTGTTTATGAGTAGTATTTTTGACTTAAGACTTCAGGTACAAGCAGAACATATCGACCAGTTAGGCCATGTGAATAACGTGGTTTATATGCATTGGATGCAGGATGTCGCAACAGCACATATTGATGCACTGGGTTTAGGCTTAAAAGAATATATCGAGTTAAAACATGCCATGGTTGCGGTTGAGCATCATGTGCAGTACCGAAAAGCTGCATTTAAAGAGGATGAAATAATCTTACGTACATGGTTTGACGATATAAACGCATTATATTCATCACGCCAATATGTGTTTTATAGACCCAAAGACAATAGCATTTTATTTGTTGCTCAAACCAAGTGGGCTTGCGTAGAGATTGAAACTGGCCGTGCAAAACGTATGTCACCCAGTTTTACCCAAGCTTACCAACCGCTTGCAAAAGATGTGAATGCCCTAGATTTTTCAATGGATTATTCAAAAAGCCCAGTGAAAAGCGAAAACACGTAAAAAAGCGTCAGAGTTGTGAAAAGGAAGCGTATTAATATGGATACTTTAAAAAAACCATCTGTTATAATCCTTCGCAATTTCTATTCGGCTTTTGTTGTGCATCGAAATTTGTCTGCATAACGCTTCATTTTGTTCAAGGTAGCCCATGGCGCAAGCTAAAAAATCTGTTGATATTAAAAATATCCGTAATTTCAGTATTATTGCTCACATTTATGACTGACATTAAGAAGCTACAAGACACAACTCGACGCATTAAGCCATGAAACTCAATAAAAGCCTTTAATTAGGCTTTTTTTATGCGTCACTATAAGACACAATGAAACACTAATGGAAACTATGAGCCAAGCTAAATATGTACACAAACGTGTACATAAATAGGAATATGGCACAAGTTTGATGGGTCTAGTGTGTACATGGTGATATATGGCGATTTCAGAAGCTTGGCTAAAAGCTCAACTTGGTAAAGACAGAGAAAAAATAGAAGAGTTCGCCGATCGCGATGCCATGAGTGTTCGTATTACTCCAAAAGGTAAAATCGTCTTTCAACTACGCTACAGGTATAACGGCAAGCAGCATCGACTAGATCTTGGCTCATATCCAAATTTAACATTGAAAAATGCACGCGTAGAATCAGATCGGCTTAGAGCAGAACTTGAAAAAGGGCTTGATCCAAAACAGGTAAGATTGAAAGAGAAGGTGAGTATTAGAGATGCATACACACTAGAGACTTTGTTTTATGAATGGTATGAGAAATTCTGTGTACCCAATAAATCTAGTCACAATGAGATTAAGCGCTCTTTTGAGATATATGTGCTTCCCTTCATTGGAAAACAAAATAGTGATGATATAAGCGCATATCAGTGGCTTTCATTACTGGAGGATGTAGCAAAGAAATCACCTTCCATTTCTGCCCGTCTTTTGATTAATGCAAACCAGTGCCTCAAGTGGGGGCAGAAGCGCGGTTTAATCTCAGTCAATCACCTAATGAATGTTTCAGCCAAGCATGACCTGCGTATTGAAAAAGGCGTAAAAGAACGAACGCTGAGTGACAAGGAAATCTATTTAACTTGGTATGCCCTAAAGCGAACCAAGATGACTTATAAAAATAAGCTGTTTCTAACACTCTTGGTTATCTACGGCTGCCGTGTGGGTGAGCTTAAGCTTGCTAAAAAATCTCATTTTGATTTAAAAGAAATGATATGGACTGTTCCTCCTGAAAATCACAAAACAGGGAAGAAGAGTAAAAAGCCGATCTTAAGGCCAATTACGGAAAACATTAAACCTTACTTGCTTGAAGCAATGGAATTCAGCCAAGGTTCTGAGTACTTGTTTACAATTGATGGGACTACAAGGCCGCTAGGTGAGACATCCCATCTCACAATGCCAAACAACATTTTCCAATGGCTTAAGAGGCATAAAGGTGTTGATCTGGAGCACTGGTCTGTACATGATCTTCGCAGAACTATGCGTACCAATATGTCAACGATTGCTCAGCCTCACGTATGTGAAATCATGTTGGGGCATGCGCTTCCAAAGATATGGGGTACATACGATAAGCATGATTATCTATCTGAGCAGACTGAAGCGTACGAGAAGTGGGTGGATAGGCTGGAATCAATTTGGAAGAATGAAGCGCTAGATAACTAGCGCTTTTTTTTGTAGTGGCCACGACTCATACCAACCTAAAAGTTTGCCAGAATCATAGTTATTTCCTGCGCCTCTGCATTCAGAAAACGGTTTAGGCATAGGGTTTTCGTAAAGTTTGCCATCTTGCCAACGGTTTAGAGTTCGTGACGACCTGCCAAATATTTCCTCTAAGTCGGGAGTTTTTAGTACAGGTCGTGAACAAAGTGCCTCCTTGATAGTCATTCCTTCAAACTTATTCATAGTCCCTCCTTATGTTTAACTGTTACTTGATTTGCAATTTTGTCTTGATATCCGAAATGAACAAGACTGTGATAGAGGGCTGAGGCTTGCTCCGCCGTGAATGTTTTGGTTGCACCTGATTGGCCTATGACGAGTGGTGCAAATTCTTCAGCAAGCTCTTGGGCGATGTGTTGGAGGTTAGTCATTTGCGATCTCTCCAACGTGCTTCTTTAAGCTTTGCATTAATAACTAATGCATCAATTTCACTGGCGTTCACCTTGTCGAAAATATGTGTCATTTTCACCCCGAACACTGTGAGTGTTCGGGTTAAGGTAGAGTACTCAAACTTCATGAAGCCACCTCACTAGATTGATTCTCCAACTCAAAGCGACGTCGCTTCACACAGCCCATCAACTTTGGTTGGATCTCAGGATGACGGCCATACACTTCAATTTCCAAACAATCTAATTCAGTGAAATCTTTGGCATTTTCGATTTGTACCATCAATGATGGTGGTTGCTCCTCACTACCTGCAGTAGAAGCGCTGAGCTCATTCAAACGATTGTGAATAGCGGTAAGCAAAGGCTTACGCTGTTCTTCAGTCCATTCACTGGTGTATTTAATAAGCGCATTTGCTTCTGCCGGTGTTTGGGAATTCGAGGCACGTTTAAGCAAGTCATTTAAAAGCGTTATTTGATTTTCATCTGCTTGTATTTGTTCATTACCCCCCTTAATCAGATCCTCTGCATCCTGTTGTAATTTCTTGAGTGCTTCTAGAGATAAGTCTTCAGTTTCAGCTTGTGGCGTATATTGCTCTGGATCTAACTCAATTAACTTAGCTTCAACCAGTCCAAATAAATGCTGAACATGTTCTCGTTCAAGATAACCATTCGCAGAGAATGAGTAGCGCAGGGATAAAACAGATTCAACCTTCACACATTCATTAATCTGAGTGGTGAATGACTCAACAATTTTCACTGGATCCGTTTCTATTTCATCAGTCGAAACATCACCCGCCTTTTCATTTGAAACTGGAGCCGGCTCAACTTGTTCTATTGGATCCTCACTCTTTTTACGAGGAGCTTTTTTAGGTTTAGCAGTCGGTTTCATGAATGTATGAAAATCAACGACCTTCACAACCAATTCATTTTCAATGCCTAGCAAACTTTGAATAGCTTTTGCTTGCTTTTGAGCATTTTCAAAGTCTCGTTGTACAGAACCATTTTTTACTGCTAACACCAATTCTTCGTATTCAGTAATAAACTGACCTTTTACAATGCTGCCAGTATTCCCAATTAGAAATATGTCTTGTCCTTCCTCTAACTCATCGAGCGAGTAAGGTTTTAAGAAGGTAAAACCATTAATTGTGATTTCATCAATTTTGATACAAAACTCATAACCCTGTTTAGCAAAAACAGTGGCAGGGAACTGGTCCAAATCATCAAACTCAATGAGCTCACCAGCTATACGGCACATGATATTTCGCCCAGCCATCATTGCCTCAAAAGCTTCAGTACCATTTAATATGTTCATATTCTTATCCTTCTAAATTTAGTGGTGTAAAGCTTGCTGTTGGTTTTGATTTACTGGAGTCCAACCCATTTGATCCGCTCTTGCTTGGCAAGCTTTTGAAATACCTGCAAAGTACTGAGTGCCATTAAAGGTCTCTAAAGCTTTATCAAGTGTGGCTGCTTTCTTAGCATGACGAATGGACTCTAAGGCTGCGTTATAGCGATCGTGCAAACTAGGTTGCTGAGCATTGTTATTCTGCGACTGGTTGGCTTGTTGTCTGTTTTGTCCTTGCTGCTGCGTCCGCTGTTGGTTGTTGGTCTGATTCTGATTTTTGGTGCTGTTGTTGACTTGGTTATGATATTCGTCAGAGTCATAGTCTTTAGTATCGTCAATCAGGAATAGGCCATTCAAAGCATACTTCCGAGCATATGAACTTGAAGCACCAAAGGTCTGTGCTACATCCATTCCTTTCTTGCTAATTTCCACACCTGCATGGGCTTTAACAATGGTTTGTTTGCCGTCTGCATCAGTAAAAACTACATTGGCAGTGACAACCACAACACCACCAACCTCAGTCACGTCATCGGTGATGACCAGTGTGGCATTGTACTTTTGTAGCAAAGGCTTAACTGCTTCAAGAATGTCTTCGCAGTTTCGGTAGTTGTAGTTACCAAATGAGTTGCGTTTGCTCTTTGGCGCTTTCAGTTCAAGTTGAATCTGTTGAAGTGTAGACATATCAAATTTCCCCTTATGCCCAGAACAGTGAGCCTTTAGCTCGTTTATATGATTTTGGATAAGAACGTGTAAGTGACTTTTGAAGGCGAACAGCCATGGTTTTCCTTTGCTGAAAAGCTCGTTCACGTTCAAAGTTTTCGCGGATCCAAGGTTTAGCAGCATGAACCTCAAGCGTGATTAGCTGCTCGGTACCATCCTTATTCACCACATATATATGGCGACCTTTTTCAAAGTAGGTTGAATGGCCGAGACGCATACGGATGTTGCCTTCGCCATCTTGGCTGATGAACTCAGAAAACTTTTGAGTAGAAGTAGTCATTAGCCTGCCTCCACTAAACGATGTTTTTCGATATAGCCTTTGATGAGGGCATTGAAGTTTTGGTGGTCGATGTGGTTTGTGAAGTCGTTGTATGGATTGCCTAAGGCATCTGAAACGGTTACTTCATCTAAGTTGGTTACGTCTACAGCGGTAAATTCACTTCCCGGTACACCGTAGCTGTCTTGAAATGCTTCAACTTCAAAATGTGCAGTAACACGGAAACCATCTAAACGAATAATCGCTTCGCCGTGGTTTTCACCAGTCATTTGCAATGCAAGGAGTTGATATTCAGAAGGGGCAAGGTTGGCAACCATTGGTTGTGCAGCCTTAGGTGCAGTTTTAAGACCACAACTAAGTACGCCCATTGTTACAGCAGCTACAACAATAGTTGTCTTGATGCTATTGAAAGGGGTTAAGGTTTTGTTCATAATTGATCTCGCAATTTGCAAAAGCCCTGATCCCGTTGAAAGTCTCAGGGCTTTTTAATGTCTGTGAGATGAATATAACTATAGTTATTTTTATAGTCAATAGAAAAGCTCTTAAAATATATCTAAAGTTATATTAAATTATAATCATAAGAATTTTTATGTTCTAATAGACAAAAGAAAACCCATCACTGGGATGGGCTGATAGGATCGGTGATTTGAGTTCTGTCATTCATTCATTTCTCCACCCGATCTGTTATAAAGGACTGCGTCGGGTTCGCAGTTTAATAAATCATTGAAACCCAGCAGAGGACTACCACCACAGAGATTAACCCTAGTTTCATGTAGTCAAATTTATTCATCTTATATTCTTCTTATTAACCTCAAGCCATGCTCATGGGGTTTTGTTTACCCAACCAACAAAGAATTGATCTAAGCGACTTATAACTCAGAGTACTTTTCTAAAAAATCATCTACCCATCCCTGTGCCGCTTCACTATTGGTTATGTCAGCCAGCTTTAGACTGGTACCTTCTGCTTCGTTAAATCCCTCAATAATCGCTTCAAAGATATTCACTTCACCAATGACTTCGTGTGCTATTTCCGCAGGGTCATAGCTTTGTTTGGCTTTTTTGAGTGAGGCTATTTGTTTATCAATTCCTGCGCCAATTTTTTCTAATGCTAATTTAAATTCTTGACGATTAATTGTTAGCGCAGTTTTGGATTTATTAAGTGTTGCGATCATTATGCATTCCTTCTTCAAAGGTTTTAATTACACAAAAAGTTGAATTCGTTTAAATTTTTTATTCATCTCAATTTGGCTTTTAAAGAATTTATCTTTATCAATTGCTTCAATAAAATTGTTAAAGGTACTAGCTTCAAGAAGTCTATAAATAAATCTCTCACCAGTCCTAAGCACTACAGTTAATAAGAAGTGCTGGTAAAGCACATAGCTGATATTGCGAGAATTTACTTCAATTCTTTGCATGTTTAGTATTCTATTTCCTTATATTTATATTCTTCAAAGTGGTTCTAAACCCAAGACTGTGCTTGGGTTTATTCTCTAGTACTTAAATTTTCGATTGTGAGCAACAACAACACCAATAATTGAGATATCTATCTGATTTGAGTTAAGCGTTGGAAAGTCAGGATTTAATGGAACAAGCTCAATAACATCAACACCAAACTCATTGATACCAATAACACGATATTTCTTAAACGTTGTTCTTGCTTCGCCGTGTTTTATCTCTTGAGCAATAACAAGAGCGCCTGGTTTCGCTTCAAGTGAACCATCTACCACAATCTCGTCACCTGGTTGGAATTCAGGAGACATGCTCGTCCCTTCAACCTTTAGAGAAAATACACACTCAGGGCGCGCACTCTTATAGGTTGTCCAGCTAGTACCTATTGGATTTAAGCCATCGTAACCAACATCATGTAACAAACCAGCCTGAACATAATCCAATAAAGGAATTGCCTGTAAAGGGGTATCGATTGGGGAAACATTGCTTGCAAACTGGCCATCATCAGACTTATGGCTCTGTCTTGTGTCAGTTGATTCACTGCCAGTTGTTAACCATAGTGAGTCAACATTTAAAAAATTAGCAATCATTGGCAGGAAAGATGATTTTTGATTGCGACCAGACTCTAAAGCTTGATATGCAGGCTGAGACATTTTAACGGCTTCTGCCACTTCCGCTTGAGTTTTCCCTGCACGCTTTCTTGACTGCTTTAGCCTGTCTTTTAATTCCATCTTTCAAAACCTCAAAATCCTGATAACCAATATATAACCTAGGTTATATGAGATCAAATAGTTATAGTTATTGACTGAAAATAACTATAGTTATAATATCTGTTATATCTAGTGAGGATATAACCATGAGTAACACTACAAAGAATATTTTCCAATTGCTCGTAACTCATTTTGGCGGGCAGGAAAATACAGCAAAAGCTCTCGGAGTAAAACAACCAGCAGTATCGGGCTGGGTACGAGGCACAAAAAGAATGTCTGAGATTGTTGCTATGAGAGCTCAGGCCGCGACAGATGGCAAATTCAAAGCAGTTGAGTTATGTCCATCTCTTAATGATTTTAAGCAATTAGCCATATAAACAATTATCACTTGTTCAAATCTTTATGGAAACGTGAAACAAATCAAGGATTTCACAAATGCAAGAAATAACACTAAGCCGTGAAGCACAAACGGCAATTTTTAAAATGATCAACCAGACGCAGGGGATTTCACCAAAGGAAATTGCTCAAGTTACTGGTGATTCGCATAACACGATTTGCAACTACGGGAACGTAGGGATGTCAAACCACTTACCGAGCTTGAAGAAGCTTGAAACCATAATGATGTACACGCAGAACCCTGAAATTTTAAAGGTGTGGGCGCATCAGATGGGTTATGCACTTGTGCCAGTGGATTGCGACGCCAGCAAACATCATGAGCTATCAATCTTTGAGGCAATGATGCAGCACAACATTAAGAGCGGAAAAGCAAACCGTGTTGTGTATGAGGCTTACGAGGATGGGGTGATTACACCAGCGGAATATGAAGAGATCCACCAGATTACCCAGGGCTTGATCGAGTTGATTACCGCCGTGGATCAGGCAGCACTTAAACAAATGCAGAAGTACACGGCAAATGCTCAAAAAGAAAAAGCCTGATCTTGGGGACCAGGCTTTTCATATTCATCAACTTTAGAGGTGTTAAATGAATAGATCAAACTTAGCACAATTTTTAATCAAAAAAAAGCCTGAGTTTGACGTCAGGCTTTTAAAGATATCCAACCATGCGGAGTCAGATATGTATTTGAATCTAGCACATAAATTGGGCAAAAAAAGCCTGATCTTGGGGATCAGGCTTTTTCAGCATTCATTACTCTAGGATGGAATAAATGAACAATCAAAATTTAGCACAACATTTAACTAAAAAAAAGCCTGAGGCTCGACTCTCAGACTCTCTAGTTCAAAAACATTCTAGTGGAATTGAACATAGATCTGAATCTAACACACCAAACAGGCAAAAAAAAGCCCGAGAGTTGAGATCGGGCTTTAGTATTCAATTCAGAGGGTACACTTTCATGAATGACGCAAATTTAGCACAACAAGTCATTGAAGACAATACGGATTTTTTAATCGGCGATGCTGTTGTACTTAATCAAGTCATAGGTAGCTTCGATGAAATTTATAACGTCGTGGAAGTCTATGAAAACACCGTAGATGTATATATCGGTATTGGAATTTTAACCATAAACAAAAAGTTTGTTCGTAGTGCTTCAACTATTGAGCTCAATGCAAAACGCCGTCTCACTTTGGCCGAACAAACCTTAGCGGAGGTTCCATGATTACCAACAAGGCCATTCAAAAGAAGCCCGAGCATAAGCAGATGATGCAGCTTCAATCATGGTACGAGCCAGCACTCCGCACATTAGATGGATTGCTGGAGATCCGTAGGGCAAATCTTCGTAAAGTCAAAGGCGATGAAAAGAATGCTGCCGTCACGCGAGACGAGTTTATGGAAATGCTGATCAATGAACATCGTGTTTCAGTTTGGTATGCAGGTGAAATCATTTCAAGCCTGCATCGAGCAGGTCAGATTTTTATGTTTGGGCGTTTCATTAAGGCGGGTGAAGAGTGAGTAATAAATTTATACCAAACTCATTCATGGTCGCTAACGCGTTTGTGGATGAAGCAATGAATAAGATCAGTGATGCATCTGTGAAGATCTACCTCCTGATCATTCGTAAAACTCGTGGCTGGACAAAAGAGAGTGACGCGCTTTCTTTACGCCAGCTGGAAAGCCTATCTAGGAAAAGTCGTCCTACAGTCATTAAGTGCTTAACTGAGCTTGAAGAAGTGGGTCTTATTAAAAAGCACCACCAATCGAAATATGGGAATGTATTTTCACCAGTCGATAACTATGACATCGGCAATATCATTAAATTTCCATCCAAAAAAGTGCTGGTAAAAACGTTAGTTTTGTTCAAAAAAGAGGTGGTTAAAAATTTTTACCACTTCGGATATGGAGAAAATACAGCTCAAAATGCAGTCGAATTTTACTTGAATCTTGGTAATCAGAAATCTGTACTGGTTAAAAATTTTTACCACCTTACTGCTGTGGATAAATTCCCAATGTGGTCAATATTTTTAACCACCTTAAACGCCAAGTGGTCAAATATTTTAACCACAGGTGGTAAAGAATTTTTACCGCAAGTGGTAAAGAATTTTAACCCACAAACTAACACTATCAAAAAACACTCTCAAAATAAAAAAGAGAGCTGGTTTGTTTTAAAAACTTTGAAAGATGAAATTGCTTTGGCAAATGATTCAATTCCTGTTGAGAAAATCACAGATGCGACTTGGTTCACTCGAGAACTTTCAGCATTTGAAAATTTCAACGAAGGCAAAAATCACAATCCGCAATTCTTGACCTACCTGTTTGCTGATTGGTTGATTCGTGCATATCTCAAATACGAAAAACAAGCTGCTGCAAAAACCATGGTGGATGGATCTACAGCGAATGGCTCTACGAATACCAAACGTGAACCGAAGCAACTCACTGAAAAACAAATCTCAGCATTTGCACAGAAACTTGCACACCTGCCTGAGTTCGCCAGCAAGCACAGCGCTCCGGGTGACTCATACGAACAACTGGCATCACGAATCAAAATCAAATTGATGAACCCAGCACAGGCGAAGAAATGGGAATCATATCTCAAGCAAGTCGGGTTTACTGGAACGCTTATGGGGGCTACAGCATGATCAAGCCTATTCGCAAAAAGCTGAAGTTTGTACACGCCTTTGATTACTTTGCTCAAATCATTGGACTAGCACTCAAAACCAATGGGCGAATTTGGTCAAAGGAAGTGAGTGAGCAAACGGGTGTATGTATTCGCTCAGCACAACGTTATTTGGCTCAACTTGAAGATTATGGATATTTGTACAGCGATAAAAATACGCCATGCGGATATCGACCTACAGCGAAAGCCAAACAATTGTTTGAGGTGAAGGGGTGACTAGCAGCTACTCCATTGCTGAATACAAAAAGATGATCGGAGCGAATAAACCTAAAAGAGGAGTTAAGCGCCCAAAGGTTAAAGGTGAAAAAGTACAGAGTGAGGGTGAGGTGATATTGGCCACTGCACTGAGAGCTTTACAGATTGAGTTTGAGCAGGAGTTTAAGTTTCACCCGACACGTAAATGGCGAGCTGATTTTCATTTGAAAGGCAAAAAGATATTGGTCGAAGTGGAAGGCGGGATTTGGAGTAATGGCAGGCATACAAGGGGAAAGGGTTATTTAGGAGACTTAGAGAAATACAACGAAGCAACAATGATGGGTTATCAGGTAATACGGTTTAGCACTGAGCAAGTGAAAAGCGGCAAAGCGATTGAGCAAATAGAGAAGATGGTAGGGGATTTGGGATGACGGCAGCAGTAACGATTATGCAAGTAGTAGATTGGACACGTTTTGATTTAGAGGGGTGGTTATATCAATTTGGTGCTTGGATGAATACCGTATCTGGTACATGCGGGAAGAGTATCAATCCAATCGCTGTAGCAATGGATAGTGCTGTGAAAGCTCAAAAATATAAGAAGCTGACTAAGGAGCAACAACAGCAGATTATTGTGGATTACTTAACAGGTGATTTTGAGCCGCCAAAAGCTAGACGTAGTAAATTGGTTTGTCAGATTGATGATAATGAGGCCCGCGCCGTGCAGCGTTTGGTTTTAGATATGCAGGGACAATCTGAAGTCTTAGATGATTGGTTGGATGCCATCATTTGCCGTTATTTTTATAATAATTCTTGGGCAGAAATGAAGAACTCAACCCGTACCGAAATGGATGCCAAATTTGATGTGAAGTGTGGATTGGCTGCTTTGCATGTTCGGTATGGGTTTATTGAATTTTAAATTATTTAAAAAATGATATAATTTTGAAATATATAAATTTTTATAGTTTTATAATGTAACTTAATTA